>CANREZ010000001.1 GCA_947629745.1 uncultured Clostridia bacterium
GGGGTAAAAGAGTGTAGAAGTATAATGTGAGTGAAATATTAGAGAGGTAAAAGTTGGTATGTGAGATAGGCGTAGTAACACACTCAATCCCCTCAGATTGCATATGCAATCTGAGGGGATTGAGCAGGCTCTCGAGCTAATCCTATGTACCAACTACTCTACCCTCTAAAATAATGTAAATTAAACTTTTTTATTATTTAGGAAAGTGGTGTACCAAATTGAGCGTGCTCCTCTACCCTCTATTTTAACTAAAATATCTCTATGTTTTCCATTTTTACTAGTGACTTACACGCCCTCGATTAGCATCTTGTCGGCAACTAGAGCAATGAATTCGCCATTGGTTGGCTTCTCGTTATTGGAATACACTCTCACGCCAAATAGGTTATTGATATTCTCTATCTTGCCACGGTTCCAAGCGACCTCTATTGCATGGCGAATAGCGCGCTCCACTTTGCTAGCACTGGTGTCATATTTCCCTGCAATGCTAGGATACAACTTCTTCGTGATAGAATTGATAATATCTGGGCTCTCTATTGCCATCTTGATAGCCTCGCGCAGGAATTGATAACCCTTGATATGCGCAGGGATTCCTACAGTGATAAATATATTGGATATCTTCTCCTCTAGTGCGCGATTGCGGGTAGACCTATAACTCTTTGCGCTAAACACATTGCGCTTTAGGTCCATTATGCGGGATTTTAAGTTATCTATATCCACTGGTTTTACCATGTAATAATCTGCTCCGACGCCAAACGCTCTATTGATGAATCCTTCGGACGCAATAGCTGATACCACAATTATCTTTACCCTCTTGTCGGTATCTACTTTGCGCAAACTCTCTATGAACGAGAATCCATCACCACGCTGTAGGAGTATGTCGGTCACTACCACATCGACATCATTCCCCTCCAAAAATTTTAGCGTCTCCTCACTTGTATCAAAGTCTGCAACAACGCTGATATTGTCGTCACACAATTTTGTCTTCTGTATCTCGCGACTCTCTAGATTGCTATCCAGCAGCACGACTTTGACTTTCTCATTTTCCATTTTTATTCTCCTATAATATAACTGTTTGGCCCAACAGACAAAGTCATCTTAACACACATTCATACCAGGCTCTTACTATCCTCACTCAAATAATTTTACAATCCGCTAAGTAATTTTGCGCGTTTGCCGACCTTTTGTCGAAAATTCTAGGTTTTGATAGTTAGATTTATTATTTTGGAGTAAATACTGATATTTTTTGATTGAATGTCAAAATATATTTGCCTGTGGACTATAACATAATATTACTAGATTTTTTGGCGCTTGGGATAGTGTTGATTAGTATAAAAAATTGGTGTTTATAGGAGAATTTTATGTTAATTTAAAATAGTTTTAGTTTTTTTGACGCCTACACTATTAGGTCTCCTCGGGTGGTCTTCACCACGCGCATAATATTTGCCTCATCGCCGGTCTTACTATCTATATAGACATAGTAGGTGTAATCCTTCCATGTGCAGACGAATTCGTATGTGAGAGTCTCGCCAACATATTTATCTGGGATGAGTGCGAGATTGGAGTCTATCACCTCTAGAGTCTTTGCTACCTTGCCCTTAGCAGTTGCTAGATCAATTGAGGGACTAGAGAGTGTGCGCTCCACATGATTGGTGTAATAATTCGTAGCATCCACGCCAATTACTAGTCCCATGATCCTATCCACCTTCACTTTCACTAGATCAGGATAATATATGACGTTCTTGATATTAGGTGCTAAATTGAGATAGGATATACTCCCATCAGTTGATTGCCACACGCAGGTCATATCCTCTAGTCCAAGAATAGTGGCCACATTGATTGCCCCGGTCTTGATCTCCTCATTATTTAATTCGTTGCGTGGAGCATCATAGCTCATAGCATCAAGGGATAAGATGCATCCGCCCTGTTTCGTCACCTGCACAAATAATGTGCACTTAGCACAAATGACAGAGAAATTGTACGTGTAGATCTTCCCATCACTATCTCCCTCATACTTAATTCCTTTCACATCATAGACAGCAAGTTTAGATTTTATCACTTCCTCGGCGTCAGTAGCAGATATTTCTCCCTCTGGCAATCCCACTACTTCCTTATTCACAACGCTCTCGGAGAATGGCCCGTCATATATAAGGGTTGGCATACCCTTTTGCTCGTCCTCAATATTATCTAATCCTCCAGTGTAGCCTGCCTCGAGGTCTGACCTAAAATCCACGTCGTTGATAATCTCATAGTCAAAGTCGAGGGATAAGAGATAATCGTTTAGGGTAAATACTAGATTTAGTGCAGTGTCATGCAGACTAGATAGAGTCGAGATATTCTCACTGCTGAGGCTGCCACCGCTATCCAAATTCTCACAAAGAGAGCGTGTGTAGCCCGATATGTGATTTAGGATATCAAAGAAACTAGCAGAGTCCTTTTTCGCAACTGGCAGATAGGCGAGGTTCTCCCCTGCACACGAGGATTTATCACTAATCCTATACAGTATTTCCTTTTGAGACTTAGTGGATGTAGTGGAGATCACTTTGGATATATCTAGTTCCACATCATTCACGTTGCTGACTAGTTCATAGAGCGAACGCTTGTAAAAATTTTCTAGACTAGTGGAATACAATTTCGCTCGCGACGACACACCAATAAGTGTGCAGATTAGTGCTACACAGATGCTGCCTAGCACAGTCGCCACTGCTATCAAGCCATATAATAATTTCTTTTCCAAATTCCCTCCTCCTATATAGCGAAAACGTGCTTGCCTATCTGCGTCACCACTTTCCTATTAAATATCCAACTCGATGTAGCCACAGCCGGATTATAATAGAATAATGCGCCATAAGTCGGGTCCCAACCATTTAGCGCGTCCGATGCTGCATTGTATGCTTCATTATCAGGCTCCAAGTTAATCTGCCCATCCTGCACTGCAGTAAAAGCCCAAGGCTGGTATATCACCCCATACACGGTATTTGGGAATTCGGGTGACTCCACACGGTTTAGTATCACCGCTCCCACTGCGACTTTTCCTATATAACTCTCGCCACGTGCTTCGGCATGAATGCATTTAGCAAGGAGATATAGGTCATTACTCGACTGCGTGCCAATATACACACCTATTGCCTCAGCTGTGGCACTATCTAGCCTGCCAGATACCGTTAGTCCATTCACTCGCTGGAAGTACTTGATAGCCTCAATAGTGGCATTATCCATCACGCCATTTACTGCGCCATCATAATATCCCCACGCGCGAAGTCTAGACTGTATCTCACGCATAGTGCTAGCATCGACAGCGTATATCTTCTTTCCCTCATCCATATGCATTGTGGTATAGATCATGCACGCACCGAGCACGCATATGGCACACATTACTAACATAAATAACCTAAATAATATTTTCCTTATCACCTGTCACCTCTCACATTATAGATTTGATCCACTCGACAATCTTTGACTTATATCTAAATCCTGTTCCTGTCACATCCGCTCCTCCTACGAAGCATAGTGGCGGATACACCACACACCACCAGTTATCCCCTGTGGCTGTGCCTAGACCTAATATTAGTGCATCATAATAATCCGCCTCTAGCACCAAATCTTCGTACACGCGAGTTGGGAAATATTCGTAGTTGATACTAGCATGACTTTGGTAAGTGAAGCCACCTTCCGCAAGCACCTTGTCTGCCACGCTCTCTATATCACCTAGCTTGTCCTCTAACATATCTATTAGTTCCTGCCTGCTAGAAACACTCGCAATATATGGTGTTAGATACTCCACCACATGATCGCGCACAAGGTATTTCACTGCTTGGTCAGCTTCGCTATTAGAATTTGCCCTAATGTGCAATCTCATATAATCCTCATGCCTCACACTGCCGCACCCAGCAAGCATCATAGGACAAAGCAATAATGCGAATATGACAATATGTAAAAACTTCCTCATATAACACCTCTACTAAATGATGCCCCAAAATACATCTTCCCAAACACTCAAATTATCTAGTATTAAACTAATCTAAAATTTGGTATTTACAAAATCGACATATTGTGCTAAGATAAAGTAAATTAAGAGGGGTATCAATATGGACAAGGGTAAATCATACACATGGCTAGGACATGACACTGATAGGGAAAAATTTTGGAAAAAAATACAAGCAGCAGTAGCTGGCGGTGATACTACTAATTTTACTAAATTTGAATTATATCTAGTTGACCTTGTCGGGCGCAGCAACATTGCTAATGCTGAGTTTAATAAGGAACTTATTGAAAAAAAACTTATGGTACAATTACCACTCAAGGATGCGTATGGTTATGCAACAGAAGATTATATTTCCAATAAGTCTCTAATAAATGAATCACAAAATGAATTCCTACTATCTAAGAATCTAAGATATATTGGTTTCTATGATAAAAATTCTATTGACAAGCAATATTTTGATAACTTCAACACTGCAAAGAAATCTGAAATATTCTCCAAAGCACATAGAGAAAAGATTATTGGTGAAGTGTGGACAAGCTTGCTTGGGAATATAAATCACCATTTAAAGAAATCGGTAAAGAAAGATATTCTTCCTATACTAGAAGATATTTACACAAAATGCCCAAGATGTTTCATCCGTTACGACTTAATTGCTGATGATATCAGGGCTCTACGAAATGCTGATCTTAGTACCCAACAAGCATTCCTAAATAGTCTACAAGCTGAGGCAAATGCAGCAAAAGAATATATGATGTATACAATGGAATATCCTGGCGCATCTGCTGAAAAGAAAAATGATACTGAAAAGAATTTAAGTGCTATTATTAAAACAATTGAAACCACAAGATCAGGATATTTCCCTGCACTAGAGAAGGCAATTGGTCCAAATCCAACTGTCAATCAAAGAATTGCAGAGCATAAGAAATATTCGAAGTATATTGACGTACTCCCTGAGCCAATGACAAATGATGGCGCTCGCAAATTGGAGGAGAATTACCAAAAAGTTTTCAGTGGCTTACTAGAACAGTTGAAAAAAATTGGGATAATTAATCGTACTATGCCATATATAATCTCACAACTTATAACTTCTCTAGTCAATAGATTCTATAAGGCTGTAGGGAGCAACTCTCGTCTTGTATTAAATACACAGTTGCTGATCGATGATGCTGCATTAGTCTCTAAACAAACAAAAGACGAAAAATTGGAAGATAAAGTGGCTATGTATTCAATTCTTTTGAATGTATATAGTCTACAGTTAGCTGATGAATTAGTTGATTTAACCAAGTTGGGTATTATCGATACTAAAGGAAATGTAGTTGACTTTGAACACGTCCTCCCAGATGAGAAAAATAATCAAAATACCTATCCAGCAAATAGACGAGATAGATAATAGATATAAAAAATGTCACATCAAATGTGACATTTTTTTGTTGCTTGTATTATGGATATAGTTTAGCCTTGGTCTCATCGCTCCTCTTCAATAGAATTATTCAAGCCGCCACTTGCCTTACCATTATAACCACCTAATCGTTCCTTAATCAAACTACCTGTGCCTAGATTATTTTTTATATTATCCTTCGTTTCTTGCGTGACAACTGTTTCTTCCTCCTTAGGTTGTTGTTCGTTTCTCTGGACTACTTCCTTATTATTATTCACTTCCTTTAAATCTACTTTTTCTACTTTTATTCCTATTTCCTGTCCGTCTTTTTCAGTGACTTTTCCGTCGTCAATTAGCTTAAATATTTCCTTTTGTTTTTCTGCAGCTTCTATTTTTTGAGTTTCTTGCTTTTGATCTTCTTCTGCTTGTTTTTGAATTTTACTATAATCTACATTTTCACTTGTATAGTCCTGGGTTACACTATCTGTAGACTTTTTGTCATTATTATTTTGTTTATCTTCTTTTCGTTGTGTGTATTCTTTCAATACTTTTTGTGCTAATTCTTCAGAGTTGGATTTATCCTCATAGTCATCAGCGGTATTCTCAGAGTCAGATTCATCATGCGTTTCTTCCTCTTGTTTTGGTTTCTCTACTTTCTCTTCCTCTTCTTGCTTTACTTCATCCTTTGGAGCATCTTTTTGAGCATCAGGTTTCGTCTCTTGCTTTGGCGCTAACTCCTCGGCCGAGGTTATCACCTTCTTCTGATAAACATCGTCTAGCAGGATATCTGGTTCGTCTTGTTTTGACACAGCAAGCACTTGCTCTACCTCTTCCTCCGAGACTGCTCCACCATCCACTATATCCTCTAGTTTTACCTCAGTTGTGATAGTCTCTAGTGCAATAGATGATGGTGACATGCTCTCAGTCACTTTGTTCATATGGATGATATTGGTGTACTGTATTTTGTCACTAAGTGGCACATCAGAGAGGAGTTTTTCGCTAGACTCGACTTCCTGTTCCTTTACCTTGTCACGGAACTCCTCCATGACATCAGTCCTTATATAATTTAGTGCAGCAAGGTCAGATTGCTCCACTTCGTCAGACATACTCACCTTTTCTATTGCGTTATTCAATATTTCCACACGGGCTTTGTACCTAGCCTGCCCATCAACTAATTCGTCTTTGAAGAATTCACCATGCAGCGCGATACCTGCATTGTATTCACTAAGTATCTGCTCGTAGATAGCCTTGTCACCCGATGACAGCGTATCATATAGAGTATCAAAGCACTCCTTGTAGTACATCTCGAATTTGTCTGCAGAGAGTTTCTCGATAGCCTCGTTGTATCTCACTATCGTGTCAAGCAGTGGCATAGTCTTCCACTCTTTTCTCTTCCTCTCCTCTTCGCCCTCACCGCTGATGAATACGTGGAAGTCGCGGAATGCGCGGAGTATCACATCGGATGAATAGTCATAGATAGAGTGTGCGATCTCAGTGAGAATGGAATTGATAGTGAGGCCATCGGCCATATACTCCTCTTCTATCACTGAATAGGTGAAGAACACTTTGTCCTTAGCAGGGTTCAGCTGATATTGCATGAGAAGAATGAGGCTCCTATCTAGGCTCATTATATCTGAATACATATATAGCCTATTGCCTAGTCTCTTGGTGAAATATTTCTTTGCGTCAATTATTTCCTTAATGATATTGTCGGAAATGACATAATCACCATTTGCATTGATCCTGCCAAGAAGCCCATCACTGAAGATGTGTTCTATCCTAGTGGAATCAGATAATTTGTCTCTCGTGAAATCTTGCATACTTGCTCCTATCTATAATCTAGTATAGCATAATTTTTCGCTACAATTCAAGCATTAATATATCAAAAAAGTGGGGACTATCTCCCCACCTTATTAATTATGTTCCTCTGGTTTCATCTTCTCGCCAAATATTGCTAAGTGCTCGATGTCACTAGGATTAGTGATATCGTAGCGTGCTAGGAATGATCTTTCTGTATCATCCTCGCCCGTTATCTTCTCAGCAGCTGTGACGTAGAAACCTGTTGTGTCAAAGTACAATTTTTCCATATCAAATTTATCCTCATCTCCACCAAATAGGAGTGTAGAAGACCTCTGGTTTCTATCTGCAGAATTTTTGTACCTATACACGCTAGTGTTATTCACATAGTATATGTCGTTGCCTCTCACCATAAGCAGAGTATTGACTGTGTCACAATCTGCATACTCGCTAGATACTGTAGTGGAATTGTGTAGGTTGATAATTAGTAAGTCAGTACTAGTATTAATATACAATTGGTCGTTATCAAGTATTGCCTTATTGTATGTGGCAAATCCCAGTATTGGCCTATTTCTACTAGATGTCCTCTCGTAGATCATGCCATCATTCTCATATATGAGTCTAACATCGTCCATCTCAATTACTTTGTACTCAGAGTCACTGGAATCAATTATCTTCTCTTCCCCGTCACTGAGCTTTGCACTACAAAGCAAATTTCCTAGCAGGGTCGTGTCATCTTTCATTTCATCTTCAGTGGCTGTCCTAGTATAGTAGATTAGATTGTGATTCTCACCGAATGTGTCCTGTGCTCTATAATCTGCTCGGCTATCCACTACGAATGTGCTAACGCCGTGTGCGATAGTCTTCTGGTCGCCATTTGATGCATTGACTAATACTAATTCATCGCTATCGAGGTTGACGAAATACACTGTGCCATTCACTGCCGCCATATCCCACTTCACCTCAGTGGATGTGGTCGATGCCTGATAGATACTCTTGTCGTCTGTGCCGTTGATATTTATCCTGCGCAGCTCGATCTGCTCATTCAATTCATCACCTTCGTAGTTCACACCAAGGTTTGGCGTCACGTAGTAGATGTAGTCACCATATATGTGCATTCCACCACTTGGGAAGCCCACTACGCGGCCTACTACTCTCTCAGCTCCTACGACGTAGCCATCCTCGTCCAGTGCCACTTGTCCACCATTTAACTTCACACGGTAAATAGCACCGAGGATATTATCTGATGTAGCACTATCTACTTCGGCAACACCGTTTGCAAAATATAGGTAATCACCTTTTTGCACCACCGTGCCACCGTTGCTAATTACTATATCATCGGTCTTTGGGTTGTCATCAAATCCCTTTGGAGTACAACCTGCCCCAAAGAAGGCGAGCACACCTACGACCGCTACTGTAAATAATAACGAAAAAAACTTCTTCATATTGCTCCTTTAGTCTAAGTAGATGATAACAAATTACGAATATTTAGTCAATTGTTGTGTCTATGGTATTTTAGAAAAATATAATCTAAATATATATAATTCTCTCCAAATATTTTTCATTTAGCCTAAATATTAGTGTGTGATGCGGATATAGGACTTCTTGCCCTTTTGCAGTAACATTTCTCCGTCCTTAAAATCACTAGATGCTATCTGCATAGCGATATCACTTACTTTTACTCTATTCACAGATATTCCGCCCTGCTCGATTAGTCTCCTAGCCTGACCCTTGGACTCGACTAGTCCTGATGCCACACACAGGTCGACTATGTTCACTGGAAGACTCTCTACCTCATACGTCGGCACGTCCTCCATACTGCCCTGACCTGCAAAGACTGCACTGCTTGCAGCAAGCGCACTATCTGCGTCGGCCTTACCACGTACGAAACTCGTTATCTCATAGGCGAGACGACGCTTTGCCTCCACGACGTCACGTGCGATTAGTGCATCGATCTCCTTCATATCTATATCGGTGAATATCGCAAACATCATCCTAAGACACTCATCCGGCGTCTGATACACTCCTTGATAGAAGTCGTAGGCAGATATCTTGGAGGAATCTATCCAGATTGCTCCACGCTCGGTCTTGCCCATCTTCTTGCCATCGGGAGTTAAGAGTAGTGGATTGGTAGCACCGACTAGCTCTATATCTGTGCCAAATTCATAATTTAGTTTCCTCTGTAGTTCCACCCCTGCAGTAATATTGCCCCATTGGTCGGCTCCGCCGTACTGGAGTGAGCAACCATACTCCTTATTTAGGTGGACGAAGTCATAAGCCTGCATTGGCATATATCCCATCTCAAAGAACGTGAGTCCGCCCTCAGAGAGGCGATTTGCGTATATCTCATTTGTCACCATCTTATTCACATTGAAGTGCTTGCCGATAGTGCGCATGAAGTCAATATAAGATAATTTGTCAAACCATTCTTTGTTATTGACAATAACTGCTGGGTTATTGCCATTAAAATCTATGAATATTGGTAGAGTGCGTCTAATAGTATCGATATTCTTTGCGATTGTGTCGTAGGATAGCATGCTCCTCATCTCGACTTTTCCTGTAGGGTCACCTATGCTTGCGGTAGCACCACCGACTAGCAGTATCACGTGATGTCCTGCGCGCTGGAATCTGCGCATGATAGAATATGGTGCGCAGTGGCCGATGTGCAGAGAATCTGCTGTAGGGTCCACTCCGACATACACCGTGATAGGCTTGCCAGATTCTAGCATAGATTTTAGTTTTTCCTCATTAGTGCATTGATAGAGAAGTCCTCTCTCCTTCAATTCATTGTATAGATTCTTGTCAGTCATAATCTCTCCTATAAAAAATACTCCGCCTGCAAAAAATATGCAAGGACGACGGAGTCTTTCGTGGTACCACCTTGTTTCGCTACAAATGTAGCCTCATTATGTGTGACATAGTTCACACTCTCTATCGCTCCACTAGTGTAATTCGCCATCTCCATATTCGGTAGCCTTGCAATATCCGGCTACTCCCTAAGCCCCTACGGAGCAGCTACTGGGATAGTTTCATCGCGATTATTGATAGCATATTATAACAATTTTGCCAAATTCCTGTCAATTTATTATAGGCATATTGCTAAATGATAGCCTACTGCTTTGCAATAATATTCGATTAAAAAAGTGGACACACTGTCCACTTAATTAATCTCCTACATATGGGATGAGAGCCATAAACCTTGCGCGCTTGATAGCTGTGGTCAATTCTCTCTGATGCTTTGCACAAGTGCCAGTCTGGCGCCTTGGCAAAATCTTTCCTTTCTCAGTAATATACTTGCGAATCCTTGCAACGTCCTTGTAGTCAATAGGTTGATCCTTTTCTTGGCAGAAAGCACAAACCTTTTTCTTGCCCATACGGCGTGGCTTCTTTGGAGTGAATTTCTCGTCAAGCATATCCATCTTTGTATCTTTATCTTCCATCACTTTTACTCCTTATTTAGATTAGAAAGGCAAACCTTCGTCATCCACAGGCTTTAATTTGGTGACTTCCTCAGCCTCATCATCTGCGGCCTTGGTGGACTCACCTGCACCCTTGGTAGATAGGAATTCCACATTGGTTGCGACTATGTCAATGACATAACGCCTGGTCCCATCTGGTGCGTCATAATTCCTGTAACGTAGACTGCCATCGATAGCAACTTTGCTACCCTTCTTTAGGAACTTGTGGCAATTCTCTGCCAGTGGCTCCCACACTGTAATATTGAAAAAATCTGCTTCTCTCACACCCTCTTTATTTGAGAAACGTCTGGACACTGCTATAGATAGTGTGCAGACTGATACTCCGCTAGGTGTGGTAGATATCTCTGGGTCTTTGGTCAAATTACCAATCAAAAATACTTTATTCATAATTTTTCTCCCTAATTTTAAGCGAGCCTTAGGCATAGGCTACGCATAACTGTTTCGTCAATATTCATTAGTCCATTCAACTTAGCAGGAAGACTCTCTTCACTCTCAAAGTTGAATAGTACATAGTAGCCTTCCTTTTTGTAATTGATAGGATAGGCTAGTTTCTTTACGCCCCACTTGTTCATGCCAAGTAGTTTGCCGCCGTTCTTTTCGATCAAAGATACATATTTGTCTACAACAGCATCTTTTTCCTCATCGGCGAGCGTTGCCTCGAATATTGTCAGCAACTCGTACTTATTCATTCTACTACCTCCTTATGGTCTATTCGGCTCTAAATTAGAGCAAGAAGATATTGGCTATACCAATACTTAGAGTAAGTATATCATAGATACACATTTTTTGCAACCATTTATTTAGTAAGATTTTTTGTAGGAGTTTTGCAAAATTTTATTAATTTTTGCTACATTTTGCCTTTTAGTTAAATTGCACAAAAATAAATAAAGTTGTTTTTTGTTTGCTAGAAAAATTATATTCCTTTATAATGATATTAAACATACTAATATTTGCAGAGACTAAATATTATTAGGAGAGAAATTATGAAGAAGATACTACCATTTATACTGTCTATCATATTCATCGTCCCAGTACTATTCATCCTCGCATCCTGCGGTGGAGGTGACAGTGACTACACTCTAGATGTTACCACAACGGGTGGAGGCTCGAGCGTGACAGTGACAAATACCGCATCTGATGGGAAATACAGCGAGACTTGCGAAGTGACATTCCACTTTGATGCAGGATATAGCGAGAGTGCTGCACAATTTAAGGTAAATGGCACGCTTAAGACTGTCACCGCAGTACCTGCTGATGGATACACCGATGCCCTGCTCGACCCACATGAGATCAAATTTACGTTTAACAAAGAGAATGTGAAACTCGAGGCTGACTTCACGGGTTGCGACTATGTCGATGTCGATTTCCACGTAGATAGCAAATTATCTAGTGTATTTTATAGTCATATGAGAGTGGCTCCATACAACGCGGAGAACCCTGTATACTACACCGATAGGCAAATAAACGCTAGTGGTTGGCACACAGTAAATGATAACACATTTAGCGCAAAATACGGCGAGACAATATTCCTCGCAAGCGATGCGGATAACTATTTGTATACCTCTGCATTAAGCAAGGAAAATTATCCACTAAGTTTCCAAAATGTGACGCTAAATGGCAAGAGCTTATATAGATTTGACCAAAAAATATTGAGGCTAGATACTAGCACCATAAAAGATATTAGCACACCTGTCGAGATTTATGCCCCAAATGATAGTTTTGGGAAAGTTATAAGCCCTGAGAATAACACTCTATACATTATAGATAACATCAGCGAAAATCGTTATGTGCATAGCAACAGTGGCAATATGAGTGTGGGAGTGAGTCAAAATAAAATATTTGGCGATAACTATTACATAATAGATGATGGCACGGATGTCGTCACCTACAATGGTGTGACATTCTCACCAAATGGGAGTTACGGTAGCAATCCTATCACACTAAATAGTGCTAATGCAAAATATTTGCTGCCAATAGATGCAGCATTTGTAACAGACAAAGGCATCACCGATGTAGCAGATTTTGCTACTTACTTCGATATCACTCTAGTGAATAACTATACTTCAGTATCTATTCCAATTGTAAAAGCAAGTGACAATAAATATTATGTCTATATTGATTTCGAGGACACCTCACTTAGCCCACTATTTAATATTGAAGGGGAAGTGAGATATGGTGTGTGCTTCCTAAATGCAACGTTTAAGGACATTGTGGATGATGAGGACACTGTCACATTCAACTTATCATCGAATGCAAAACTAGCCGAGATACCAAAATTGGAATATTATATCAGCGAATCTTCTGGCCTAAGTGCAGTTAATTCCTCAGTGAATCTAGCAGGCGCATATGAGACATTCAAATTTAGTAAAGTTATCATGAATTCTCAAGGTAACACTGGCAAGTACAATGTGACATTCACTCTATCAGGCGATGGTGCTAGATACAAGAATGTAAAAGTGCTACTCAATAACTCCCCTGTTGTAACCGAAGATATCATAATGGGCAACGCCCTCTTCACCAAAACTATTCTACTTGACTTAGGTGATGAACTTAGCGGAGTACAAAACTTAGTACTACAATTTGAGGCTGAGCCGACCGTCGCTGAGCAATTAGTAGATAGAGGCATCGTTGTGGATGGCAGTGTGGAAATACTTAACCTAAAGTACTACACAGGGAGTGAAACTATACCAAATACAGATTTGTCCAATTACACGCATAATTTGTCTGGAACAATCACTCTTGCAAATAACAACCTATTTGTCGCAATGCCAAGTGATATGAATGAGATAATAGAACTTGGTTATTACACAACTGTGTCAGCTACGACAACAACTGGTGAATATCAGCAAACTGTGTTTGTGAAGATTGGGGAACTAAAGCAATGGACAGATATCTATGGCACTCCAATGACAATAGGTGATACTGCTATTTACTACCTATCATTTGAGAATAATATTGTGATCCCACAATCAACCATAGTTACCTTGCACGTGGAAGGTGCTCCACAAAACGCAATGTACTTTTAAAGTGTAAATATTAGTTAAATAACTAAATGCTAGCAATCTTATTTAATACAAAAATAAATATTATTAATAAACTATAATATAATATTTTGATTAAAAAAGTCAGATACACTCTATCTGACTTTTTTATTAACTAAAGATCACCTATCAATACTCTAAATATATCCACACTTTATATGGGGAATATCTATAGTTGCTTTCTCCATATATAAATATTTGCACGTGTTTAATTTGACATTTTGGGCTATATTCCATACAATAATATTAGTCTCAAAGGAAGAAATCATGGCAAAAAAGCGAGTAAGGTATTATGACAGCGAGACTTGTGATATGGTCGATTATGGGATAAAGAAAAAGCCTCTTCCCGAAGACTTTGAATACAAAAGCAACAGCCATATTTACCAGTCAGTCGCATTTACTTTTTATCACGTAATAGCAAAACCTGTTGCCACCTTGATAATGAAAATAAAATATGGCGCAAGGATTAAGAATAAGAAAGTCCTTCGCCCATACAAACATCAAGGGGTGTTTTTCTACGGCAATCATACCTCTGGCGTGATAGACGCATTCCAGCCAAATAGGCTAAGGAAGCAGAAGAATTACATCGTGGTATCTACTGATGCGACATCAATATTTGGACTACAAAATATAGTGCTCATGCTAGGTGGGATGCCGGTTGCAACCTCATATAACCTGCAAAAGAAATTCATAACCGCAGTATCCGAGCATATAGCTGCAGGTAAGAGCATCACTATATTCCCAGAGGCAACTATCTGGCCATATTACACCAGTGTGAGGCCTTTTTCCTCTGCTGCCTTTACCTACCCTGTGCAACTAAATTGTCCATCCTTTACTCTCACCACGACCTTCCAAAAACGTTGGTATAGACGTAAACCAAAGGTGACCACATATGTCGACGGGCCATTTTTCCCAGATAATACTTTGCCACCAAAAGAGGCTAAGCAAAAACTCCGTGACACTATCTATAACACCCTAAAAATGCGCACTGAGCAGTACAGCACATATGCATATTATGACTACCAGCAGCGCCTCCCAAAATCCGACCAACCTACATCAGATGACAAAGAAAATAATTAAAAATTTATATAACAAAAAAGAAAGTCTATAATTTAGACTTTCTTTTTTTATTTTTACTTATCATACAAATATACTTATTATACACAATATTCATAGACAAGGAACAAAACTTTGCTCGCAAGGTGTTTTGTGACGCAGTCGTCAGAATAGTGCTTGCGAGTAAATCTCGCAAATTCACGCAAAGCGTGAAAAAAAGAAAGTCTGTATCAGACTTTCTTTTTGCACTATTCTATTATTTCAGTAACAACACCTGAACCAACGGTCTTACCACCTTCACGGATAGCAAGTCTTAGACCTTGCTCACATGCGATTGGGGAGATAAGTTCGATTTCCATTTGGACGTTGTCACCTGGCATGACCATCTCAACGCCTGCTGGTAACTTCACAGTACCAGTGACATCGGTTGTACGGAAGTAGAATTGTGGACGATAACCATTGAAGAATGGAGTATGACGGCCACCCTCTTCTTTCTTTAGGACATAGACATTTGCCTTAAACTTGGTATGTGGATGAACCGAACCAGGTTTTGCGAGCACTTGTCCACGCTCGATATCTTCTCTCTGTACGCCACGGAGAAGTAATCCGATATTGTCACCTGCTTGTGCTTGGTCAAGCAATTTCCTGAACATTTCGACGCCGGTTACGACGGTCTTCATCTTGCCGCCTAGACCAACAATCTCTAGTTCGTCGCCGACCTTGACTGTTCCACGCTCAACACGGCCAGTAGCAACTGTACCACGACCGGTGATGGTGAACACATCCTCGACTGGCATCAAGAATGGTTTGTCATTCTCACGCACTGGATCTGGGATGTAGCTGTCGAGTGTTGCGATCAATTCTTTGATAGCCTTGCAATTTGGACCATCTAATTGACCCTTGTCAACTTCCTCTAATGCCTTTAGAGCACTACCACGGATGATGGGTGTGGTGTCCCCTGGGAATCCATACTCAGTTAATAGGTCACGGATTTCCATTTCGACCAAGTCTAGTAACTCAGCATCGTCGACCATATCGCATTTATTCATGAATACGACAATGTATGGCACACCGACCTGACGAGCTAGTAGGATATGCTCACGAGTTTGTGGCATAGGACCATCTGCTGCGGAAACGACTAGGATAGCACCATCCATCTGAGCAGCACCAGTAATCATGTTCTTAACATAGTCAGCATGTCCCGGGCAGTCGACGTGTGCATAGTGACGTTTCTCAGATTGATACTCAACGTGTGCGGTATTGATAGTAATACCACGTGCCTTCTCTTCTGGAGCACCATCGATTTGGTCATAATTTTTACGCTCAGCTTTTCCTTCCTTAGCGAGCACTGCTGTGATAGCAGCAGTTAGAGTTGTCTTACCATGATCGACGTGACCAATTGTTCCTACGTTGACATGGACTTTATCTCTATTAAATTTTTCTTTAGCCATTGTTTATTTTTTCCTCCTTAAACATTTTTGCTAAATTTTAGCCTTTATTATGTTCGCCGATGATTTTATCAGCGATTTGTTTTGGAACTTCACTATAATGTGAGAATTCCATGCTGTAAGTACCACGACCTTGTGTGAGTCCGCGCAAGTCTCCGGCGTAACCGAACATCTCGCTAAGAGGCACATTGGCTGTGATTACCTGAGAGCCATTCCTCATTTCTGTACCCGAAACCGTACCACGTCTGCGGTTTATATTACCCATGACATCTCCTAAGTATTCGTCTGGGATATCTACCTCTATCTTCATGATAGGTTCGAGTAAAACTGGATTTGCTTTCCTTGCTGCTTCCTTGTAAGCCATAGAACCAGCGATCTTGAAAGCCATCTCGGATGAGTCGACATCGTGATATGATCCGTCAAAGACTGTCACTTTGAAGTCAACCATCTCGTATCCTGCTAGAATTCCATTCTTTGCTGCTTCCTGTATACCATCATCGATTGCTGGGATGAATTCCTTAGGAATGACACCACCAACAATGTTATTGACAAATTGATAACCTGAGCCAGGCTCCATTGGTTCCATCTTGATCCAGCAGTGACCATACTGACCTTTACCACCGGATTGCTTGATGTATTTACCTTCAGCCTCGACCGGCTTCCTGATTGTCTCACGGTATGCAACTTGTGGAGCACCGACATTGGTTTCCACTTTGAATTCACGCTTTAGTCGATCCACAATTATTTCTAGGTGGAGTTCTCCCATACCTGCAATAATTGTCTGACCGGTCTCTTGATTGGTGAATGTCCTAAACGATGGGTCTTCCTCAGCGAGTTTAAGCAAAGCTAGGATCATCTTTTCCTGATCAATCTTTGCCTTTGGCTCAATGCTCTCCTCGATAACTGGATCTGGGAAGTCCATGCGCTCTAACACTATTGGATATCTCTCATCACATAGAGTCTCACCTGTCGTGGTATCTTTTAATCCCACGATGGCCACTATGTCTCCTGCATACGCCTCGGTAATCTCCTCACGGTGATTAGCGTGCATACGGATGAGTCGACCAATACGTTCTTTCTTGTCCTTATTAGTATTTAGGGCATAACTACCAGCGGTGATATGTCCGGAATAAACTCTAAAGAATGTGAGACGTCCGACAAATGGATCGGTCATGATCTTGAATGCTAGTCCTGCGAATGGATCTTCATCCTTTGGATGGCAATCACGTTCCTCACCAGTGTCTGGGTTTGTGCCACGGATACTTGCAACATCAGTTGGTGCTGGCATGTAATCCACTATGGCATCAAGCAACTTCTGGACACCTTTGTTCTTAAAACTCGAACCGCAGATGACTGGCACTAGTTTATTTGTGACGCATCCTAGTCTTAGTCCGCGTTTAATACTCTCGATCTTTAGCGTTCCTGTCTCAAAGTATTCCTCCATAAGGGAGTCATCAAGCTCTGCCACAGCCTCTATCATCTGGGCACGATACTTCTCGACATCGGCTTTCATATCCTCTGGGATTGGACCTTCAATACGTTCATTTCCCATATCGTCCTTGTATGTCTCAGCGGTGAGATCTACTAGGTCGACAATTCCTCTGAATTCATCAGCTTGTCCAATTGGTAATTGGATAGGAACTGCGTTTGCGTTCAATCTCTTCTTCATCTGATCTACGACTCTTAGGAAGTTCGCGTCATTGATATCCATCTTATTAATATATGCGAGTCTTGGGACAGAATATTTTGCAGCCAGTCTCCAGTTGGTCTCAGACTGTGCCTCAACTCCTCCACGTGCACTAAACACTGCCACTGCACCATCTAGCACCTTTAGGCTACGCTCGACCTCGATAGTGAAGTCCACGTGTCCTGGGGTGTCGATGATATTGATCTGATGATCGCGCCATATACAAGTAGTAGCAGCTGAGGTGATGGTGATACCACGCTCCTGTTCCTGTGCCATATAGTCCATGGTTGCTGCACCATCGTGCACCTCACCAATCTTGTAGACCTTACCTGTATAATATAGGATTCTCTCAGTAGTAGTAGTCTTACCCGCATCTATGTGGGCCATAATTCCCACATTTCTCATCTTATCTAATGGGTGTGATCTTGGCATAATATTTTCCTTTAATTTATTTACCAGCGATAGTGTGCGAATGCTTTGTTACTCTCAGCGATTCTATGCACATCTTCTTTCTTCTTGAATGCACCACCGGTACTATTATATGCATCCATAATCTCAGCCGCTAGCTTATTCTCCATACCACGTTCATTACGTTGTCTAGCATAGGTTACTAACCATCTAATAGCGAGCGTCTGTCTACGACTATCACGCACCTCCATTGGCACTTGATAATTCGAAGCACCTACCCTACGACTCTTGGTCTCGAGGACAGGTTTTAAATTGTCTAATGCTTTCTCAAAATATTCAAGTGGCTCAACATTTTGCTTAGCTTGAATGATATCAAAAGCCTTATATACTACGGTTTCTGCAACTGACTTCTTGCCATCATACATCACTTGATTGATTAGTTTCATAACAACTTTGCTATGATACTTTGCGTCTGGCAATACGTCACGGGTTGCAACACCACTGCGTCTTGGCATATTATCCTCCTTGTCTTATTATAAGAATTGCTACTATGTAGCATAAATTTTCGTGTAACGATATTACTTACCCTTCTTTACACCATACTTGCTGCGGCCTTGTTTACGCTTTGCCACACCAGCAGTATCTAGTGTACCGCGGATGATGTGATATCTGACACCTGGCAAGTCACGAACCCTGCCACCACGGATAAGTACAACACTGTGCTCCTGAAGATTGTGTCCCTCGCCTGGAATGTAGCAAGTACCTTCCTTGCCATTCGATAGCCTGACCTTTGCAATCTTCCTAAGTGCGGAGTTTGGCTTCTTTGGTGTAGTAGTACCTACACTCAAACATACACCACGTTTTTGCGGATTCTCGTCTAAGATAGGTGTCTTTGACTTAGCATCAACGGTCTTTCTGCCCTTTCGCACTAACTGATTAATTGTTGGCATTTCTCCTCCTTGAAATAATCTATCGCAAGACTACTTCGCAAACCCTAAAGCAATCTTACCAAAAAATCTACCTAGCACAGATGTATCATACACCTCTTATAATACGGTAGGAGCGACCAAATACATTGCACCGACAAGGTATTTTGATCACCGCCCAAACTATGCAAACATATTTTTGGGCATACTATAATACGATAATGATTGTAGCAAATATAGTCCCAAGTGTCAACCCTTTTTAACGCTTTTTGTACATGAAAATCAATAGTTTTTCTGCGCACTTTTTCTGTCCGCTCGAAATAAAATTTGCCTGTCATAATTTTATAAATTTTTGAAGCGAATTTTGGCACAAAAAAATCCAACAAGCAACCTTGTTGGACTAATAATCTTATCACTAAATTATTTTAACTCTAATACTTTTCCCTTATCATCTACGCTCACATCGACAAGGACTATATCTTTTCCCTTAAATTTGCTCCTAAGGAACGCAAATGTGGATGGCTCAGGAAATTCTGCATCAACCATAGCTGCTACCTCGACGTAGTTACCTAGTACTTCGACAGCCTCTGCGTGTGCCTGCTCCATAGTATCACCATAAGCAAAAATACCTAAATCCTCGAAATATAGGACAAATTGCTCATTGCTATCGTCATAATACACTATTGCTGGATAGATAAATTTCTTCACTTTTCCACTCCTAAGTTACCAATATTTCAGCATTTTATATTAAAAATATATCACAATTTTCACCCTTTGTAAAATTGTTATGACAAAATACCTAAAAATAAATTAAATTGTACAGCACAAAATTTAATAGCTGAAACTATGGTTATAAAGTAAAGAATAAATTATATTATTGAAGATATCTGTATGATATTCTATTATACAGAAAATAACACTGACCATTATATGGCCTCTGTTTGTACCAAAAATGGGTTATCTTATATCATCTTCTAGTGCAACAAAAAAAGATGGGTTATCTTATTAGATCTTCCCATCTTACTTTGTCTTTAAATATTGCAACTAATTTTGCTTCTTTGTCAAAATATGTTTTTCTATAAAGAGGTTATTCTCTCTCTTCCTCTTCCTCGATTTCCATTTCTTCTTCTATTGCAACGACTTCCCCGTTTCTGTCAAGATATGCATTCCTGCCATCTACGAGGTTAACACAGGTGTATTCTTCTTTATTGAAGCTTGCCATCTTGTCAGGTCTAACTAAAAGCTTCCTTCCATCCTCTAGTGTAATTAAACCAAAATCATTCGTATTCACTTCTTCACTCTCCTCAGTATTTTCCTTTTCATACTCTTTAGTAGCTTGAGCTGCTAATTCGTGGAGAGTGCGGACTCTATCACCTTTCCTAATATCAGTATTGTGATAAGTGAATATCATATTCTGCAGTACGTCCTGTAATGCAGGATTCTTCGCAGCACTGGTCCTCTCAAGATATTTCATACATCTATCAAAACTAAACTGAATATCAGGATTCTCCAACATTCTATCGTTAAAACATAATTGAAGCAAATATGCTACCTTGTCATACTTGTTTGCAACCTTTAGATAAATATCCTTATCTTCTTTATCTAGATTCACTATATCTATATCTGTGAATACTCCTGATGCCTCGCTAAGTGCCATCATGGATGTAGCAAAGGAGATGGATAGTTCTCTATTAGTATACTCATTATAATCCCTATTGCTCTTCTTATTAATAAGTTCTTTGAATACATTCTCGTTAATTTTTGCCATTTAATCTCTCCTAAGTATGACTAATTATAACATATAAAAATTTATTTGTAAATACCCAACTTATAATTTTTAGCAAAAATAAAAAAGTGCTATATGTAGCACCTTTTTATCTATTCGCTAATACTCGAATCATCCTCAAAGTATTTGGTCATACTCTCGTCCACTGCACGTGTGTCAGATGGGACATCGTCCACGCTAGTGTACTCAGTATTCTTGATAGAAGCAAAACCTGTACCTGCCGGGATAGGCTTGCCCACTATGACGTTCTCACTAAGACCACGCAAGTGGTCGACTTTGCCTTTTAGTGCAGCATCGGTTAGAGCCTTACTAGTCTCCTGGAATGATGCAGCGGCAAGGAAGCTCTCTGAGTGATTGGATGCCTTGGTGATACCTAGTACCTGTGCGCGCACAGTAGCTGGCACTCCGCCCTCGGCAAGTACCCTCTTATTCTCCTCTTCGAATACGCGGATATCCACGACATCGCCGGTAAGGAGATTGGTATCTCCAGCGTCCTTCACCTTCACTTTACGTAGCATTTGTTTCACAATCACTTCGATATGCTTTGGATTGATCTTGACACCTTGTGGAGCATATGTTGCTAACACTTCGGATAACAAGTATTCCTCAACAGCCTTTGTACCACGAGTGATGAGCAAGTCATTTGGATTGATAGATCCTGCAGTCAATACATCACCTGCCTCCACATGATCGCCGGTCTTAACCTTTAGATTTAGTCCATATGGGATGATGTAATGGCCATCACCCTCTGGGTTCTTCACAAATATCTCATAATATTTGCCACCCTCTTTGGCTGAAGATTGTTTCTCCTCCACCACGACTTGTCCTGCCACCTCGGATATAGTTGCAGCACCTTTTGGATTGCGTGCCTCAAATATTTCCTCGACTCTTGGCAGACCTTGGGTGATGTCGGCAGCACTTGCGATACCACCAGTGTGGAAGGTACGCATGGTCAGCTGTGTTCCTGGTTCACCAATGGATTGTGCTGCGATGATTCCCACAGCCTCGCCGATAGGAATGATATCGTTATTGACCATGTTCTTGCCATAACATTTCTGGCAAATACCTGTCTTTGACTTGCAGGTGAGCACAGTCCTGATATTCACTTTTTCTATCCCTGCTGCAATGATCTGCTCGGCCATAGCCTTGGTGATCATAGTGTCAGCTGGGACTATCACTTTCTTTGTCTTTGGATTTATCACATCATCTACTGTGAATCTACCCACAATGCGCTCCTCTAGTGAGCAAACTGGAGTATTATCCTTCACAATAGTGCTGACTTCCATACCCTTTACTTTCTCGCCGTTATTCTTGAAGCAGTCATCCTCGGTGATAACCACATCTTGTGCGACGACGACAAGTCTACGGGTGAGGTATCCAGAGTCAGCAGTCTTTAACACCTTGTCTTGAAGACCTTTTCTAGCACCACGAGATGATATGAAATATTCTAGTGGTGATGCGCCTTCACGGAAGTTTGACTTGACAGGAATGTCAATAGGACGTCCAGAAGAATTGGACATAATACCACGCATTCCGCATAGTTGTAACACCTGGCTAGACGAACCACGCGCTCCAGACTGGGACATGATACGAATAGGATTCATTGGATCCATATTCTCGATCACTATCTTTTGGAGTTTATTCGTAGTCTCTTTCCACAGTGCGATATTCTTCTCGAGTTTCTCCTCATTAGTGAGTAGTCCTCGTGCATAGAATTTCTCATTCTCAGAGACTTTCTTCTCAGTCTCCTCGATTAATTCTTTCTTTTGCTTTGGAATGACCATATCAAAGACGTTGATAGTGATAGCGCCGATTGTCGCATATTTGTATCCAAGTGTCTTGATATTGTCTAGCATCTTACTAGTCTCAGTCACGCCTAGATTGTCAAAACACGTGCTGATGATAGTGCTAAGTGACTTGTCAGTAATTGGGAATGTGACCTCATATTGATTCACATTCTCACGCTTTGTCCTATCGACCAAGCCGATATTCTGAGGAATCTTCTGATTGAATATGATCTGACCAGCGGATGCACGTACTCTATCTGTCACCATCTTGCCATTAAACATACTGCTACGTCTAACGTATATAGGCGACTGTATGCCAATCTGCTTGTCAGCATATGCCATGAGCACTTCATCTTCGTCTTTAAAGTATCTATCTCTGCCTAGTGCGTCTGGCTTGTCATTTAGATAAGTCAAGTAGTATGAGCCAAGTATCATATCCTGAGTTGGGGTACAAATAGGTTTGCCCGTTGCTGGCTTTAGGATATTGTTGCTTGCGAGCATTAGTATCCTTGCCTCAGCAATTGCCTCAGGTGATAGTGGCACATGCACAGCCATCTGGTCACCATCGAAGTCTGCGTTAAATCCACCGCAAACTAGTGGGTGAAGCTTGATAGCCTTGCCCTCGACTAACACAGGCTCGAATGCTTGGATAGATAGTCTGTGAAGTGTAGGTGCACGGTTTAGTAACACTGGGTGGTCCTTGATGACCTCATCTAGTATATCCCACACCTCTGGCCTTCGTGCGTCAATAGCACGACGAGCACTACGGATATTGAGGGATACGTTTTGCTCAAGCAGTCTCCTCATGATGAATGGCTTGAATAATTCAAGCGCCATGAGTTTTGGCAGACCGCATTGATACATCTTTAGTTCTGGTCCAACGACGATAACCGAACGACCGGAGTAGTCAACACGCTTGCCAAGCAAGTTCTGACGGAATCTACCAGTCTTACCCTTGAGTGCAGCAGTGAGGCTCTTTAGCTCTCTCTGCCTTGCGCCTTGCACAGCTTTGCCGCGCTTGCCGTTCTCGATAAGTGCGTCGACTGCTTCCTGCAACATTCTCTTCTCATTACGAATGATGACTTCTGGAGCACCAATCGATATGAATTTCTTTAACCTATTATTGCGGTTGATAATCCTGCGATATAAGTCATTGATATCTGATGTGGCGAATCTGCCACCATCTAGTTGGATCATAGGACGAATATCAGGAGGGATCACTGGGATCACTTCGAGTATCATCCACTCTGGTCGATTGCCGGATCTGATGAATCCATCAACCATCTCTAATTTCTTCGCAAGCTTTGCTTCCTTCTGACCTTTTGCAGTCTTCAGTTGCTCGCGGATATTCTTGCTCTCTTGCTCTAGATTAATCTCGGATAATAGTTCCCTGATTGCTTCTCCACCCATGCCAGCTTTGAAACTGCCTGGGCCGAACTTGTCTAGTGCCTCACGATACTCAGTATCGTTGATCAGTTGGAATTTTTGGAAATTGGTCTTGCCTGGGTCAATCACGATGAAATTGACGAAGTATATGACACGCTCTAGTTGCTTGGAATTTAGATTGAGCATAGTGCCGATACGGCTAGGAATATTTTGCATAAACCAAATGTGTGCCACTGGAGTAGCGAGCTCAATGTGTCCCATACGTTCACGACGCACAGCACTATTTGTGACCTCCACTCCGCACTTCGGACAGACAATGCCCTTGTGACGAATGCGCTTGTATGCACCGCAATGGCACTCCCAACTCTTCTTAGGTCCGAAGATCCTCTCGCAAAGTAGTCCTGCTGGCTCAGGCTTGTGAGTACGATAATTGATCGTCTCCGACTTTGTCACCTCGCCATGTGACCATGCACGAATCTTCTCCGGGGAGGCAATCGCTATCCTTATTGATGATAAATTATTTAATTCAAACATATCTTACCTCTCCTAATCATCGATGTCATCAAATAGCAATGACTCATCAAATAAATTACCTTCATCAAATGACTCATCACCCTCGATGTCCTCAGTAGTTGTTTGTTCCTCAAAGTCAAGGCTGACCTCATCCATCTCTTCCTTTGGCTTGGACACTTCGCTGAATGTTTGCACAGTGTCTTGGTCAAATTCGGATAACTTGAATTCCTTGCCATCTGCAGTCATGAGCTGCACATCTAGTCCTAGACCTTGGAGTTCCTTGATTAATACCTTGAATGTCTGTGGCACGCCTGGCTCTGGGAGGTTATTGCCCTCGACAATTGCCTTGTATGCCTTGTCTCTGCCATCTATATCGTCACTCTTGATAGTCATATTCTCTTGGAGCAACTTACTTGCACCATATGCCTCAAGTGCCCAGACTTCCATTTCGCCGAATTTCTGACCACCCATCATAGCTTTACCACCAAGAGGTTGTTGGGTCACATATGCGTATGGACCGACGCTCCTTGCGTGCATCTTGTCATCTACCATGTGTTCTAGCTTGATATAGTACATATATCCGACAGTGACTGGGTTCTCGAATAATTCACCGGTCCTGCCATCATACAATTGGATCTTGCCATTGCTTGGGAAATTATTCTCCTCTAGCAAGTGTTGGATATCGGTCTCTCTCACTCCGTCAAAGACTGGAGTTGCGATCTTAATGCCTAGTGACTTGCACACTAGTCCTAGGTGGGTCTCAAGGACCTGACCTATATTCATACGAGATGGGACACCTAGTGGATTTAACACTATATCCACAGGCTGACCATTTGGCATGAATGGCATATCCTCTACTGGCAATATTCTAGAAACTGTTCCTTTGTTTCCATGACGTCCGGACATCTTATCACCGATTTGGATCTTCCTCTTCTGTGCTATGATAACGCGGATTAAGCGATTCACACCAGTATCTAGTTCGTCATGATTTTTCCTTGAGAATTCCTGCACGTCGATGACCACACCATCGATTCCGTGTGGCACACGCAGGGATGTATCCTTCACATCACGTGCTTTCTCACCAAATATTGCTCGGAGCAATCTCTCCTCAGGAGTTGGCTCAGTCTCACCCTTTGGCGTGACTTTTCCTACTAAGATATCACCTGTCGTGACCTCAGCACCTACACGGATGATACCATTCTCGTCTAGATCTTTTAGCGCTTCCTCTCCAGTATTTGGGATATCCCTCGTGATCTCTTCATCACCGAGTTTCGTTGTCCTACAAGCAATCTCCTCTTCCTTTAAGCAAATTGATGTATAGACGTCTTCTTTTACTAATCTTTCAGATAGCAGTATAGCATCCTCATAGTTGTAACCTTCCCAATTCATGAATGCTATTAGCATATTATGACCTAGGGACAATTCACCACCACAAGTAGCATAACCGTCGGCGATAACCTCACCCTTCTTCACCTTTTGTCCAATCTTCACAATTGGCTTTTGGTTCATACAAGATTCTTGGTTAGTACGGTGGAACTTGATTAGCTCATACTCATCAAGGTCACCCTTGTCTGTCAATATTGTGATGTGGCTAGCATCTACGCTCTTTACCACACCGGAATTCTTTGCCACATGGATGCTGCCATTGTCTAGCGCTATCCTATATTCTGTACCGGTTGCCACAATTGGCGCTTCGGTACGGATGAGTGGCACAGCCTGTCTCTGCATGTTACAACCCATAAGTGCACGTCCACCCTCACCATTCTCTAGGAATGGGATGATGGATGCGGATATGGAGACAATCTCCTTAGCCGACACATCCATATAATCTATCTTGTCTGCAGGCACGGACATAATAGTATCCATGTGACGTGCAGTGATATATTTATTCTTAAACGTGCCATCTTCATTTAGTGGCTCAGTAGCCTGAGCGATATAGCACTTCTCATCTTCGTCAGCCATGAGGTAGACGATGTTGTTCGTCACAACGTGCTTTTCCTTTGACTTGTCCACTGTGCGATATGGCACTTCGATGAATCCATATTTATTGACTTTAGCATATGTTGCGAGGTTGTTGATAAGACCGATATTCGATCCCTCAGGAGTCTCGACCACACATAATCTGCCATAATGGCTGTGATGGATATCACGGACCTCATCTGTTGCACGGTCTTTCTTGATACCGCCTGGACCAACTGCGGATAACCTCCTCTTCTGAGCAAGGCTCGATAAAGGATTCATCTCATCCATCAGCTGAGACAACTGGTGCCCTGCAAGGAAATCCTTGAATGCACGGTTGATTGGTCTTGCATTTAATACCTGAGATGGAGTAATGTCATTTAGGTCATGAGAGTGTAGGCTCTCTTTTACCGTAGTAGACAATTTCATCATTCCACTAAATAAACTGTCACGGAGCAACTCACCTGCAGCCTTTATCCTACGATTGCATAGGTGGTCGACCACGTCGCAATATCCTATTCCCTCATTTAGATCTAGGAAGTATGACACTGTTGCGAGCAGGTCATCCATAGTAGCAGTCGTGCCAACTAATTCCCCTGCATTTGCCTTGATTGCCTCGATCCTCTCGTCCTTGGTCTTATGTTCCTTTAATAATTCTTCTAGCACTGGATAGTAGACTAATTGGTCGATGCCGAGTTCTTCCTCATTGCACTTGAATACTTCGGAGAGCTTCACACGGTTGTTGCCCACCATCTTGTGACGCTTGCCATCCACTAGCACCCACACTTCGTTGATGCCACTATTTTGCACCTTGTAGGCAATTTCCCTAGTAAACGTCTCACCTGCGCCGATGAGCTTAGTCTTCTTTGCCATGATGTCATCTGCTGAGACTAAACCCTCTAGACGATTAGCAAGAGACAGTTTCTTATCCACCTTGAATCTACCCACATCACCCATGCGGTATAGATGCTCGTTAAAGAATTGTGAGAAAATAAATTGTTTAGTTGCCTCGACATTTGGAATCTCACTAGGACGTGTACGACGAGATAACTCGATGAGTGCATCCGCCTGTGTATCTATATGGTCGTGAGCAAGGGTCTCCTTCATGATATGGTTGTCGCCGAAGATCTCTAGTATCTTCTCGCCGGATAATCCAAAACATTTTAGGAAAACACCTAGACTGATCTTGCCACCTTTATTGAGTGACACGCGCAAATATTCTGGCTCACGCTCTCTCTGCTCTATCTCAAACCAACTACCACGAGTAGGGATGAGTGTGGAGTGATAAAGTTTCCTACCAGTCTTGTCTATAGTGTACTCATAGTATGCGCTAGGAGAACGAACGATCTGGGACACGACCACACGCTCAATGCCGTTGTAGATGAATGTACCCTCATCGGTCATATATGGCACATCTCCAAGGAATATATCCTGCTCGATGACCTCGCCAGTCTCCTTTAAAACTAGTCTGACTTTTACCTTTAGCGAAACAGAATAACTGCTTCCCTTACGCTTTGCCTCTTTCTTCGAAATCTTTGGCTTGTCATCTAGTGTGAAGCCCAAAAAATATATATCCGCTTTACCTGCGTAATCGGATATAGGTGAAAATTCTTTTAGGACGTCACTGATTCCATGCTCGATAAAATTTTTGTAAGAGGTCTTTTGAATATCAAGTAGGTACGGTATCTCCATCAGATCCTTTGACTTTCCGAAAGTGTAACGGACGTTATTGCCATACTTTACCTTCCTGACATTTTCGATATCTTGCATAACCCATGCTCCTCACTTCAAAAAAATTTGCAATATTAAGATAAAAGATAAAGAAAAAACCTAGTAAAATCGTAGATTTTTTCCTCCTTTTTTCGCTAAAAAGACACTTTTAGCCCATTATGCATTGTTATTTTATCACACAAATTTATCCATTGTCAATGATAAAATCACTAATTATAGGAATTTTTTTGCGATTGTCAAGCAAAATTTTGCATGAAAATTAAAAAAGTTTATGCAGGTTGCACAAACTTTTTTGCATAATTATTAATTTTGCCCTACTTTGATGTTTCGTGAGGGTGTTTTATGACATATCTACTCTTGCGACCTTTCTTCACAGTAGCACGTGACCTACCTATCACGAAGTCCCCTGCCTCGGTGTCATCGGTGATCACCGAACCCGCGCATATATATGTGTCATCGGCAATATTCAGTGGAGCAATGAGTATGCTATTTGACCCAATGAAGCACCTATTGCCCACAGTTATCTTGTGCTTTTCCTTGCCATCGTAATTAGCAAATACTACTCCGCAACCAATGTTGCAGTCCACACCAATTGTGGCATCGCCCACATATGCTAAGTGTGATACCTTCGACCCATCACCTATAGTGCTATTCTTGATCTCAACGAAATTGCCAATCCGGCAATCTGAGCCAATATGAGACCCCTGTCTAATAGTGGCGAATGGCCCTACTGTGGTGTTCTCACCAACAGTGCTATCTATCACATTACTCTGTCTAACTACGCTAGCCCGGCCTATCACACTACCCTCTATATAATTATAAGGAAGGAGAGTGGCTAGTTCCCCTATCACGCACTGCCCCACAAGTACATTTTCCTTGTGAATAATAGCAGACTTATCCACCTTGCATTTATCGTCCAATATCTCTATCTTCATATCTATTATCTATGCGATAGAGATAATTTTGGTGATTAGATAATAGGCAGGATGAATGCTAGATAATAATCTTTTACAATCTCCGACTCTACTATGAGTAGTCGGAAGTTTGGATTGGTGCTCACAAGATTTGATATATCCTGTCTCTTTGTCTTACGGATTAGGATGTCATAAGAATTGCCAGTCTCGATAGCGCGTGTCATAATGGCCTTCATGTCACTATCTTCTCTTACAGTATAATCATTATAATATCCGTATTTATTTAGTGCTACACGACCATTATTTGTCTCGGATTTTGCTAAATGTGTGGAGGCGATATCTGCATCACTCACTAGGAAATATGCATGGGAGAGTGTGTCAATCTTGTCTGCACTAAATAGTCCACTACCAAGATTCACATCAAGATTTGACCAAGTGATATCCACAATGTACCATTCACGCACACCGTCACCGTTTTTGTCAAGGGCTACTTTGTTCCACGCATGGCCGCCCCAATTATTTGGATTGCCTCGACCAGCCACTCCAGATATCTTCACGCAAGGGATGCCCAGTATATTCATCATGAATGCATATGCCTTGCTATATCCATCGCACACTGCCGAACCATCGTTGAATACTCCCTCTAGGTAGAAGCAATTGTACTTGGTAGGAAGATTGGTCTCGCTTAGATTATTGTACGTCGCATAATCGTATGAGGTGTTAGCCCCTATCCAGTCGAATACTGCAAGCGCTTTCTCATACTCAGTCATGTCGTCATATATGATAGTATCTAGCACATTTATCACTTTGTTATATAGCCTTGTGAGGCTACCAGTAGTGTCGTTGATGATAATTGGCTCAATGCCATAACTTACTGCCCAATATAGTTCCTCACTGGAGCTAACTGTGGCATACACTAGTCCTGTTGGTTTGCCCACTCCGTCTACTTTTGGACCCGAATAATTCTCATAGTATGGAGTCACGAGATTCTCTATCCTCGACTCTTGGTCTGACGGCTTGTGGCCGACAGTCGGCTTGATCACGCCGAAATAGTTGAATGAAATTTTTAGGATATTATTACCAAATCCCATATGTTCGATCTGGAAGTAACTAGTCTCTCCAATATTATCCATAGCAATGCGGATGTAATTATCCACAGCAGCCGTATTTAATGTGCTAAAGAATCCTGGCCTTATCACCACCTCTATTACATCCAGTCTACTAATGAATGCATAGTAGACTACTTGATTCAATTCGTCTTGATTATTGATATACAGGTCATAGTACTTGTCGCCGAAGATAAAGTGAGTGCTAAGGTATTTATCCACCACATTGTCATCCTCGGTATTAACGTACACTTCGCTGCCGCGAGCGTATCTTAGCGTGTCATCTCCTACGTATTTCACAAGCACAGTTACTTGGTAGACCCTGTCTTTTTCCATCTCATCAGATAGGTCAAAACTAGTCTCCGTGCTCCTAAAATATCTAATATCTCTCCCGCCGCCGGCTATTGCAACTACGTAGTACTCCACATCGTCACTGGATATATTATTGAACATCAACACATCGTATATCACTCGTGCATTAACTGGTGTGACATTGGCTGATGGGGCAAACATTACACTACTTATCTCCTGCCATCTACTGCTATCCACTGTGGTGTAGGCGTATGTGTGACTATCGTCAAATTCCCCACTAGGCTCAATTGCCCTAAGGTATAGCACATATTCACTCTCATCCGATGTGATGTATGGGCTAAAGTCAAAGGAATAATTCTTCTTGCCCCCATCGAATTCTCTCACCATGTGGTCATTGATATACACATCGTATTTCGAATATTTCTCCTCACCTGTCCAAGTGAGTGTAGTCTCATCCTTGATGAATAGTACAGAAAAAGTCGACTCGTCGTCATGAAAAACGCATCCGCACCCAGTAAACGTGAGTGCGACAAATACAAATGATATGATGACAAGTAGTATCTTCTTGTACGTCTTCAATCCTTCTCCTTATAGTGTCTTTACGTGCTCAATATATCTATGCGGTAGCAATTCGTCTAGTGACACTTTCCTCTTCCCAGCATCGGTATCTATGATGATATTGATACTAGGTGCATACTCCGACAAAAATTGTCTGCAATTGCCACATGGGGCAAGCACTTTGAAATCTTTTCCAATAACGCCTACAGCCACTATTGTGTCAAAATCTAATTGCCCTCTAGTGTAGCAACCCGATATTGCAGTCTGCTCAGCGCATATGGAGTGAATACCATCTAGATTGATGCCATAGACGATATCACCCGACTTCATACGTATAGCACACCCGACTGTATGCCTGGTGTGCCCGCGTTTATATTTAGATTTTATTATATTTTTCGCCTCTTCGATTAACATCTCGTCGGCTTTGGTCAAACTTTTCATTTATCCTCACTTATGATAGTGTCAGTATCACTCGTCTCCACTCTTCTGGTGCGAATACCCAATAAGTATTTGGGTCAAGGTCACTTGTCTCACCCTCGGTGAGCACAGCCTGACCTTCGTCGTCCACGTCAAATCCTCTGCGCTCTAGTATGAGGTCTCGGTGTGCTCTGGATACAGCCTGCACCTCGACTACCACCTCTAGGGTCTTGCCTGCAAATTCCTCAGTGAACATCTCCCCATCAAATGTGATGGAGTCAATTAGGCTGATTGCCTCGCCATAACCTAGATAATTTGAATAGTAGAACCATCCATCATCGATGGTGACTGGGGAATTTAGCTCGGCTTCTTTATCAGCATCATATTTGATCCAATAATGAGTGCTTGATAGATTATTCGTGTCATCCTCAGGCACTTTTGGCACAACATGTATTGCACCATTTAGTGTCACTCCATCCATCTTGACTGATGCACGGAATCTTAGCATGAGTGGGTCACCTTCGCTGGATATGCCACCCTCAATCTGCGCGCTATTCCTTAAGACAATATTTGGATTTATTGTATCCCCTGGGTTGATCTTCCTATTTTTGTAACTCGACTCATCTATATCATATTCATACCACGTGTCGCGATCAAAGTCCATTGTCACACTCACTTTTCCAGTAAGTGGCTCACTAAGGGTGCTTACATAGTAATACCATATGCCAATTCCAAGGCCGATTAGTAGCGCCACAGCAAGCAGCAGTATCACTATGAATAACACGCCGGATTTCCTGCCCTTGACATCCGAAGCCTCGAGCAGCAACTCGTTCTTTAGGTCCCACTTCTCCACTTCGGAGAGTTTCCTATTTAGCTTCTTTTCCTTCTTCTCTATCTCAAACTTAGCACGAACGCCGACTGTCTGGTCAAGCCTTGTAGCACGTGCTCGGTATGCCTTTTGCGCACTAGATAGTGCCTCATGCAGGAGTGTAGTCATCTCGACTATCTCAGCATCGCCCATCTTTGCCACTGCCTTCTCATTAGCACGCAAAAGCAGTGGTCTATAATCAATCTTCTCAGAATCGATTATTCGATCACATTTCTTATCAATCTTTAAATCCTTGTCGTAACGTGACTGATACGCATCTAGGGTATTAGCGAGTCCCAGTATCTCCTTCTTCCTCGCGTCGTCAAAGATATTTGCCTTTGGCTTCTCCGGTTTCTTTGGAGCAGGAGATTCACCCTTTGCAGGTTTTGCACTGTCCTTTTGTGCAGGTTTATTCTGTGCACTAGGACTACTCTGCGAAGGTGCTGGTGCAGATTTCTTCGTTGATTCGCGTTCCGCTTGCAATTTCTTTAAGCTGTCACTTGGCAGGATATTGCCTTGCTCGCGGTCACGAGACTTGGCATCATTCATCTGCAACTCATTTAGCCTATCAAAGATAGACCCTGAGCCTGCGCCCGAGCCTTTACCCTTTTCTAGATCCTTGTCGTCTTTCTTTCCCAATATATTTACCTCAAATTATAGTTACACATATTGTAACAAAAAAAATGTAATATTCAAACAATATTTGCGCTGGTTAGGATAAATTAAACTATTTTTAATAATTAGCATTTATGCGCCCTTTTAGACTAATCGTCAAAGCCTTGCGATTGGATAAACATTTACCCATGTTTGAATTTTGTCACATATTGTCAAAAAGATGATGTATTTTGTCAAAAGTATAATATCTATTTTTAGAAACTAGACTATCGATTCGATTATATTTTACTTCTTACATGTCGCAATCTTAGTACCATCGCCTCCTTATATCTTAATATTTAGCACCTAAAATATATATGCAAGTTGCACAAATTTACAAAAAAATAGTGCGAAAAGTAGGCATTTTGCAATTTTTCGCTAAAATTAGGTATTGACGGAAGTGAATTTTTGATTTACACTAAAAGTGCATTTTATATGTAGTGTATAAAGTGTTTTCCATTTTTATTTACCTATATTTTTATAGGACAAGAAGCACCAACTTTACCTAGGTGCTTTTTGTTTTGTAAAAATTGGAGTGTTTACACTCCATATTTTGCAACCTTCCACAAGAATTATCTTTTTTTGTTTTGTCTAAAACAAGTATGTGTATATTTTTGTATACAACAAAATTATTTAACTTTTTAACATATTAAAAAATGAAGTGTAAAAATGCACTTCATCTTTTTTATTCGTCGTTATCAAAATTTTGGAGGAGTTTATCAAGCTGCTCGACATCTAAGTCGTCTTCCTGATTACTATTACTTGATGTCTTATCTCCGCCAAATATTCGGTCATAAGTCTCCTTGGTGTCTTTTAGGAAACGACCAAGCATACTATATCGCACTTGAGTGTAATTATTGTGCACCATCATGCCGATATTTTTCTTGCTCCCTACTAGCACCACCATTTTCTTCGCACGAGTCACTGCGGTGTAAAGTAGATTGCGAGTGAGTAGCATATATGCACCTGACACAACTGGGATAATTACCACGTCAAATTCACTACCTTGACTCTTGTGAATAGTGATAGCATAGCTCAGCACCACCTCACTCATATCGTTTGGCATATACTGTGCCACGCGTCCATCCTCAAAGGTGATGGTTACCTCCCTTGTCGCACGCTCGATATGCGTGATCGTGCCGATGTCTCCGTTGAATACTCCGCTTCCACGCTCTCTATCACGTGTCCATACACGCTCGTAGTTATTGGATGTCTGCATCACGCGGTCATACAATCTAAATATTATATCCCCTATCACTATCTCTTGCTTGTCAAGTGAAGTTGGGTTTAACACATCCTGTAGTTTGCGATTGATATTCTCCACGCCACACACACCGGCTTTCATCGGGCAAAGCACTTGAATCTTGGAACTATCACAGTGCAGGTAATTTGGTATACGCTTAGTAACTAGTGCTAGCACGCTATCTAGCATTGCACTGCCGTCATCGTATTGCTCAAAGAAGAAGTCTCTACTTGCGTTAGTGAGTATTGGCATCTTGCCAGAATTGATAAGATGGGCATTTGTGACAATAAGTGACTTGTCATCCTGCCTATAAATATGAGTTAGTGACACAAAAGGCACTACCCCACAATTTAGTATATCAGCAAGGACGTTGCCTGCGCCCACGCTTGGCAGCTGGTCTTTATCCCCCACAAGGATTAGTCTACAATTGCGCTTCAAGGCTCTAAGCAGGAAGTATGCTAGTTGCACATCCACCATACTCACCTCGTCCACTATCACCACATCATATGGCATTTTGTTTGACGCGTGGTAGAAGAACATATTTGGACTACTGTAGTCCACACCCAGTGCGCGGTGAATAGTCGATGCGTCCGAATCCGTGCTCTCAGATAATCTCTTGCTAGCACGACCAGTTGGGGCTAGGAGTTTGACGGATAAATGCATATTATTGAAGATATTTAGTATTGCCTTGACAATAGTTGTCTTGCCTGTTCCCGGTCCGCCAGTTATCACACACACGCCGGAGTTTACTGCGAGTTTCACTGCTTCCTTTTGCGTGTCGTGCATCTTGATGTGATTCATTTCCTCGAATATCTTGATGTCCTCATCTACATCAACGGAAACCAAACTCTTTGTGAGAAGATTATTTAGCAGTCCTGCCACATTTTTCTCAATATTGAACATCTTGTAGGTCATGACAACCGGTGTGTCTTCCACATCAAATAACTTGATCTGCATATTTAGTGCGAGCTCGTCTAGGATTGCGCCAAACTTCCCTTCATCACAATCTATTTTTAGTAGAGTTGCTAGGTCCTCAATCAGATTGGTCTTTGGGATATAAGTGTTGCCGGATTTATCGCTATTTTCTTTTAGCAGATGAATGATCCCCGCTTTGATCCTAAACGGACTATCTGCGTCTATCCCCATAGACTGAGCAATGCGGTCCGCTGTGGCAAAACCCACGCCCTCCACATCTTCAACTAATTTGTATGGATTGGTGCTTAAGACATTCTCCGTCCTCTCACCATAAGTATTGTATATTTTTAAGGCAAGATTGGTAGAAATATTATATTTTTGCATCATCATGATGCTATCTTGCATTCCGCGGATTTGCCCAAACGCACGGATGATATCCTCGGCTTTATTCTTGCTAATACCCTTTACCTCAGTCAATCTATATGGGCTATACTCGATGATATCCAGGGTTGCTTTGCCAAAGTGATTAACAATATTTTGCGCAGTCACTGGCCCGATCCCAGGGATTAAGCCACTACTAAGGTATCTAATTATGCCATCTAGGGTATCTGGTGGGGCGACTTTGCAATTCGTGGCAGAAAATTGCTCGCCATATTTTGCGTGCTTGGTGAATGATCCCACCATCTCGACATTTTCTCCCTCATTTAGGACAGGAAAACGCCCAACGGCGGTAATCATCTCGCCATTGTAATCCAGTATTATTACGCTGTAACCATTGTCGGGGTTGCGATAAATAATCTCCTCGACAACACCATTAATTATCATTCTGCCACCTACACATATATTATCACTTTTTAGCAATCTTTCCAAAACATTTGCCCCGTGCAAAATGAATTCTTGTATAAATTCACTATTGACAAACTATCCTACTCATAATAAAATAAAGTATATATTTTAGAAAAATAATCTAAACAACGGTATAAATATTACTACAATTATCGATTATTAGACAAATGAAAAATTAGAGGAGGTCATCTGCATTGGGGAAGTCGGATATGCATATCCACTCGCTAGAAGGTTCTATTGACGCGTTTCTGCCTATCAAGAAAATTATATACCTTCTAAATGTATTCAATATAAACGATGCTGCCATCACCGACCATGATGGTTTCCGTGCAGTGACTAGCCTTGCTAAAGAATATGGCATACCGCTAAAGAATTTCTGCTACACCTTTGGCAATGTCCGTATCTACCCAGGTGCAGAATTTAGAGCCTACGTCAATACCTCGTCAAGGTCTTGTAAATATAGCATGGCGGATAACGATACAATTACCGCTAGCTCTAGTGGCAACCAATATCCCAGTGTCCATATAATCGCGCTGTGCCCGACCCCTGATTCTTGCAAAATAACTGCCGATTTATTCGACACATACACTAGGTACAGCAGGCTTAGCAATTATCCAGTGCTGGACATTTTGAATAACGAACTAAGATTTAATATTACCCCTCAAGATATTGCGACATACAAATATTTGGCTGGCAAGAAAAGTCTTGCTGACAAAGATTATATAGACCTTGTAAAGAAATTGTATCCAAACGAAATATCTAGCGATATGGAGGAAGAACTAAAGGAAGTATTCGGCGACCTAAAGAGACCAAAGTCACTGATACTATCTGCCAAGCAGGTGATCGATGCCATTCACATGGCAGGAGGCCTTGCCCTACTCGCTCACCCAAATTTCACATTCAAGAAGAAATCTCAGACGGAGACTTGGCTCATTATCAATACCCTAAAGGAACTAGGCCTCGATGGATATGTGTCCGATATAAAGGATGAGAATGGTGTGAAAGTATTCCAAGATCTCAATTCCACACAGTCAATGGTAAGAGTGGCTGGAAGTGACTTCCACAACTTAGTATCCAATCTGCATCTAGGCACACTACTAAATTCCTCCGAGAGTGTGAAATTCTCAAAGAATATCCTATCAGAGAGAGATTATAATATCTTGACCGACACATTAAAGAGCAACTACAATTATCGCAATAAGCGCCGCAAATTTCATATCGACCAAAATCTAATTTTGCGTGCTACAGCAATAATGGGCGAACAAAATGAGGTGTACGGAGATAATGTAAATATGATGCATGACAAGCTCAACAATTTTACTAAAAACGACTATTACACCGAGATTAGGCAGTATGCTTGGCATAGTATCAAGCAGACTTGGGAGGACTTCAATAAGTACTTTGTCCTAGACGAGAATGCGGTAAAACCTGAGTATAATAGGAAGAGAATGCTATCCAATATGAATAGACATTTCCTAAAATACATGAATGCAAGATTGGCAGATATAGATACTATATACTTCCTGCCAGAATTATTCCACACTAAGGTCATGCCAAATTATGACCCATACAAGGATATCCCCGACTGGACACCAGATACTGTGATTGACCCGAAGAATAAGCAAAAAGTAGTAAAGATACTAGACGGAGTTAAAAAAAGTTATAACGAATTACACAGCTAAAAATATATAGGAGACAGGATATGGAAAAGACCATAAATATCAAGAGCACGAAACGCGATTTTGATCTTCAATCCCCATCAGCTTTTAAGAGGCTAAAGAGTGAGGAGAGGGAATTAGTAGCCCGCAATTATCTAAGGAAATTAATATCCCACAATAACAAGGCCATCAATGCGTCATTTCATCAATTTAACCCAAAGTTATTTATAGATATAGCAAATGAACGTTATTCTACCCTAAATGACCCAATAACTGCAGCACGCCAATATGTGCACAGGAATATCATGGGAATATTTAGCGGAATATTCGTTAATAGCAGCATACAGAATAAGAATCCCGACCTAAATAGCTTGTACAATACCATCATGGATATCCACGAACAGGCGAAGAATCCAAATTCCATCATCTCACTAAGCGACCTGCCAAAGATGGTGGAGTACTACGATATCTACACCCTATATTGCTTTAACGAAGTACAAAAGACTTTCCTAGAACTCCTGCCATATGTGGGCAAGGAATTCCGTACCGTTAACGACATAACTACCTTTGTCAATAAAGTGTTAGTCAATTCACTATTCCTAAACAATCCATACTACGGCTGGCCATACTACACAATTGGTGCTATGAATTATCCTGCTGGATGTTTTAATATAAAGAAATTCCGTTGTCACACAACTACTGCGGGTATCAAGTATCCGCTTGGTGTACCCTTTGACTATTATCAGCTAGGTTACTGCAAAGATAGTATCTCAAAGAGCACACTAAAATTCGAGGGTTCGGATAAAATTGAGGAAATATTAGCCGACCACCTAAAAGACGACCGTGCATTTTACGACGTAGAGATCCCAGTAATCAGTGACACCGAACTTGAGATACAAAAGTATATCAAGACGCACATTGCAAAGAAATTAAATGACCATATCCGCCGCGTCTACGAAGCTCACGAGGGCAGACGTGACCAATACAATTATCATTCATGGGGAATGATGCCTGAGGATATCATCATCCGTGCATATCCTGATGACCTACTACCGGTAAAGCGCACCCTCCAATACGACACATTCCACAAGTATTTGGACGAAAACGCAAGGGCCATAAGACTTGAGGAATTGAGGCAAGATAGTTATCCAAATATTATCCGTGACAAGGATTATAGCGATAGACTAAATAGAGATGATTTCAATAATTGGCCGGGGTCAAAGAAAGACAATTTATTCAAGAAAACTGCCGATGATGAGAAGTTCCTTGGAGACAAGATATTCCCTGTGACAATTGATGACCAATTGAGGCATGAGACCAGGTTGACATACCGCGGAATACTATTCGCACTAAATAGAACTCCTGAACATGTCATATGCAATACTAGTAGGAATTATCTCGATGAGTACGAAGCGCTATATCATACTGGAGTAAAGATCTATCTATACAAGAATAGTGACCAGATATATAGAGGTGCCATTTGCTACCGCATGGTGAATGAAGAAGGTGCCGACGCTGTGTACAAATTCTATGACAGCACGGCCGACAAACAATTCGAAGGTGCGGAGCCTATCAATAGCGACGATTATCACTACATCTACGATGGAGATTTCCCAAATACTAAGCGAGATAACCAAGATGAGACCATATCCAGTGATGACAATAATGATGACACTATTGACACCAACTATGAGGATATTGACACAGAAAATACTTCAAAGGAACTTGCTCAAGACGTAATAGACAATCTATCAAGGAAGAAAGAAAATACCGCTGCGGATAACACTGCTACAAATTATGAAGATAATTTGGATAATAGCACCGCACGAGAGAATGACGATAGAGACGCATCAGATAATTCTAGTACAAATAGTGACGCATTAACTAACAAGAAAGTTATATTTAATGATGAAGAAAAGAAAGCGCGTATTGCAAAGGAACTTGAGAAGTACATGGATGTGCGCGAAAAACGCATCGCTGTACTACAAGCAAGGCTCTATACCCTTCGCTTGCAGGAACTAGGCACACCTCTATCAATTGCCGAACGCAATGAGATACTCTCAATTCTTTCCGAACTAAAATCTCTCGGCGTCTCCACTGATGAGCACTCCACTGATGACTAGGACTTGCTTTGTTACTTATGGATTAAGGCTATAAGTATTGAATGATATATGTAATATTGTTTTATTTATCTAAGTTTTATATTTTATTATTTCCATATTCTTTATATAGCAAATCTATATATAGGCCGAGAGTGTAGGTACTTGACTGGAGTAAGAATGCCAGTTCAATCCCCTCAGACCGCAGACGCGGCCAGCTCCCCCTACTACGGGGCGCCTTATAATTATAAGGTTAAAAGCAAATTTTAATACAAAAAAGTCTACCAGGACGGTAGACTTTTTTATAATTAATATACATAAGTTATATTGCGCATTACCCTAATAGGATCGAATTTTTAATTCCTCAAACTATCCTCATAGTCGATGCCCATAGCCTTTTTCACACGACGGAGAGTGGATTGTGCACGCACTCTTGCCTTGGCACTGCCCTCAAATAATATTTTATACACTTCGTCGGTGTGCTCCTCATAATACTTCCTACGAGTCCTAATTGGCTCCAAGATATCGTTTAGGATATTAGCTAGTGTTCGCTTTAACATCACGTCGCCTAGACCACCACGTTTGTAATGCGCTTCGAGTTCAGCCACATTGTTGTAACCTGGAGCATATTTTTGGATATCCGCGTCAGACGCAAATACTCTAAGGTAGGTGAATACCACATTGCCCTCAACTTTCCCCGGATCACTTACTTTGATATGGTCAGGGTCGGTGTACATACTCATCACTTTAGCTCGCACTGTATCTGCATCATCGGATAGATAAATGCAGTTGCCGAGTGACTTGCTCATCTTTGCTTTACCGTCTGTGCCAACTAATCTTTGACCATCTTTATTCTCTGGCAGGATGGACTTTGGCTCAACAAGAGTTGGTCCATACATAGTATTGAATGTGCGCACAATATCTCGTGTTTGCTCTAGCATTGGCTCTTGGTCGTTGCCGACAGGCACAATATTCGCATCAAACGCCGTTATATCTGCTGCTTGGCTAATTGGATAGCACATGAATCCAACTGGCAGGCTCTGGCCATTTGCTTCCTTTTGCTTGATCTCTTCCTTGACAGTAGGATTTCGCACTAACCTAGAGTACGTCACAAGATCCATGTAGTAAAATGTAAGCTCAGTTAATTCCGGCACCATGGATTGGATGAAGATTGTCACCTTGTTTGGGTCTATCCCACAGGCTAGGTAATCACAAGCAACTTCGCGGATATTCTCACGGATTTTGCCGATATTATCTGCATTGTCACCCAATGCTTGCGCATCGGCTATCATGATGTAGTATTCGTCATAGTCACCTTGATTTTGTAGTAACACACGATTCTTTAGTGAGCCGATATAATGCCCTATGTGCAACTTCCCAGTAGGCCTATCTCCTGTCAAAATAATATTTCCCATAGTTTCCTCTTATTTTAGTACATTATAATCTTAAAATTATTTCCCTGTCAAATTATTTCCACGCCCACACTTATCCATATCCTAATATAGCACAAAATTTATCGTTGTATAGCAATCAAAAAGGCTATGAGTTACATAGCCTAATAGATTTATTTTATAGTATAAGTGAATGTCTCATCCGATGCTGTAGATGACACAACTATCACATTTTCAGTCTCTTCCATTGGAGCGCCGTTGGTACTCGACTTCTTATCATCATCTTTGTCGGTAATCTTGTCTGCCCAATCGTGGACCATGTCGGATACGTGTTCGCGGACCCATGGGTCAAGATATTTGTAAATAACTTTGGTGACAACAGTGTTATTCCTAATCCATTCGTCCATGACACCTAGATTGAATGTGCCAAGCAGGCTCACGACAGATAGACCAATTGCTACGAACAATCCACCTTTAACGAATCCAAATACACCACCAAACACACGGTTTAGAGTGGATAATGTGCTAGAATTTGCTGTGACTGAGCTGAATAATTTGCTCACTAGTAGTATCACTATCTTTAGTATAATCCACACAAGTAGCATGGATAGCAAGAACGTGATGCATGATGCGATATTTTCTCTGCTAAATCCACCTACGCTCTCACCTAGTCCCCAACTGCCTAACATATTGGAGAACATCTTATTCACGTGGAACCAATTATCTAGGAGTGTTGCAACGTATTTTGCAAGGAAATATGACACGACGAGGGACACGAGCGAACTAAATATAGATAGCACGCTATCTACGAATCCACGCACTATTCCCACTATCGCAAATATTATTATTAAAACTGCAAGTATTATATCACACCACATAATATTCACCTCACAACTAAAATAGTTTATATCATCATACCACAAAAATTGTCGTTTGTCACTATTTTGTTTTAACGAAATTGCACAATTTGCATTTTGTGCATATTACTACATGACATGGATAATAAATAGTTTGATAAATAAAGTAGGAATAATTTCGCAGGTGTTATACTAGATATTCCTTCTTATCTACTACTTCGCTCAGCCTTTGATGCGATTTGTTTCATATCCTCTATTTTATCCATGAGTTTTGAGATCTTCTTGTCACTATTCTTTTCTGGATATTCCATAATGTCTTCAAGCAACTTATATTCCTCAAATCTCATCTTGCAGAAATTTTCGATATTCTCTACTATAGTTTTGTCTTCTTCTAATTCTGCTAAACTATCTTTCTCATCTGCATTTTTTGCCCTAAGTACTAATCCTTTGTACGCAGCTTTTAATAGATTATTTATGAGTTTAAGTTCTTCGAATGAGTAGTAATTTAGCTTTAGGAAATTACTAGGATACTGTCGGATGAGATCTACTAGTCCTCTCTCGTCCTTATATTTAGTTTCTCCGTCGAATATTTCCTCATCAACTATATTACAGAGCGTTACTCTACCATTTACTTTTACTAAGGCATATCCTAGATAAGTGCCATAGTACTGGTCAAATACACACTTTCCTGATACTTTCCTTGTCCCAAGATTGAATATAGTCCACTTCCCATTAGCCAATTTGACAACTGCACTATCATGTGAAGCGCGGTCACAATCCACGAATCTCTCACTTAGTAACTCACCATCTATGCTATCAAAATACGTCCAAGTATAATTATTTAACCATACACGACGATATCCATTATAAAGAGCCTCAACCCAGATAAATCTCTCATCTAATATATTAGCTGTCTTTGCAACAAAAAATGTCATACTGCCATCTTTTAAAATCACAAGACCATGACCATCACTAATATGTGTACAGAATTTAAAATCAAAATTTAACAACTGTCCAGTTTTAGTATCCTTGTATGTCCAATTACCATTTGGATTTATGCATGGCTCATAACTATAATCCAACTTCATTTCATCCCCTCACTTATACTTAGATTATATAGCCCAATACTAAGTAAAGTCAATATGCAAAATACAATATTTTAAGACTTAGTAAGTCTACATATTTTAGTAGAAATATTTTATCTTTTTGGTCACTGGCAATAATAACTATTATGAAAAAGTGTGTGAAGATTAGTATGAGCACTCTGCCAACTCTCATAGATGGCATATGCGAAGTTTTTAATAGTTTGTGTGATTTTGTAATTATCCCCATTGGCAATAGTGAGGTATTAGTGGATAGCATTGGGAGGCAAACTATGAGAAAATGCATATCTAGGTACAATATGCCCCGCGAGTTATTCCCAATAGATTATGATATAACGCCCGAGAATATAGACGATATTCTAGATATGCTATCCAGAGAGAATATAGGTCACATTATCCTAGATAGTGCTATTGGGCAGGAAATGAATATTTGCACGCTATCTACTTGTGGCGCGTATGTGTGCAGTCTAAGTGAACCAAAGCTAATTGGTGACGCATCGATCCTAGTATCTACCGTGACCGATAAGGCCAATATGTCAAGCCTAGATATTATCCACGCGTCGGATATCCTATCCTATGCACTTTGGCGGGCATATAAAGAGTGTAAAAGTCATTATTCGCCACATTTTTTGCGGGATTATAGCGTACCATATAGTACGTTGTGAATATTTTACTTCGTCTAGATAAAATTTTGGTGTATAATCCAACATGGAGTTTGAAAAAAGTGTCACTTATGATAATATTATTAGTGTACAAAAGCAAACGAATATGTTAGAATATGGAAACAAATTATTTTTGGAGGACTAAGTTTTGGAGAAAAGTAACAAAAAGCGAAGTATAGGTGGCATAATATCTTTTATCACCATACTTATCCTTATATTAGCCGTGGTATTTATAGCCAGCCGGCCAAACTATGGATCTGAGATCGAGATGATCCCAGAATTTCAGGAATTAGTGAATAGTGGCGAAGTATCCGATGTGTATGCCGAGGGTGGCAGAGCACTCGTGAGACTAAAAGAAAGTGAGATATCCGACAACGATTGGTCACGTCATAGGAAAGCCGATTGCTATGTGATGTATACCTCGTCTACAGATATCAAGGACATTATCACGGAATACAACAATACCGTCGATGCAGCAGCTAAAGTATCCTACGTCAATCACCCTGCAAGTGAGAGCCTCATCTCCACCATCGCACCATATATATCTATCATCATCATGATAGCCCTTGCTGTGATGTTCTGGAGAATGCTAAAGAAAGCAACTAATGCAGGTGGCACAAACAATTTTGGCAAGAGCACTGCTCAAGTTGAGCGCAGCAGTATCAGGTTCTCAGATATAGCAGGTGCTGATGAGGAAAAGGAAGAGACTGCAGAGATAGTAGAATTCCTAAAGAATCCACAAAAATTCCGCGCAGTGGGAGCAAGAATTCCAAAAGGCGTGCTACTAGTTGGCCCTCCAGGGACAGGTAAGACGCTTCTTGCAAAAGCTGTGGCTGGAGAGAGCAATGTGCCATTCTTCTCAATGTCAGGTAGTGACTTTGTGGAATTGTACGTCGGTGTGGGTGCTAGCCGTGTGAGAGATCTATTTAGTACCGCACAGCAGCACGCTCCATGTATCATATTTATAGATGAAATAGACGCTGTTGGTCGTCGTCGTGGCTCAGGTCTCGGCGGTGGACATGACGAGAGAGAGCAAACGCTAAATCAATTGCTAGTCGAGATGGATGGTTTCAATAACAATACCGGAATCATCGTGATGGCTGCAACAAACCGTGCAGATATCCTAGACCCTGCACTGCTCCGTCCAGGTCGTTTTGACAGACAAATTCATGTCAATGTGCCAGATGTGAAAGGCCGTGAGGGAATACTGAAGATTCACGCACGTGGCAAGCCTATTGACAAATCTGTCGACTTTGGCGCAATCGCAAGGCTCACCAGCGGCATGACAGGTGCGGATATTGAGAATTTCTTGAACGAAGCAGCTATCCTTACCGCACGTGATGGGCGTAGCACTATCACCATGGCAGATATTACAGAGGGCATCAACAAAGCAACTATGGGCCCACAGAAGCGCAGCAACTTGGTTACCGAAGAGGACAAGAAGCGCACCGCTTATCACGAGTCGGGCCATGCTATACTGATCAAATCACTTAATACTGGAGAGACTGTGCACGAAGTCTCCATCATCCCAAGAGGACAGGCAGGTGGATACACCAGCATGCGTACTTCAAAGGATACATCGTATTACACAAAAGATGTCCTGCTCAATAAAATTTGTGGTGCAATGGGTGGAAGAATTGCCGAAGAAATTGTCTTTGGAGAATTATCCACAGGCGCTGCAAACGATATCAAGCAAGCTACACAGATCGCTCACTACATGGTCGTAGAATACGGCATGAGTGACCTAGGATTCGTAAACTATGGTGAGGACGCCGAGATATTCGTCGGTCGTGATTACCAGAAGAAGACAAGCTACAGCGAAGAGACCGCAGCAAAGATCGATGAGCAAGTGCAAAAGATCTTGTCCGAATGTTACGCAAAGTCAAAGAAATTACTTGAATCCAAACGTGACATTATGGACAATATGGTAAAATTATTGCTTGAGAAAGAGACTATCTACTCTGACGAGATAGACATGATCATCAGTGGCAAAGACCCAAAAGATGTGTCAAAGCATATCGAAAAACGTGCCAAGGCTGAGAAACGCCGCAACGACAAACTAAGAAAAGTGCAGGAAGTAGAACAAGCGAAGAAACTGCAGGAAATCAAACTCCAAGCAGCTACAGCACTAAACAAAGCAGGAATACTCTCAAAGAGCGAACTGGACCTAATCAAGTCTGAGATAGACAAGACTGAGACTGCCCTGCCTGCTGCTCCAAAGAAACGCGGCCGCCCTAGGAAGAATCCTCTAACGTCTACAGATAGCAAGGAATCCTCTGCATCCAAAGATTCTACTACAAAATCTGCTGCCCCAAAGAGCACAAGCACTAAGGCAAAGACCGCATCAAAGCCAAAGACTGCAAAGAAGTCTGCTACCAAGGAAAAACAAGAGAAAAAATCTGAAAAGAAGGATAATTCCACAAAGGATAGCAAGTAGTGCTAACTATTTGACATTTTCGTCCCAAATGGTTATCATATATTAGGTTGTGGGGAATAGATTATATATCCCCTAGCCAAATAGATATAATATGAGGAGATTATGAATAACACAAAGAAAATAGCATCAATTATTGCACTTGTATTCGTTGGACTCATTGCAGCAACTGCAATACTCCTAGCCATTATCCCTATTAGTTTCAACAAACAAATTGTGGCAAGCGACGCTGTGGGAGTTACTGTGAAAGTATTCGATATAGGAGAAAATTATTTCACAAGGGACACCAATGAATTCAAAGAAATTTCAAAATTGTATGACAAATCCCACAATGAGAATATCCTGCTATCCTTATTCCAAGGAATGTTTGGCAAGGATGCAAAAGTTGAGGAGAAACACGTTAGTTCCACAACATATGATTCAGCTACATCAATAAGATTCGAGTATGGGTCAGCAAACAAACATACTCTATCCATCAAGGGCAAGACTTATACATCTACTTCGAATAGCAATGGTATAGAGTACACTAGCCTAGTTGTCACAGTGTCAAACTCAAAGAATATGGATGAATACACCATTTATCTACTAAATGACAACAACTGCAATTGCTCAATCACCGCATACGCCGAGCAGACCAAGTTGTACAACTACCTAACCTCTCTCGACCTCCACTCTGCTTAGTGGGTAGACAGTGATTGTCTAACGAAATTGAAAACAATACACCTAAAAAGTCCAAGACTATCTTGGACTTTTTTCTTAAATCAATTAGACTAATGCAACAAAAAACGAAGCGCCAATCTTCGTTTTTTTTTAATGCTAAAATATTATTTTAATTTCTTAATAAGATCTACAATTGTGCGTTTGTTATCGCTAGATAGAGAGTTGAATAGATCTAGCATATATTTATCGTCTTTGTTATACTCTTTACCTAGATAGAAAAAGTCCTGAATAGAAATATCCACGATATCGCAAAAATCCAAAAGGGTCTTTACTTTTAATTCAATTTGTTTACTCTCGATAGTTTTCATAAATTGTGGATTCATACCTAGTCTACCACTAAGATCTCTCATAGATAAATTAGCTTTATTCCTAAAATATCCAATCCTATTTATCACTTCATCATAATCTATCTTATCCATATCATCACCTCTTTCTTATATTCTAAGATACTTTCTCAATCTTATTGAAAGAGTGATTACACCAAATTTTAGTAAATTAACTATTTTTGATATACTCATTGTCTCATTTATGATATATTGTATTTATAATTAGTATAATTTGTTTTAATGATTGTCTCATTTAACCAATTTTATACTATTCAATATATCAGGATGTTAGATGGGAAATAGAACTGCCTTTATTGGTCATAGACATATTTTTGATAAAAACATTAGTGAGAAGTTACGAGATGCAATAATACAAGAAATTAATAATGGATGCAAACATTTTGTAGTAGGCACCCATGGAGATTTTGATCGAGCGGCACTCAATGTTTGTCGCAAACTTCGAGAGGATTATAAGGACATAAATATAGATGTAGTAATCACAAGTTTATCACAAATAAAATATAATAATAGCGTTGACTATTTGCCTAGTCCATATAGTGACACAAATATAATAATGTATGAGATAGAGGAAACTCATTTTAAAAGAAAAATTATTGAAAGTAACAAACAAATGATTGATTCTTGTGATACTCTAATATGCTTTGTTGATGAGAATTATAAATATTCAAGTGGCGCAAAAAATGTATATCAGTATGCTAAGAAAAAAGGATTACACATTGTAAACCTCCATTCCTAGACACCCACAAGTTTAAGTATCTTCATAAAGCACTCTATTTTAAGTGATTATGATAAGCAAAATTGTTATAAAATCATATCTGATACTCTTATATCTTATCCTTATAGACGCCCACGAGTTCGGGGAGCTGGCAACTTTCGTTGTCTAAGGGAATTGAGCAAACTTTTCACTACCTTTCATTCGTGCATTCTGTCCTCTTATATTTTTTAATTCTATCAATATTATCTCTTCCTTATTAGGCCGCCCTTAGTAAGGGGGCTGGCGGTGAAACCGCCTGAAGGGATTGAGCGGGCTTATGTGCTTACATCATATGCCAACTCTTCACTCAAAAGAAAATTGATTGTAAGGAACGCAGTGACGGAATAACGAGCACAAGTATCCTACATTAGTATAGTACGCTTAATGCGAGTGTCACATAATTCGGCGTCCGGCTTTTCGCGCCACGCTATGCGGCGAGATATTATAGACATAAAAAATGCACATTTATTTAATGTGCAATTTTTTGTGGCTCATTCAACGAGCCGCAAGCTGGCGCAGAGAATAGGATTTGAACCTACGGAACCCTTCCGGGTTCGCACGCTTTCCAAGCGTGTGCCTTAAACCACTCGACCATCTCTGCATATAACTTTTCGCCTAAAAGAAGATTGCAATGTGACACAATAAATTTCTAGGTCAGTCACATTATATCAAAAAATTTTCTTTGTTGCAATATTTTATTGAGATAATTATAATTATTTGATTTTTCTAGCAAAATATTTTACAATATTTGCATGATAACAAATACGACGAAATTAACCAAAACTATTCTACAAAAGCTAAGCTATCCCTTTGCCTTTCGCGCATTTTTGATGCTAGGCATAGTGAATGTGATAGTGGGAACATTGTGTATAATAGGTGTTATATTCGTGCCGGATATAAAATCGACTATAATATTTTGCCTAGTGATAGTGAGTGTGTGCGATATAGCTATGGTGCTAATACAAGTAGCTGCCCGCAAAATGAATTCAAAAGTCGCTGCAGAAAATATAACCTATCAATACACCTTTGACAAAAATGGGTTTGTGATACACATTGACCGCGGAGAACTATCTAATAATAGGAATTTCCGCTACAATGAGTTTAGGAAGTTTATCGACCGACCAGATGTAATCATTTTGATGCAAGCTCCTCGATCAATGCTCCCGATAGACAAATCTGGCATGAGCGAGCAAGATCTCATGATCCTCTATGGATTGCTTTGTGATAACATGAAAGGCCATATCAGGAATATCAAATATAAGAAAAAATAATTAATTAAAAAGGCATCCACAGGATGCCTTTTCTTTTCTATATTTAATATCGTATTTACAATATAATTTTTATTTAATCTCGTCATATTTTTTACTACACAAATATTATTCTTCCCAAAGGAAGTTTTCAATTTCTGGCATATCCACGCCGTATTCGGTGACGTAGGCTTTGTGCTCGCGGAGTTTCTCATCCATGATATCGCAAATGCGTTCTCTCTCCATGTCATCCATATCTAGGTACTGAAGACATTTTTTCACCAAGTGGAATCTATCCACATGATTTCTCACGCGCATATCAAATGGCGTGGTGATAGCACCCTCTTCCCTATAACCAACCACATGAATATTGTTGTTCGTGCGGTTGTATGTTAGCTGGTGAATGAGCGAGCCATAGCCATGGAAATTGAATATAATTGGCTTGTTAGTAGTGAATATCTTGTCATACTCTGCATCGGTCATGCTGTGTGGATAGTTCTTGGATAATTTCAGTAAATCCACGACGTTTACAAACCTCACATTGAGGCGTGGCAAATATTTCTTTAGCAGAGAAATAGTAGCAAGTCCCTCGATAGTAGGAGTAGACCCACAAGTGACTAGCACTAGGTCCGGATCATCCTGATCATTCATGCCAGCCCATTTGAATACTCCAACGCCGGCTTTCACTAAGGCTTTTGCTTCCTTCATGCTTAGCCACTGCGCAGTTGGATGTTTCGATGCTACCATGATATTTATTCTATTCTTCGACTTAGTGCATTCGTCATACACTGCAATAAGTGTATTGGCGTCAGCAGGCAGGTACATTCTAACTCCTCCCACATATTTTGTCACCATATGATCGAGGAACCCTGGATCTTGGTGAGTGAAGCCATTGTGGTCCTGCTGCCAGACGTTGCTAGTAAGAAGTAAATTTAGCGAAGATATTGGTGCGCGCCATGGGATATCGTCGCACATAGATAACCACTTTGCGTGCTGGGTAACCATGCTATCCACCACCCTTATGAAGGCTTCATAGCTATCGAACATGCCATGTCTACCTGTGAGTAAATATCCCTCCAGCCAACCCTCGCACATATGCTCGGATAAGTAGGAATCCATTATCCTGCCATCGCGTGCTAATTTGTCATCATCAGGCAAAATAGTTGCGTTGAAGTCGCGATTCTCAGCATCAAACACACGGTAAAGTCTATTGCTCATAGCCTCGTCTGGGCTAAATATCCTATAATTCTTATTCTTTTCATTCAGTTTGAAAACATCTCTAATGTAGCCGCCAAGTTCTAGCATATCCTGAGTCATGTGATGACCACGTTTGCCTATCTTTATCTCATAGTCCTCGACCTTTGGCGTCTTTAGAGGTTTCAATAATTTGCCACCATTTGCATATGGGCTAGCGCTGATGCGTTTGTCCCCTGTTGGCAATATCTCGCGCAAATCTTCGCGTAGCCTATAATCCTTGTCAAATACTTTCTCTGGGTGATAACTAGTTAGCCATGCCTCAAGCATTGCTATATCCTCATCATTATCAATAGTTAGTGGCACTTGGTGGGCACGGAATGTCCCCTCAATTTTCTTGCCATCCACTACTTTTGGTCCTGTCCAACCCTTTGGAGTGCGGAGGATGATCATTGGCCAAGATGGCCTTGCAAAATGTTTGCTGGTGCGAGCCTGCTCCCAAATATCTCGGATAGACTCAATACATATATCCATAGTCTTTGCCATAGCAGCGTGCATACTGCTTGCATCCGACCCTTCCACAAAATATGGCGTATAACCATATCCCTCAAACAATTTCTTTAGTTCACTAGATGATAGTCTAGATAGTATCGTTGGATTATTTATCTTGTAACCATTTAGATGCAGTATTGGTAGCACTGCCCCGTCGGTCTTTGGATTAACGAATTTGTTACTATGCCAAGATGTGGCAAGTGGCCCAGTCTCGGCCTCACCATCGCCCACAATTACTGCTGCGATGAGATTTGGGTTATCGAATATCGCGCCATATCCATGGGCGAGACTATAACCTAACTCCCCACCCTCATTTATCGACCCTGGAGTCTCAGGTGTACAATGCGAACCAATCCCCCCTGCGAATGAGAATTGCTTGCAAAGTCTCTTCATGCCGTCATGGTCGGCTGATATATTTGGATAATACTCGCTATATGTCCCCTCTAGATAACTATTTGCCACAAAGAAATTCCCGCCATGACCTGGACCAGATAGCAGTATGATATCTTGGTCGTATTTTTTTATAACACGGTCTAGATGCGCATAGACGAAGTTTTGCCCCGGCACTGTGCCCCAGTGACCGACGATCTTTTGCTTGATATCCGCCCTGCATAATGGGTGGTCACGAAGTAGTGGATTGTCCCTAAGGTACAATTGTGCGGCCGACAAATAATTTGCCGCATTCCAATACTCGTTTAATTTCTTCAGATATTCCGTAGTGCTAAAATAATCTTTTGTCTTCATATTTGCTCCCTATACTACTCCTATTATACCCTAAATGTTCATTAGGATAAAAACATTTTAGTGAATTACTATCCAAACTTTTATAAAAAAAAGATGGGCCAAAAAAACTTGACCCATCTATGTAATGCAAAAATTTATTTCTTAGATGCTAACAAACCAAATACGCCTGATAGTATCAGTAGCATCTCAAGGAATCCACCAACGCCTGGCGTGACGAATGATGACATCTGGCCAAAAGTCGTCATGGTAGCATAAATAGTAACGAATGCTAAGATGGTGTAGACGATTGCAAGTACTAAAGTTGCAATAGCAGCAATCTTCTTGACTAGTGCAATCCAATTGCCTTTTACGCCAGCAACTTCTAGGATGAACATCACAAAGTAGCATGCCACAGTAACTAGCAACACAATAGCTAGCACATATAGCACAGTGCAAAGAGCGCCATTCTTTAATCCTGTTGTATCAAAGAAGAAGTCTAGTGCATTTGTCTCTGTTCTGTCACCAACTGATACAGCGCCCATGAGCATGCTGACAAATGGAGCAAAGAATGCTACACAGCCAAACACCAAAGCTAGTATGTTAAATACTAATTTCTTACCTTTCATTATCGCATTACCCTCCTTATAATATTTGGATAATGTGATAACAACGCTAAAAATTCGCAGATCTTTTCACACATCCACCTTAGTATAACAAATATGAAATAATCTAGCAAATATATACCTACAATTATCCAAACAATTTTACCTTAGGACTTATCCTGAGTAGTGTATTTTAGGAAAGTCGGCTCGCATGTTAGTGTCTTGCCATTTAGATAACTAAGTGCACTATCCCCAAAATTTAGCGTGAGAGAATATGCACATAAGCATTGCTTCTTGACACCAAAGTGTGCGTTTGTGTCATGGTCTCCATACTTTTCGTCGCCAATTACTGGATAACCCAGATAACTTAGATGTGCGCGGATCTGATGGGTCCTACCCGTGCCAAGCACCACCTCGACTAGTGTAGTAGTATTGTAATGCTCCAGTGGAACAATCGTTGTGATAATTTCTTTGCTATCTGCAACCTTAGATCTTGTAATATGCACAGTGGAGTTTGCGGCATCCTTAGTTAAATACGCCTTGTATGTTCTTGATTTACCGCTTATTATGCCTGATACCCAGGCTAGATATTTCTTCACAATTAGTTTATTCTTTATAGCGCGGGATGCGATATTTTCTGCTTCCCTGGTCCTTGCGAATATCACCAATCCCTCAGTATTCCTATCCAGTCTATGGATAGGATATATCTCCCCATATGTTTCACGCAGGATATCCGCCAAGTTTTCCTCGCCATCGCACGTCTCGATATTATTAGGCTTCACCACCACTAAAATATTCTCATCCTCAAAGGCAACTGAATAATTGCACTTGTGGGTATCAAAATTGTAATACACGGCAACCGTGTCACCCACGTTTAGCCTAATATCCTCACCTACACGCTTGCCATTTACCTTGATATCACGCTTGCGAAGTAACTTGCTAAAAGTATTGTGATTGATACTAGGCGCGACACTCGATATATATCTAGACAACCTAAAAGATTTTTCTACAACAAACTCTCTCATACACCTATTATAAACTCTAAAACATAATTTTACAAAATATTGTAACTAAATCTTTTAAAGTATGTCACATTTTGGTCTAATTATTTGGAGAAAACTCTTCTAAATTATATAATATATATGTGAGGTGAAATATTATGTCAAATACACCAACTCCGCACAATAGTGCAAATATAGGAGACTTTGCAAAAGTCGTCATCATGCCAGGTGATCCACTAAGGGCTAAGATGATCGCAAAGAATTTCCTAAATAAATACAAACTAGTCAACGACGTCCGTGGCATACAGGGTTATACCGGATACTACAAGGGAACGAAAGTATCCGTCATGGCCTCAGGCATGGGCGCACCTAGCATGGGGATATACAGTTATGAATTATTCAATTACTATGGCGTGGACTACATCATCCGTGTGGGTAGCGCTGGAGGATATCTAGACACATTAGATCTAGGCGATATAGTGATTGGAGAAAAGATAGTAACTGATACTAATTATCGCGGTCTCGTGACAAAAAACAACGGTCTCGTGACATTAAAATGTGATGAAGTGTTAAGAGATATTACACTTGCTATAGCAAAGGACAAGGGACTAAACACTGTGTGTGGCAAGATATTATCCACTGACACATTCTATGAGTCGGATATCTCGCCGAAGATGGCTGCAAGTAGGAAATATCTAGCAGTGGAGATGGAGAGTGGCGCACTGTATTATAACGCCGACACATCACACAAACACGCAATAACCATTTGCACCATATCTGACCTACCACTAAAGAATATTGCAAGTGACAGTCTCACTAGGCAAAATACTTACTCGGATATGATCACTCTAGCGCTGGATGTGGCAAAATGTATAATTGATTCTAAATAAAAAATAAAGATAGATGGGACTCATCTATCTTTTTTATGCAATAATGTCTTCCACAATAATTATATATCTAAATTTATATTCATTTTGCATTGATACTAACAGCGCACTATATTTGCTTGCAATTATATATTCTTGCAAACGACTAGCCTATTTATGCTTTCACTAAAATATTTTTATTTATATTTTTTGTTCAGCTTTTGTTGGCGAATCCAAGTGCTCATCACGAATTTGTGTGGCATTAGTTTTACCATTAGACACTGCATCTTTGACTTCATGCCGATGACAGCAAGGTCTTTCCTCTTCATAGCAGCGCGCATTGCGTGATCTGCCACATATTCTGGCGTGTACATTGCAGTATATTTAGTGACAACCTCGTTTTTTGCCTTAGTATCTTTTGCGCGGTCGAAGAATTTTGTCTTGGTCCAGAATGGGCAGATGGTGGTGACAGAGATTTTCCTGCTTTTTAGTTCCCTATTTAGTGCACGGCTGTAGCTTATGACAAAAGCTTTTGTTGCGCCGTATGTTGCAATATATGGGATAGGCTGCCAACCGGCTACGCTAGATATTTGCACTATTCTGCCACCCTCGTGCATGAATGGTAGCACGCGCTCTGTCATAACGAGCAATGCTTTGCAATTGAGGTCCACCATGTTTGCCGATTGCTTCACGTCTATTTCGTCATATCTGCCGAATTTCCCGAATCCGCTTACATTGAATAACCAAGCTACATCACATTGCTCATCATTTAGTTTATTTACTATGTTATCTATGCTGTCATCTTTTGTCAGGTCACAGGCAAATATCTGAGTAGGCGTATTACACTGTCTAGCAGTTTCATTCAATCCCTCAATATCTAGGGCCACTAGCCACATCTCATCTAGCCCCATATGATCGACACGATTGACAAATTCCTTGCCAATACCACTCGATGCTCCGGTAATTATTGCGATTCTCTTCATTTATTCTCCTCCAATTTACTTTCAAAAACTACTGTTTGGTAAGTCCTTTTCATGTATTTCCTATTAAATATATATTTCTCGCCGTGCTCGGCAAGGTCCTTCACACATTGTAGGATAAACGCTTTGATCTTAGGATGAACTATTAGGTATTCTAATATCTTTGTCTGATACTCTAGTGGTGCGGTGACAGTAAAATCTTTTCCCTTGTATGCTTTACTTGCAGAAATACTATCACAAATGTATTCCACAGCATATTTGTATGGAATGATTATTGGCTCTTTGTTTTGGAAGTCATACCAATACTCCAGATGGTGTTTGTTCCTACCCTTGTGATGTAGCCATGCTAGGCTGTAACCACGATCTTGCCTGCAATCATTGATAGGTGAATGTGTACCATTGTAGTACTTCACACTCTCAAAAAATTCCGTAGGACTGTATTTGGATAAGTCATGCACCAGTCCTCGCCAAGGCATGCCACATCTTAGGCAATATCTAAAGACTAGGAATCTATGCTTATTCACTTTGTGAAAATGTCGTATAGCCTTAAATTTCATCACTTTTCCTCTGTATAGTAGATTATATCATAAGCTTGGGTAAAAATTATATCAAAAAAGCGCACATTGTAGGAAAATGCACAACCTTTGCATAAATACAGCTTGTACTAATTCATATAATGGACGAAATTGTTTGCTTAAAATTATAATATTTGTTATATTTAAAGTGTAAAATATAGATATTAATAGGAGAATAAAATGGGATTACTTTTTAACTCACGCAGATACAGTGACCGCTTCCGCACGAGAATCCAACATTCGAAGTTGTATCGCGCATTACTATCCACTGCTATCACAGGATTGCTTGTGGCAGTTGGTTTCATCATTACTCAATTTACTGGGCTTCTGCCAAACAATCGTTACATCGTATTTGCGCTCGCTTGTGTGGCAATACTATGTATGGGTTGTTTATTAACTCTTCCATGGGTGGAGAGACTTGAGAAGAAGAAATTAGTCAAGACGTCGATTGTCTTCCTCTCACTAATTGGTGTAGCTGTAATACTTTGGATCACATCAGCTATAGTCATCCTCTGCCTGTACAATGTAGTGTCAAAGGGTGGAGACCTAGAGGATCATGTCGGACAATTCGCATCATCCACTATATTCCTACAAATAGTTGTCATATTCTCACTACAATTTGTGGTGGCAACCCTCGTCGGCACGAACGTCCTTCGTTACAAAAAGTCTTGGGTTGTATTCCAAGGCGTGATGTATGCGAGCTACTTATTCATCGACTTCTACCTAACATATGCTCTATGCATGGTGAAGATCACTGCTTCTACTGAGAATATGATAGACTTCCGCCAAGGCAGTGCACTGCTATTGAATAGATATGTCATAGGCATACTTGCTCTAGCTGTCGTGTATAGCTTACTTGCAACACTTATCATCAACCGCGTAGATTATAGGCGTGGACATTCAGTGATACAAGCAGTGGAAGATACTGTAGGTGACGATGATGACGACGATGACGATGATAACAATCGTTCAAAGAAACCTGAGTCAACTACCAAGGAAAAACTCGCCGAGCTAAAGGAAATGCTCGACCAAGGCTTAATCACTGAAGAAGAATACAATCAAAAACGCGAAGACCTACTAAATAAGATGTAAAAATACATCTTAAAAAATATAGATAATAAATATCTATAAAATAAAAATAAAAAAAAGACTATCAAGCGATAGTCTTTTTTTATTTCTTTCCATTAACTTCCTTTAGATACTGGTCGATGGCCTCGGCGATGATGTGTGCACCGTCGTTACATTTGCTATTTAACACGTTTGCTAGATATCTATCTAAGTCATGTTCTATCATATGGCGAAGACTTGCAGCAATCTTTTTCGGATTCTCACACTTGATGCCAAAATCATTCTCAGTGACATAGAGGTAGTTATTTGCCTCTTGCCCTGGGATATGGCCAGTGACCACAATCGCTGTGCCACTGCGTGCACCCTCGAGTATCATATTTGGTCCAGCTTTGGTGAGCAGGATGTGTGCATCACTTAGTCTCCTATTCATATCCTTGATGAATCCCACAACCTCGACGTTCGCTAGATTATATTTTTCTTTTAGTGCGCACGCCATATTGTATAGTCTCTCATCCCTGCCACACACGAGGGTAATATTCGCACCCTCTATACTCGACACTTCTAGCAAAAACTTTTTATTCTTTCGCAAGTTAATTGATGGATTGACCATGAGAATATTTACTTTGCCATCTACCTTCTTTGGCTTGCTTGGTACTATGATGTCTTCCCTGATTGGGAAGCCGGATACTACGAGCTTATCTGGGCTAAATCCGAGGTCGATATATTCATTTTTTATCTCCTCAGTTGGCAAGAACACTCTATCTGCCCTCTTGTCTCGCCAGATGACTGGTGGATGCACTAGGTCGATCACGTCTATCATAAAAGGTGTCTTTCGGTGCATTTTACGTAAAATTCTAGATATAGCGCGTGTGAACATCCCATGAACAGTAATTATTAGATCTGGGTCAAATTCGCTGATTATTCTTTCAAAATTTTTGTTCGAGAGGGTGTACATCATCCCACTAATAAACCATGGACAAACTTGGGAAAAACTGTATGTCACTTTCCACAGATTTGGGTGCTTGGTGGTAAGAGGGATATAACTAGCCTCCATTTTCTTGCCAAAATAGCCCGACTGCTCGAAGCAATTCACTTGCATTGTGGTATGACCCAAAGACTTCAAATGTTTCTCAATCGCATTTGCCGAAGACTTGTGTCCTGTGCCTGTCCTCTCGGCTGTTAATATCAATATCTTTGCCATACTCCTCCACCAAACTATCTATATCTTCACCATTTAGTATACCACAAACCTAATATTTTTAATAACATAATAGACAGGGAGAAGAAAAAAGAGTAGATAGCTATTCTAGAAAGTCACAAGATATCTCAAATGATTTAAACTAAATATTTACTATCTTGTTTGCTAAATTTTTAATAAATGCCGCATCATGCTCAACAAAAATAATCGTTATATCTGAATTTCTCAGGAGTTGTTCAATCTGAATGCGAGAAATTACGTCAATATAGTTTAGAGGTTCATCCCAAATATACAAATTTGCCTCCTCACACAAACTTTTTGCTATTAAAACTTTCTTTTTTTGTCCGGCACTAAAACTCCTAATATCATCATCAAATTGCTCTTTTTTAAAACCTAATCTATAGAGCATTGTCAAAAACTTTGTCTGATTTATGTTATTTTCATGCGCAAAATCAGCGAGCATGCCATCAAGCCAATCATATTGCTGACTAATATAAGAAATTTTGAGTCCGCTGCTCTTATAAATATTTCCAGTATGACTGATATTTTCTCCACAAATTAGTTTTAACAAACTAGTTTTGCCGCTTCCGTTTTGTCCGCAAATTGCGACCTTGTCTCCTCTTTCTACATCAAAATTTACACCACTTACAACGAGTTTTTCTCCATAATAGATAGATAAGTCTTTTATAGATAAGACAACATCATCTCTAGACTTTGTGGAATTTAGGAATAATTCATCTTGTGTATCTATATTTTTAAGTAATTTAGATTTTTCCTCTATTGCTTTATTTTGTCTTTTTTCTATAACTTTGCTTCTCTTTGCCATTTTAGCCGCTTTATGCCCAACTTTACCTTTGTCTGGTTTGATGCCGGATACGCGCATATTTTTAGATCTCTCAACTCTATCCGACCAAATTTTCTTTTGCCTTGCACTTTTTTGTAATTTAACAATATCTTTCTTCAATTGTGCATTTTGCATAAGTTCAAAATTATCTTGATTTTGTTTATTTTTCCACCACGTAGAGAAATTTCCTTTTTGAATATCTATATTTTTTCTGTTTATAGAAATTATATGATCCACACAACTATCAATAAAATCTCTATCATGTGATACAACAATAAAGCCTTTTTGCTTATTTAAAAAATTTTTTACACAATCACGACTTGCATAATCAAGATGATTTGTCGGTTCGTCTATAAGCAAGAAGTTATTTTCTTTAGTAAATAAAATCGCTAGCAATAATTTTGTCTGCTGTCCATTGGATAGCGTCTCAAATGGTTGATATAAACAATCATCATCTAATTCCAAGTCTTTGAATTTTTTCATCACTTCCCATAATTCTATCTCTAGGCTAATATCTGCAATCAAATCTATTGCAGGTTTACTTTTATTTTTAATTTCATAAGGGAAATAGTCAAAATTTACTGTGCTAGAAATTTTTCCTCTATATTCATACTTGCCTAAAAGTAAATTTAATAAAGTTGTCTTGCCACGACCATTTCTCCCTATTAATCCTATCTTCCAATCTGTATCAAAAGAAAGACTTATATTCTCGAAAATATTTTCACTACTGCCATCGTATGCGAATGTTAAATTTTTTATATTAATTTGAGTCATATTCTACCTCCTAAAATAAAAAGGCCACAAGAAAGTTATCTCGTGACCTATCTAGTAAATTCTATTAATCTAATAAGAATTCGTTTTGCTAACTTTCTCGTTTTGCACAACAAAAAAGAAAGTCTCTAAAAACTCAAATTTTAGCTGTGCATATTTAATTTTTAGCAAAACTATTTCTCATTCGCATCTCCCTTAATCAATATTATTTTGGCATAATTCACTATTATTGTCAATATTTTTAGTGTAGATATTCATTTTGAGTCAATCCACCGCGAAACCTGGAAGTTAGCTGAGCGCATAAAAAATGCGAAGCCGAGCGTATAAACGAGCGCGTGCCATTTGGGGCCCCCACAAAAATAGCTCGCGGCCTTTTGTGGAAAAAGCGAAACCCGCTAAATTCTTAATAAATCCTTATTTAAAAACCTACTTCTGGGCCAACTAAAAACTCCAGCAAAAATAGCGGAGCGGTCTTTTGCTGGAAAAGAGGCGAAGCCGCGCGAAACCTGGAAGTTAGCTGAGCGTATAAAAAATGCGAAGCTAACGCTTAAACGAGCGCGTGCTTCGCCTCTGGAGCAGGTAGCGGGAATCGAACCCGCAACCAAAGCTTGGGAAGCTTTTATTTTACCACTAAACTATACCTGCATATTTAGCACAGATGTGCTATTTATCTAAATCTTGTTGTCTCTCCTCTGCTTCCTCTACCGAGTAGACAACCTCAATTGCACCTGGAGTGGTCACTGATGCACACGCTCCGCATGAGATGCACTTCTCATTATCCCAAGATAGTGTATCGCTCTTTGGGTCATATGTGTACACACCCATAGGACAAATGCTTGCCACAGTGGATTTATCCGCCTTCTTTATAACCTTTTTATTAACAACTACTGCCATAATATTCCCTCACAAATTTATTCTATCACAAAAATGAATTTTGTCAAAAGGATAAATAGTTATTATTTTGTAATAATATAGCATATCCAATAATCTTTACAATAGATAACTTTTGTGATAATATATTATTGTAGCAGATTGGTCTAAAGAGTGAGGAAGACTGTCGGCTACTTTCTTTTGCATCTGTGGCGAAATTGGCAGACGCGTACGATTCAGGTTCGTATGGGGCGACCCATGCTGGTTCAAGTCCAGTCAGATGCACCAAAACTCAAGACGGGGTTATACCCCGTCTTTTTATTGGTCTAATATGGCCTACAAAAAACACCCACTAATGGGTGTTTTTGATTAATTATTGCTTAGCTTAGGAAGTTCTCGATAATTGCGGTGGATGTCGCGACAGGATAATTCCTGCTACTATAAGTATTCAGCGTGTCATACACTGTGCCAAGCTTGGTACTCTCGTTATCGAATAACTCGGTGCAAGAGAGTATGAATTCTGGTGTCTGGTCGGCAAATTTATCGCTAAGTCCACTATTCGTCGTGCCGTCCACTCCATTAAACGAATATGTGTAGGAGTCATCCATATTCGTGCCACGTGCCTCAAAGTACAATGCTCCGTTTTGCCTCTTATAGTATGTCACCACGTCACGGTCTAGAGTATTCATATCTCTAGTTATAGTGGTCACTACATATTCTTTAAACTTCGTATCGTAAAATACTATAGTTTTAATTTCTTCTCTCGTCTCATCAGGATATATATGGACGTTACTAATAAGTATGCTAGAATGTTCGTGGCTAACGTATGTCCATATTTCATGGTCTGACAATTTCTGCCCCTTGCCATAGAGTACTCCAAATTGGAATCCGTCCGTTCCCACCAATCTTGCGGCAATACCTATATAGTATAGCGACTCTGCTCTATCGTACTGTCTGCCACCACCGGTGATAAATTGTTTCATTATATCGTCATAACCAAAAGTAGTAGGAGACTCTATCATGCTCTCTCTCACTCTATTAGGTGAGATAGTGTCATTGTAGATTCCATCTAAGACACCTGCTATGCTAGACTCCGGGATATCCTCATAGTGGCGATTGCCATTGATCTCATGATGGAAATAAAGCATGAGAAAGACACCCACGCCCAGCAAGACGATGAGTGCTATAGATATTCCCATAAAGATCTTTTGATTGCGTGTTAACATTTCTGCCTCACCATTATGATAACATATTTTGTGCAAATTGCCAAAAATTTTCTCATATATTCGCTGCACATTACCCTAATTTTTTACATAACAATAATTACACCACATTTTTTATAATTCCCTCATGCTTTAATATCTAAAAATCAACATGGTCCCGTGCCAAATAATACACGAAAATATTGACAATTGTGTACAATTTTTGTAATATACAATGTGATAGGAGATGATGCGATATGCTTAGTTTAAGGAATATAGTAAAAGAATATAAATCATCAGATTTTTCTGTCACCGCGCTAAAAGGTATCTCGGTAGATTTTCGCGAGAACGAATTCGTATCTATCCTTGGCCCTAGCGGTTGCGGCAAGACTACTCTACTAAATATCATAGGTGGGCTAGACCACTACACTAGTGGAGATATGAGCATAAAAGGCACTAGCACCAAGGAATTTAAGGACCGTGATTGGGATAGTTATCGCAATCACAGTGTAGGCTTTGTCTTCCAGTCTTACAATCTCATCCCGCACCAAAGTGTGGCAAAGAATGTGGAACTCGCCCTCACCATCAGCGGAATGTCCAGGAAAGAGCGCAAGGCCAAGGCAATACAAGCATTGGAGCGTGTGGGACTAGGCAAAGAGATCAATAAACGCCCAAATCAATTATCTGGTGGGCAGATGCAACGTGTGGCAATTGCACGTGCCATCGTCAATGACCCAGAGATATTGCTAGCGGATGAGCCAACCGGCGCACTCGACACAGCAACAAGTGTGCAGATATTGGACCTGATAAAGGATATTTCCAAGGAACGTCTGGTCATCATGGTGACCCACAATCCTGACCTTGCTACAAAATATTCTAATAGGATCATAAAACTGCTTGACGGCGAAATCGTAGATGATTCTCACCCATATGATGAGTCAAAATCTAAGAAGAAAAAACCAAAAGAAGAAAATATCTTTACTTGCGATACTTCAAAGAAAGATACTACTAAACTTAAGAAAAAACGCACTAAGACATCAATGTCTATGTTCACAGCACTTAGTCTTAGTTTTAGGAACTTACTTGCCAAAAAAGGTCGCACTATACTCACATCTATCGCAGGCTCGATAGGAATCATCGGCATTGCACTAGTCCTAGCCCTTGCTAATGGATTCGATATGTATATAGACAAGATGCAGGCAGACACCCTGTCATCCTACCCTATGACAATTAGTGAGAATGCGCTCGATACCGAGAGTATTGTGAATATGTTGCAATCGGGCAACGAGCGTGAGCAATACACGGATGAACAAAAAGTTTTCGTCAACGACATCACCTCGCGCATGAGCCAAATGTTTCACCAATCCACTATCACCCAAGAATATGTCGATAATGTGATAAAGCCTATTAATCCCGACCTATACAACGACATTGTATACAGCACGGGTGTGAACCTTGAGAGTAACTTCTATGTAGGGCACACTTTTGGGGAGAGCACTTACTATACCCCACTACAATCCGAAGTTGTGTCTAGCGAGAGCGGTGGCATGATGAGTGAAGTGATGGATATGTCGCTCCTTAGTAGGCTATCCGTCAATCGTGAATTCGTCGAGAGCCAATATGATGTGATATATGGCAATTATCCAACAAAAGCATCCGACCTAGTGTTAATCGTGGATAGGTACAATCAGATTAGTGATATCACGCTAAAATCCCTTGGAATGCTAGGCATCAACGACACCGAGACCAAGGAATTAGATTTTGATAAACTACAAGATTTCTCATATCTATTAGTCCCAAATGACCAGAAGTACAGTAAAGTGGGTGACAAATTTGCAACCAGCCTCCAGATGGGAACACTTGATCCAAACGGCCTCGATCCTGATATAGTAGATCTAAAAATTTGTGGCGTAATGCGTGCCAAGGAGACTACGCAGACTCCTATGTACTCCTCTGGGCTATGCTACACAAATGCTCTATATGATTATCTAGTAGAGAAGAATATTGACTCCGAGATAGTCTCATTCCTAAAAGACCCAGCAACACGCTTGACCAATCCTTTCCTAGGGCAAGGCTCTACTACAATGGATAGTACTCTGAGTGAAGAAAATGCAAATAAATTGCTTCGCGCACTCGGTGGATACACTGTGCCAAACGAGATAGATATCTATGCAAAAGACTTCGAATGCAAAGCTCGCATCAAGCAAATACTTGATGAATACAACGCTACTCAAGAGGAAGCAAACAAGATATATTATAACGATATTATGCAGATAATGGCAGATACCCTATCCACCATGATAGATGCTATTAGTTATGTGCTAATCGCATTTACTTCCATCTCCCTTGTGGTGTCAAGCATCATGATCAGCATCATCACATATGTGTCCGTGATAGAACGTACTCGTGAGATTGGAGTGCTAAGAAGTATTGGTGCTAGGAAGAAGGATATCTCTAGAGTCTTCAATGCTGAGACATTCATCATCGGCCTCACCGCCGGACTCATCGGAGTGGTAGTCACATACATCCTCACTATTCCTATCAATCTATTGCTATCAAGCTTGCTGCCAAGCATCGGCAATCTTGCAAATCTATCAATCATCAGCGCAGTTATTCTCGTTGCAATCAGCACGGTGCTTACCATCATATCCGGTCTCATCCCATCGTATATCGCAAGCAGGAAAGACCCAGTGGAAGCTTTGCGTACTGAATAATATAAAGAAAGAGAAAGCATTTAATGCCTTCTCTTTTTTTTTCTCTAAAATAATGTTATCTTTAGAGATTCATATATAGTTACTCAATATTATTTTTAGGAATATATATTTACGCAATAATTAATTTATCACGCTAATACACATCTGCCACCTATCAATAAAAAAGAGAGGTTTACTCTCTCTCCAATTAGTGGATAGGGTGTGCTTTACTCTCTCCAATTATCTCCCACATCTTCGGTATACATGGTGTGTGTGTCATTCAAATTTTGTGTGATGTGGCCCATGCCGCGGATCCAATCACTTGGCATTGCACTGAGTGCATCAGAATTGTACTTGCCTGTAGCGGTGAAGTACTCGGTGTTGTCCCTACTGCCAACAGGTTTTTTGATGTAAAAGCAATTGACTAGCCTCCCATCAGTTGTCGTCCTGAGGAACTCAGATAGTGACTCAATCTGATCCTCGGATAAGTTCAGTGATAGGTCGGTGTTCTTGTCAATCACATCTTTGATGCTCATATCATTCTTATCTTTATCATGTCTTATGCATTTGTACATCACGCGCTTTGCTCTTGCTATCTTGACAATGCGCATTTTCTCTAACTTGAAATTATAACTCAACAAATCTGCAGCGGATAAAGTGTACAAATCAAAAATCTCTTTTAATCTCATAGTCTTTGTCCTTACTGTATTTTAGCACAACTTTTTACATTTTACAATATCCTATTTTTTATATTTCAGAATTTTTTAAAAGCCCAAAAATTACATATTGAATTATCCTTATCTTGTGTGTTATAATTAGTCATGGGCAAAATGAATTTAAAAAATATGACACGGGATATATCTGTGTCTGGACATCTTAGGACTTACAAGAAACTAAAGGCCGATGCGGATAATAGAGTATCTTCCACACGTTTTGGCAAAATGTCTATAATATACGGCGTGCTTGCTATCATATGCAGCGTCATACTTGCCTTTGTGCCGGAATTATCTACATATGCTAATAGCAATCTTGCGCTCGGCATTGCAATTATATTTATTGGATACATTCTTCCAATACTATTTATAATACTCTCTACAAGTGCCATGATATTCCAGTTGTTGCTCAATCGCAAAGTGATTAGTTTCTTCTCTGTCATGATAACTGTCACCGCGATTAGCCTTGCGCTGTGTTTATTTATCTGTACGGATATTAACCTGTTATTCTAGGGGTCAAAACCCTTTCCTGCATAAGCTATGTCCTAAGACTAACTAATCTTGCAGACATATGGGGCAAAACACTGTCATAGGTTAAAATAAATTATAATGATATAATTATTAGAGGGTATCGAGTTGATAGCAAGAAAGATAAAAGCTTGCTCAATCCCCTCAGATTGCATACGCAATCAGCTCCCCCTACTACGGGGCGCCTAAATGAGGTTATAAGCAGATAGGATAAAGATATACAAATATAAATATAAATATAATTTTAACCGATATATATTTGTCTTTTAATCAGCAGATGATAAAAAATTAGATTTATTATTGTTTCTTTCATTTTTATATTTAATATGACGACCTCATAAAGGCTCCCTTTAGTAAGGGGAGCTGGCGGAGACTTCCGCCTGAGGGGATTGAGCCGACTTACGTGCTTTCTTAGGTTCGCGCTCATGACCCACTTGTATAATTTCATATTTATATAGGTTAAAATTAATTAAAATGAAGATATAGTATTAACTATTAACATAAAAGATAAAAATAAATTATTAACACAAGAAAATTTATTATAATCAAGGAGAGTGGCGTGCCACAAAAAGTAAATTAGAAGAGTATTAACTCTTCTTTTTTATTGCATCTTGGAGTGATAGAGTTTCTCATTATCTAGGGCGGCGGGGTCGTATGGTTTGGCTAGAACGGCCAAGTGATTGTACTCGTATGCACGCTTGAAATCTCCAATATAGTAATAGCACATCCCTAGCATAAATGCTGGGATATACTGGTCGTAATCCATATTGTGGAAGGCGCCGGTGTGGGTGTCACATTTGGTGATTAGCCCCACGCTATACCAATATATGGCACGCGAGTAGTCTCGCCTATCAAAATACGTATCACCCATTAGGCACACACCCTCCCCTCGTGGTGTGTCTAGGCTAAAACTATAAGCTAGAGCTTCGCGGCACTTAGCAGCATCTCCCTTCAAGCTATATATCTTTGAGATATTGTAACAAGAGGATATTTTGTTCTCCACATAACTATCCTTATCGTCCAACACTTTGGTGTAATATTTTAGCGCCTCATCGTATCTACTATGATAAAATAGTTCATTCGCGTAGTAGAAGTTTTCTCGTGCGGAGAAATGTTTCTTACTCTTTCTCAAATTCTCGTATATCTTAATATTCCTATCTGGGTCACCCTCACCTATCTTCCTGTGCTCGATGGGATGATCTAGGAAGATAATATTCCCGCTTGGTGTGATGCACTCATGCACTGCACCAACGAATCTAAATCTCTCATCATTCCTACAAATTCTCTCCCTATAGTAACTAAATGTTGGGTTGCCGGCGCTATCAAACTGGATATTATATGGCATCATCACGCAGTCAAATTGCCTGTCACTTGATAGCAATTCACGTATAGCCTCCCCTGTACTATCCGGCACTACGTCGTCAGCATCAAGCCACATGAAATATTCCATAGAGCATAGACTAATTGCATAGTTTCGCGCTTTGCTAAAATCGTCGCACCAATTAAAGGTATACACTCTATCGGTATATTTCCTTGCAATATCCATAGTATTATCTGTACTGCCAGTATCCACTATCACTATCTCATCAGCAAAATCCTTTACCCCAAGTAGGGCGCGCTCGAGGACATTTTCCTCATTTCGCACTATCATACACACACTAATTTTTCTCATAATAATATTTACGCTAACCGAGGCAAAAATGTTTTTAGGAATTACATATTTTTCCAACCACTTTATGCTTTACAAACCTTACCTCGGGTGATATAATGTTATAGAACAAATGTTTTATAGGAGGGAGTATGAGATACATTTTGCACAGTGACCTAAATAATTTCTACGCTAGTTGCGAATGTCTATACAATCCCTCTATTAGGAACAAAGCCGTAGTCGTGGTAGGTGATGCGGAAAAGCGTCACGGCATAGTCCTAGCGAAGAATTATATCGCAAAGAAATACAATATTAAGACCGGCGACACCATATATGAAGCGCGCAACAAATGTGAAGGGGAACTCGTGTGCGTCAAGGCAGATTTTGAGAAATATTTGCGTATATCCCATATGGTAAAGGATATCTACAAGGAATATTCCGACCAGATGGAGAGCTTCGGGATAGACGAGGCGTGGATAGATATATCCCACCGGGCAAAAAATTTTGACGAAGCATATGCTATTGCAGACGAGATACGCCTGCGCGTGTTTGACGAGATCGGTCTCACTGTGAGCGTGGGTGTGTCATTTAACAAAGTTTTTGCGAAACTCGCCAGTGACCTAAAGAAGCCAAATGCCGTGACCGTCATAACGGACAAAAATTTTAAAGACATCATCTGGCCACTGCCGGTTAGCGACCTACTATATGTGGGTCATGCGACGGCGGAAAAATTATTAAAATTTAACATAAATACCATAGGCGACCTTGCAAAATGCGATACAGGACTACTAAAGAGCATTCTTGGCAAGAACGGCCTTATGATACAGTCCTTTGCGCGCGGGGAAGATTCTAGCCCGGTGCATAGCATATACGACAAAGAGGATATCAAGAGCATCGGAAATTCCGTGACTCTCCCACATGACCTAGAGAAACTAGATGAGATTCTTGCTACATTCACCACACTTGCACATAGCGTGTCAAAGAGGATGAGTGACCACCACTTTAGGTGCAAAGGTATCGCTATATCAGTAAAGGACAAGGACCTAAATACTGCCGAACACCACACTAGGCTCGTCCGCCCTACAAATAGTGTGTCGGAATTAACTCATGCGGCCTACGACCTATTTTGCCACAATTATCCCTCATTCCCGCCAATTCGTGCACTGGGACTACGTGCGTGCGATCTAGTTCCTGACTCCGACCCTGTGCAGTATAGCCTATTCACAGATATGGATAAGATTATCAAATTGCAGAAACTGGACAGTGTGGTAAATTCCATTCGCGATAAGTTTGGCCCGCAGTCCATATATCACGCAGACACCCGCACTTGCGATATATCCGACGCCACCCCGGATGACGAGAAACACTCCATCCACCCCGTGGGATATAGGAGGGATAGATCATGACGAGGAAAGAGTACGTCGACGTCATAGCATTCTTTGACACTCAGGGAAAACTCAATCCTATCAAGATTCGCTTATCTGACGGGTCAAGCCATATGATAGACAAAATTTTGGAAGTGAAGAAATGTCCTGACTTAATCCTAGGTGGCATAGGCACGAGATATTCGGTGAGAATCGGGAGCAACAATATCCATCTATATTTGCAAGATGGCAGATGGTATATACACACTGCTTGTGCATTGTGACACTATCAATTCACTTTTTGTCAAATAGTATATATATGGTGACAATATTATTTTAATTATTAGTTAGTACCTATCAAACACTTGAAAATTTATGCAATGTGAGGTAATATTATTGTATGGACAAATTCGAATTTCAAGCATTCCTGGATAGTATAGATACGAGCCATAAGCCAACCCTCCTACTGCATGTGTGTTGCGGGCCGTGTAGTAGTTATTGTATGGAATATCTAAATAAGTATTTTGATATCACCCTATACTATTACAATCCAAATATTTACCCTAAGGCTGAGTACGACAAGCGAGCGGAGGAACTAACAAACCTAAATTCCAAGATGTACAATCTGCCTATAGTCTATGGCACATATGAGACTGAGAAATATTATGCGGCAATACGGGACCACATAGATGACCCCGAGGGAAGTCTTAGGTGCTACGATTGTATGTCACTTAGGATGGATGAGGCGGCAAAATATGCGCGTGATCACCATTTCGATTACTTCACCACTACTCTATCCATCAGCCCACACAAGAATAGCAAGTGGATCAACGAGATTGGCTACAGCTTACAAGATAAGTATGGGATAAAATATCTCTACAGTGATTTTAAGAAGAATAATGGATATCTTAGGTCCATTGAGCTGTGCAAAAAATACAATGTGTATCGACAGGACTACTGTGGATGTAGTATGTCAATGAAGCGAGTGAACCATGAGTGAGTTCTTTCATGCAAATTATTTCAAGGTCCACAACCTGCGACTCTGTGCCATCCACGAATATTACTTTAGTAGGATAGACCAAGTGGAGCAAAATTTTGATGTCGACCAAGCAATAGGACTTATCAACGAGATTATCGGAAAATTTGGCACAACTATCGAGCAAGTGGGCAAACTGCAAGCAAGTTATGTCATAATACACTCAGAGGATATCAAGCGAGATCTCTATGACGCAAAGACCGAACAAGATATCCTAGACGACCTAGAGTATATGCGAGACTGCGTCTTAGTCGATGCTCTAGTCCGCGCCGGGCATTACCCTTCTGTCCCCGCCGTCATCCGCGCCATGAATAAGAAGGTATAAAAAGAACTCTCATATTCGAGAGCTCTTTTTTATTTATAATCAATTATTATCTGTTGTTTTAAATTAGCTATTATCTATTGTTATATTTATTTTATGTTGTTTTATTTCTCTACTACTCTATCCTTATTCCTTCCCGTTACCTTCGCCCAGTTTGTCAAACTCCTCAGCTATTCTCATAATCTCTTTCTGATCCGTTAGGAAGTGGACTTTGTTATTTTCGACATACGCCATCTCTAGGTCCATGGTCTTTATATCATAAAGCACTAAGTATTCTAGATTCTTTGGTCCTAACTTTGCTGTACGTTGCACAGTATAGTAGTTGCCTTCTTTTGTCTTGATTACATCATTTATTTCCATTTTTATTCTCTCCTCTATTCTCTCTCACTCTCAACCTTTCCATCGCGCTGTGCTTCAAGTTTCTCTACTTCAGCTTTTATTTGATCAAAGACTACCTCGAATGCTTCATCTTTAAGTTCATTATGTTTTTTATTGTTTTTTATATTTCTAACAACATCTATACCCGAAGATATCAAATACATTACGATTGAAGTTATTGCAACCAAACCAAAAGCTGAAATGAAAAAATTTACAGCCTCTCTACCAAGATCTGGCCATAATAGTGACACAACAGTAGGAATAGGAATTAAACCCATCATCCCAAGAGTGAGTGCACGAGTAGCATTTGAAGGATGTAATATAGACCTATCATGTGAGAATTTATCTAGCACATGCAACGCATTACCATCACTGTGGCGTTGCAGTAAATTCCTAATTGCTTGGCTTACGATCTCCGGATCATGTAACTCGATGATTTCATCTATTTCTTCATTAGCTTTTTTACTACGTTCTTTACCGATACTTTTCTTGCTAAATGCTGCGGCAACATTATGATTAATAAGTTTCTTTGTAGATTCATTCAATTTAGCTTGTTCCAATGTAATTGTTAAATTAATAATATCTTCAGTCGAAGGTGGCATACCCCATCTGTCAATGAGCGGGTTGTCATTCATAAATTCTGTCATCCCCTCACTTAATAAAACAACAGCATCCGTTCGTGCTATTTTATCGTAATTTTTACTTTTGATTTTACTTTCTACAGTATCAATTGTTTCGGTCCTTCTGCGTTTTTGTGCAAGTAACATTTCATTATACAGTCTCTTTAACTTTATCTCCTTGTAATTCTCTGCAAGATCACTGTATTTTGATAGCCTCTTTACTGCAATATCTGGTGATACTTTTAGGACATTTTCATCCATATCTCTTCCTCCCATTACTTATACTTTTCTTTTAGCGTATCATGCTATACTTACCTAAAATATATCACCCCCCCCCCCAGAAAAGTCAACATAAAAATAAAAAACTTTCAAATTTTGGTAAATTTTACTAATTTTATCTAAAATACATATAAAACAACAATTGTAGAGTGCAGTACACTACTTTCCCAGTTCTAATCAATTGTATCTTGTGTTGATGCTGTAATTCTATTTTTATCCTAATTATTTAGTGGGTCATGAGCGCGAACCTAAGTGGGTACGTAAGCCGCCTCAATCCCCTCAGGCGGTGATAAACACCGCCAGCTCCCCTTACTAAAAGGGAGCCTTATGAGGTTTTATCTTCATTTGAGCACATAAGTGCCACACAATCCTATCTCAATCCTTTACATAAATAGTTCTCATTTACACATAATAAATGTAATTTTAGAGGGTATTATGGAAAGAGGTAAGAGAAAGTCTATAACAATCTGGATAGTGGCGCTAGTGACGCTACTGCTATTCCTTGCAATTGGTGGGAATATTATCCTTGATTCCACCGATGTAGAGAGGGATAATTCGGTAAAAATTAACGGCGTGAACGTGAGTGGTGTGGACCGCACGACAGCTATCGAGACGCTAGCACAGAGATTTAACGAGCAGGCGGAGAACTTAGAAATTGTGTTACATCACGATGATCGCACCTGGCAGATAAAGGGCTCGGATTACGAGATAAATTCAGATATCTACACTATCATCGACGAAGCGCAGAGGCGAGAAATTCTAGCCAGTGACTTCGAGGAGTCTAGAGATTTTGTGACAAACGCCAATGACGGCGACCTCGTAGTGAATTTCGATTACTTATTCGTAGGGCTATCTGACACACTAGATGAGATCATAAGTGACGTCACAGTAGAGCCGGTCAATGCCCGTGTGGAGTTTGATACCAATGTCGACTCTGGATACATAATTTTTGATGCGCAAGTCGGCACTACAGTGGACCGCGATGCCCTATATTCTAGCATAAATAGCCAGTACCAGTCATCAAATAGGATAGATATTGACTTGCCAATGATGGATCTTCCAGCCCAGATTGACTCCAGCGATATAGCTGGTGCGATGAACAAAATTGCATCGTTTTCCACATCCGTATCCGACAGCACGGGTAATAGGAAATACAATGTGAATCTCGCGCTATCCAAATTCGACGGAATGGTAGTTTTGCCACATGAAAATGTTTCATTCAATAGCGTCACTGGTCCGCATACTAAGGAAAATGGCTACAAAGTGGCCACCATCATCCTGCAAGGAAAATTCACCGAGGGCGTAGGTGGTGGGATTTGCCAAGCAAGCACCACTCTATACAATGCCCTACTACTTGCCGGTCGCGATGTAACTGATGTGCAGCGCCACACCCTACCCGTACATTATGTACCACTAGGTCTTGATGCGATGGTCGCTGAGGGTATTTCTGATATGTGTTTCTACAATAATAGTGATAGCCCGCTAATCATCCACACTTACCACGATTCAGACAACGTGTATGTCGACCTATACAGCGCCGACCTTGACGGAGTTTCCTACAAAACTCGCAGTGAAGTGGTCCGCACTATCCCTGCAAATGACAAGGTGATATTAGATACCAACCAAAATTATTCCTCACACGTCCTCTACAAAGGTGAGCGTTACCGCATAGCTTATGCTAAGGATGGTTATGAAGTGAAAAGTTATCTCGACCGCTACGAGGGTGATACACTTACCAAGTCCACCCTACTTCGCCATGATACCTACCAACCACAAGATGGTCTAGTCGTAGAAGGCGCACTTGATATGCCCGAGGACTTCACCACAAACGATGAGCAGTAGGTGACATGTCACGGTCCTAGACTATAAGAAAACTTTATATATAGTCAGTATACGTGAATTAAAAGATACCCCCAATCCGGCGTCAGCCACTTTCCTCGTTATAATCAGTAACATCTTGTATTAATAATTTATTTTTATCTTTTATGTTAATATTTGTTATTCTAATATTTCATCCTTTATTTATTTTATTATTTAGCAGGTCATGAGCGTGAACCTAAGTAAGCCCGTAAGTCGGCTCAATCCCCTCAGTCGGTGATAAACACCGCCAGCTCCCCTTACTAAAAGGTAGCCTTTATGAGGTCGTTATATTAAATATAAAAATGAAATAAACAATAATCAATTTAATTTTTGTATCATTGACCTTATAAGAGAATGATAAGAATTTGTTGTAATTATATTTTTTATTAAGTAATTAATTTTTCCCTATTTATTTTAACCTTATTTAGGCGCCCCGTAGTAGGGGGAGCTGCCACCGATTAGGTGGCTGAGGGGATTGAGCGGGCTCTTCATCCAACTTTGCTACCAACTTCACACCCACTAAAAATAATATCAGTATACTATATTATCAACCCACGAATTATTCCATGTCACTTTATACCCTACTCAGAATTTATATATTTATTGACAAAGTAACTTAATATAGATACAATGTAGGTATGAAGAAGAAATGGTATACATTAATAGTAGCAATGGTGGCATTTTTGCTGCCAATTTTTACTTTGGTTGCATGTGGAGACAAACCTAATACTCCACCAAAAGACCCAAGTGGTGACCCACCACCAGTCACGAGCACAAGTTTTCACAACATATATAGTGATAAGAAATCTATATTAGAGCAATTCTATGGCAATGAGACGAACACTATACTTGCAGCAAATGCTCTAGGTGAAGATGGTGAGCCAAGTAATGACTCTACAGAGGAGGAAAACACCCCAAGTGAGGAGACATCATCAAATCCTGAGGAGAATAATCCAAGTGAAGAGAATCCGACTAATCCTGAGGAAAATACTGAGGAGGGTGAGGAGAATCCCGATGGCAATCCTGAGACTGACCCAAACGAGGGTGACGACGGGAATGACACACTCGATGACCTAGAACAACCTGAGGATGATTACTCCGAACCGGGTATCACTTTCTCATATTACTGCCACGAAGATGCAAATGAAGTACTTAGCAAATATCTAATCAATCCTGACAACGTCTACTCCTGCATCACCTACAATGATGAACTAGTGTGTGTGGAATTTTACAATGACATATCCATGCAGGAATTAGTGGCTCTTAGGAAAAACCTCGAGGAATGTTATCAATTCTACAACGCAAGGAAAGACCATGGTGAAAATTTCGCTAATTACACAGAGGACTATTTCCGCCCAGGGTTATTCTACTATATTAATCACCTAGCCTTCATCAACGAAGTGCCAATCAGTGCAATACTTGGTGATGAAATAGAAAAAGACGGCCCATGCTATATCGCTAAGAAATCTCACACCCTTTTGAAATTCGTAGACGATAGATACGTCCCAGAAGATTTTGACTGGACGAATGACGAATTAAGACACGAGACATTTGGAGGCTCTTACACCCTCCCTGAGGGAATAGAAACCATTGCCTCACAAGCCCTTGTATGTGGTGACTTTTATTATGAAAAATTGATACTCCCAAGCACAGTTAGAGTGATTGAAGATCATGCTCTATATGTGCCAGATATAGAGTTAAACGATGGACTGGAATTCATCGGCGACTATGGGATAGAGGGCCTGTCTCATACACCTCAGATCCCATCCAGTGTCACATATATTGGCGCATACGGAATATTTAATCGCGCTGAATTTTATGGGATAAATCAAGACTCATTCTATATCGTGGATAATTGGATCTTATATAGTAAATTTGCATTAACTCCAAAGGCTTTACACATACCAGAAGGAATAGTAGGAATTGCTAAATTAAGTTTATTAAATTCCCCTACAAAATATTATATCCCAGAGAGCGTAGAATACATTTGTTACAATTTCGCAACTGGCACTGGACACATAGGATTATTCTTCGAAGCAGATAGCATGAAGGATGGTTGGACTGACGAATTGTTCGTTACTTCTTCCTTTAGAGATAATACGCGTAGATTGCATATATATTATAATTACACTGAGGCCGACGAAGAAGACTTCGAAAATGCATTAAATCGTGGTGGCAGGACTATTTGTGATGAGATGGATGAATACTACTGTTACGGACCAGAACACAACACTGACACACTATATATCGATGCTGATGTAGAATTTATCGCCCAAGGTCTCTATTACACCGAAGTGGAGCAGATAATCGTTGACCCAGACAATCCATATTATTGCAGTGTGGATGGCGTGATGTATTCCAAGGATATGAAGACTCTAATCTGCGTGCCATCTGCTCGCAAAAAGCCATACTCTATCCCTGAGACTGTGACAGGAATTTACAACTTAGCACTAAATAACTTCTACGTTCATCAGAAATACATCTTCATTCCAAAAGAAGTGGTATCCTTTGGTTGGGGAATATTCTATTTCTGGGATACAACTTGCACAGTGTATTTTGAGACAAAAACTGTGAGCCCAAGTATATTGTTTAATGATATTGCATGGTCATGCTCCACAAATATGGAATTTGGCGTGACATATGAGGAATATTTGGAGGCAATCAACACTAAATACAATGCACAAATTGCATAGATTAGCTTATAGATTTAGTACAAAACAATCGAGAGTTATATGAGTTTCAGCGCACAAAATGTGTAAATTGTATTATAGTTTAATGCCTCAATATTTTGTGCAAAAAAACACGTGACTATAATTAAGATAAAAAATGAGTACTTCCTGGTACTCATTTTTATGTAATATTTAGCAAATATTTTGAAACTTTTAATCTTATGTTATATGTAATTATCTACTATATCCTAATACTATTGCTGCCTATATTCTAATATGCAAGAAATGAGTAGTGGCAAATTGTATATTAGTCAAATAAGATTTCTTTATCAATTACGTGATAAGACTAATCGCGTGAAGTTTCTTTCTTTTGATCAGCGAGATATTCCTCTAGCATAGCTTCCATTGCCTCTTTGAACTTGCCATATGGCTCAATCAAGTGGAGCTCTTGACAAATCATCTCAACAATTAGCTCTTCCTTGTCAGATGCCTCAGCTGCAATATTTTCTAGCTTTGTCAATCTCCTAGATGCCTTTCGATAACGATTTGCAAGCATGGATAGAATAGCCTTGTTGCAATGTCCACGTTCCCTTGCGTGCTCTATATATTTATACATATGACTACGAGCAGAAATTAGCGGCCAATATTGCTTGAAGTATTTATCACAAGCCTTCTCTATCTCCTCTGTATGCTCTAGTGGTGCTAGCCCCAGACCTGCAAAATATCTATTGATTATACCCACTGCCTGATAACCACGCCTTATCGCATTGTACATTGATTCATGCAACTCATAGTCTGGCAAATCATCTGTACAAAGCGTAATATCTGACTCGAGTTTTATCTTCTTCTCCTCTTCAATTTCCTTTATGATCTCTTCACTTTTGTTTCTCATATTTTCCCCTCATCCTTATTGTATAACAAATAAATTTTTTGTCAAGATGTAATTTTTCGGGATAGGTGTAACTGCTTTTGTAAACCGAGCAAACATAAAAGTATTAAGTGGGTCATGAGCGTGAACCTAAGTAGGTCCGTAAGCCGGCTCAATGTGGCACGCCACTTTCCCAGTTATAATTAATATATCTTGTATTAATAATTTATTTTTATCTTTTATGTTAATATTTCTTAATTCTAATATTTCATATTTATATCACTTTTTTAGTGGGTCATAAGCATGAACCTAAGTAGGTCCGTAAGCCGGCTCAATCCCCTCAGTCGGTGATAAACATCGCCAGCTCCCCCTACTACGGGGCGCCTCTAAGCGGTTGAATATAAATAAAAATTAGGTCAAAAGAACTAATCAAAAAATATTGTAATTAGTAATGACTAAAAGAGTTTCAATTTAACTTTTATATATTTTATGTGGATATAACTTTTATCTCTAAATAATAACCTCATTTAGGCGCCCCGTAGTAGGGGGAGCTGATTGCGTATGCAATCTGAGGGGATTGAGCGTGCCTTTTTACTATCTTATGTTCCAACTCCTCTACCCTCTAAATATATGCAATCCTCTTACTTTTTACTATTCACTTCTACCTCATTAAAGGCCGCCCTTAGTAAGGGGGGCTGGCAACTTTCGTTGCCTGAGGGGATTGAGCCGGCTTTTTCTCTCTTGCTACCAACTCATGTACTCTCTATCTATATAGGTTAGCTAAACAAAAATAATAAAAATATAATAATTAGTTAAATTAAAATAATCTACCCCAGAAAAGTGGCGTGCCACCTGAGGGGATTGAGCGGGCATACATTCCCATCTTATATTCCAACTATATTCCCACCACATAGTTACATAAGTACACATAATTTACATTTAGGAAAGTGGCGTGCCACATTGAGCGGGCTTTTTTTCCATCTGGCTACTAACTTTATTCCTTTTAAAAATAATATCATCACATTATATTATTAACCCAGAAAAGTGACATGCTACACAAAAAAGACCCACCTAATGGTGAGTCCTTTAACTACTGCTTATACATCTAATACTAAGATAAACTTTTTCTATCCTATATCAAGATACAACTATATCCTATCAGTGCATCAAATATCAAGATACAGTACTCTATTTCCTTGACACATCTAGGTTATCTAGAGCATCAGTTCCTGTATATGTACCGCCAAATGGCATAGATTGAGCGATTGATGCAAGAGTTGGATTGGCGTTTGCCTTCTCCTCAATAGCATACAGGCTCATCATAAGACTAGTAAACTTCGAATCAACAGATGCGCCTCTAGCGCCCAGCTTGATAGGAAGATACTGCCCTGCATTCTCAGCCTCGACTAATACTTCCCTATATTTGCCGATAGCCTCATCCATTGGCTCTACATTGTCCTCAAAATTCTTAATAAGTTTGTAAAACTCTCTCGCAAATGTGAGATTCTCTAACTTATCTAGATATTCAGGACTCTCACAAATGCTATCCATACTATCCTTGTACACTCTCACTCTATCCTTCATATGCTTCACAATAGCACAAAGCCCATCAAGATTCTTGTACATAGTCCAAAATTTTTGGTCTAATTCTCTTGCTTCACACTCTTTCGTATCCATAAAATTCACTCCTATAGTAGTATTATAAAACAAAATAAAATATTGTCAAGACCCAAATTAAAAAAGTCTAGTCACATAGCTGCATATTATACACGGTGCGAATTCTGGACAATTTGTGCCAAACCCTCGGTGGATAACTATAAGATTTCCACAAATATTTGGGCACTTCTCATAAATTATAGAACACTTTTGGAACAACAATTGTGGACAACTGTGCCAAAAATTGTGGATAAGTGGATAACTTTTGAGGATAAGGGGTCAAAATATTCATTTTTATGCAAAAAAATACACTTTGTGCATTTTATTCACAGAAATTTATAATTCATGCATTGTGGATAAGTGGATAATTTATATTTATGCATCCATGCATAAATACTTTATGAATAAAAATAAAGAATCCCGCACCGAATTTGTGCAGGATTCTCCTCCTAAATACAGGAGTTATTCAAAACAATCACTTAGATTGGGAACGGGAGAGTGTATAAAATGTATAAAAATTTATACACCTTATACACTTCATGCTATGAATAAAATAAATTTTTGGTGCAATGTATACCAAAATTCATATTTGTGCCCCAAATTGTTTTTACTAAATTCCCCCGCCTGTGCTAATATATTAATAAAGTATTACTAATTATATAGTATCTAATTAATATCGAGGTCCTATGAAGAAGAATATTAGTCGAGTGGTGGTCATCACCGGCTCTACCAGCGGCATCGGCAAGACTACAGCGGAACTTTTTAGTAAAGCGGGTGACATCGTCTGCCACCTATCCCTAGATAATCCAGACGGTGTAGATAACTTCTACGAGTGCGATGTGACAAAGCAGGATATGGTAAGTGCTGCAATGGACGCAATTGGCGCAAAGTATGGAAAGATTGATATACTTATCAACAACGCAGGATACGGCCTTAGTGGTGTGACTGAACTCGTTCCACTAGAGCGCGCTCATGCTATATTTGACGTCAATTTCTTTGGAGTGCTTGCTTGCAGTCAAGCTGCGCTAAAGTATATGAGTGCAGGTAGCAAGATAATAAATATCGCTAGTGCGTGCGCACTATTTCCTCTACCCTTCCGCTCACTCTACTGTGCTAGCAAGTCAGCTGTCAATATGCTATCCCTATCTATGAGACTAGAGTGCAAGGATAGCGGCATAGAGATATGCTCGGTATGCCCAGGGGACGTGCGAACTAATTTCACCGCAAACCGCGAGAAACATTTTGACACTACTGATAGATATGGCGACCGACCAAGAGTGGCCGCTAGCCGCATTGACTCAAAGAACGACAAGCGTATGGACCCAAGTGTGATAGCAAAGCGCCTGCTAAGGCTCTCCTACAAGAAGCATCTACCAGCGCAGACCATAATTGGTGCTAAGTACAAACTGCTCTACTTTGCTAACAAACTACTACCTATAGGGTGCTTGTTACATTTTGACGAAAAATTTATGGGTGGATTCACCAAAGGAAGTAAGTATGACCGAAACAATTAGTATCATCATGATAGTTATCCTAGTGCTAATACTCGTAGTGCAATTGTACATCGTGTTCCGTCCTAGTGCTAGACAGGACAGCAGCAGGCTCGAGTCCAGCATCAAGGAAGAATTTAGCCACACACGTGAAGAGATCAATAACGTGCTAGGCAACCGCATTGACAATATGACAAAAATCAATGAGGAAAAACTAGAGAATATCCGCCGCAGTGTCGAGGATAGACTAACGCATATAGAAAAAGACAATGGTGAGAAACTGGAGAAGATGCGTGAAGTGGTGGATGAGAAGTTAAATTCCACACTGGAGGAACGCCTATCAAAATCCTTCTCCCTAGTCAATGAGAGGTTAGAGTCAGTCTACAAGGGGCTTGGCGAAATGCAGACCCTTGCAAACGGCGTGGGCGACCTAAAGCGAGTGCTGACCAATGTGAAGACTCGTGGCACATGGGGTGAAGTGCAATTATCCAATATCCTATCTGAATTCATGCACCCTGACCAATATGAAAAGAATGTGAAGATCAAGCCTAGATCCAGTGACTTTGTCGAGTTTGCAATTAAAATTCCATCAAGGAATGATGACACATTCATGTATCTGCCAATAGATAGCAAATTCCCAATAGAGTCGTATGAGAAATTGGTGCAGGCTAGTGAGGCTGCCGATGCGCACGCTGTGAAACTAGCAAAGAGCGAACTTGCGCAATCTATCAAGATATTTGCAGGACAGATTAGAGATAAATACATCGACCCACCAAAGACTACGGACTTTGGCATAATGTTCCTACCTATCGAGAGCCTATACTGTGAAGTGGTGAGCAATACTACCCTATGCGAGACATTGCAACGCGATTACCACGTAGTGGTGACTGGCCCTACCACATTTACCGCAATTATAAATTCCTTGCAACTAGGTTTCACCACCCTTGCTGTGCAGAAGAGAACAGGCGAAGTTTGGGAATTACTTGGGAAAATTAAGACTGAGTTTGGGAAATTCGGCGACTTGCTAGACAAGACGAATAAGAAGATATCCGAGATCGGGCACACCATCCGTGACGCTGCAGCCAAGAGCAGGAATATTGAGCGAAAGCTAAAGAATGTCAATGCTCTGCCTCTCACTCCAGCTGATGAAATAGAATTTAATAGTATCCCATTTAGTGATGACGATGACGATGCAGGAGAGGACGAATAATGTATAGATTATCCGAAAATGAGGTGCTAGCCGAGCTCGACACCACGCGAGACGGACTATCATCATCTACTGCAAAAAATAGACTTGCCATGCAGGGCAAGAATATTATCGAGGGAGTGAAACCTACCCCAAAGTGGAAGAAATTCCTTTATCAATTCAAGGACCTACTAATTATCATCCTCATAATTTCTGCGATTGTATCACTATCCATTGCTATATACACGAAAAATTCTGAGGACTTCATAGATGCAGGCGTTATCCTATTCGTTGTGACAATCAACGCAATTGTGGGATTCATCCAAGAGAACAAAGCCGATGCGGATATGGAAAAGTTAAAAAATATGACCAAGCCTTTCTGCTACGTCATTCGAGACAAAAAGACTATCCGCATACCTACTGAGGACTTAGTGACAGGAGATATAGTGGTGCTAGAAGCAGGCAATATCATTCCTGCCGACCTTAGGATAATTGAGTCTGCACACATAAAGATAGAGGAATCCGCTATCACAGGCGAAAGTGTGCCAGTGGATAAAATATCTGGGGCACTGGATGTGGATAACCTCCCACTAGGTGATCGCACCAATATGGCATACCTTGGCACAGTAGTTACTTATGGCCGAGGCCTAGGTGTGGTCGTTGCTACTGGCAAGAATACCGAGATGGGAAAGATTGCCTCCGCCCTTGGTGAGAACAAACCTGAGCGCACAATCTTGCAACGCCGAATTGATAAGACCTCTAAGATTATATCAATATCCGTGCTTATTATAAGCGTGATAATATTCTTGCTATACACATTTGCCTATCACCATGACCCGATCAAAGCATTTGTCGTCGCTATATCCATCGCGGTCTCGGCAATTCCTGAGGCCTTGCCTGCTAGTGTCACAATCACCACAGCACTTGGCGTCAAGCGTATGAGTAAGAAGCGTGCAATAGTGAGGCGCTTGTCTAGTATCGAATCTCTCGGCAACACCGAGATAATATGTTCCGACAAGACTGGCACTCTGACCCTAAACAAAATGACAGTAAAGCGTGTGTACAATCTAAATGGAGAGACTGATGACACCCCGACCGATATACTAATCCGTTGTATGCTACTGTGCAATGACACGAAGAGCACAATCACCGATGAGACAATCAACGACATTGGTGACCCAACTGAGACTGCCCTTGTATCCTACGCTAGAACGAAAAATTTTGAGAAATCCACATTTGACCAGATGTTCCCACGCATCAACGAGATTCCTTTTGATTCGGAAAGAAAACTCATGACCACCATAAACATGGTGGATGGTGTGGCCATTGCCCATACAAAAGGTGCAGTGGACAATATCCTTGTCAGGTGCAATAAGATATTATCTGGTAGCAAAGTAATCCCTCTAACTGAGGAGATGAAGATGCATATCACTGACATAAACTTTGACTTCTGCAAAGACGCGCTAAGAGTTCTAGGGTATGCAGTAAAGACCTTATCAAAGGACCCTGCTGATATCAACCTTGACGACGTCGAGCATAATATGACATTTGTTGGATTATCCGGCATGATTGACCCACCTAGAGAAGAGGTGAAAGCCTCTATCAAGGAGTGCAGAGATGCAAGTATCATGGTCTCCATGATAACAGGTGACCACAAAGATACCGCGTTTGCAATCGCTAAGGAACTAGGAATTGCAAACAAGGAAGATAGTGTGATAACCGGCGCCGAATTATCCAATATGAGCGATGAGGACTTGATAAATAATATATTTAATTATCACGTATTCGCCCGCGTTAGTCCGGAGCACAAGGTGAGGATAGTGAAGGCTTATCAAGCGCACAACTTAGTGTGTGCCATGACAGGTGATGGCGTGAATGACGCTCCGTCGCTGCGTGCAGCCAATGTCAGTATAGGCATGGGCATCACAGGCACTGATGTGACAAAAGACGTGTCGGATATCATCCTCACTGATGACAACTTCGCGACAATCACAGGTGCAGTAAAGGAAGGTCGCACAATATATCAAAATATTCTAAACATAGTGCAATATTTGATGCAAACATGTATGACCGAATTGATCTTGCTCGGAATCATTGTGGGCATCATGGGAAGAGAATTATTCTCCCCTGCCCTGTTGCTGTGGAATAACTTCGTATCCGACTGCTTCCCAGCCTTAGCTCTAGGCGTGGAAGGTCCAAGTCCAAATATAATGAAACGCCCACCTAATACTTCAAAGAAAAATCTTTTCTCCGGCGTAATCGGATTAAATATATTAGTTGGCGCAGTCATTCAGAGCATCCTAATTGGTCTAGTATACTTCCTATCGGCCGATGTGTGGCACTTGCCACAGACCGAGGTCATCACTCTAACATTCCTAGCACTAGCACTGGTCGAAATATTCCACGTGCTAGATGCACGAAATAGCGAGATCAGTCTATTCAAACTAGGACTATTTAGCAACAAGATGATGATACTTGCCTGCTTCGCATCCGTTGGACTATCCCTACTACTCATCCTCGTGCCAATCCCAGTGGTGCAGAGCGCACTAAACCTCGGCCCACTAAACGGCATGGAATGGCTATTTGTGCTTGGGATATCCATATCCATTATCCCAATATTCGAAGTGTACAAACTGATTAAAAATCTCTACTTCAAACACAAAGCAAAGAAACAAGCAGAGATCTCTAAATAAGATTGCAATTTGGAGTTAGTATCTAGAGTAGTGTTAAATAATAATGTATTTATCCAATGCTAAAATACTCTACTAAATTCTATTGTTTGTAACTAAACTGTCAAATATTAAATTACTCTACTAACCTAGATTGTTCATAGGTAAATTGTTAAATTATAAATTATTTTACTAATTTAGATTGTTTGTAACTAGATATATTTGGTCAGTAGATATAGTGACAACGAGCATCTATTGACATAAAAAATCCACGAATATTACTTCGTGGATTTTTCTTCGCATAGAGTATGGACCGCACCTGTTAGACAAATATATTTATATAGTATAGACCGACAATATAGATAATTTTTACCTATATTCCTACTAAGTAGTTTCTATCAATATATTTCTACTATAGATAATCTATCTATACATTATAGACAATTTATCATCTAGGATCATTTAGGCCCAAAAACAATATTTGTGCAAACCTGTTGCACAATAATTGCTAGATATTAAGATAATTATACAATATGAATTATTGTTGATTGGATAATTCTTTCTCGTATGCAGCAAGGACCTTTGCCTGTAATTCCTCACGGGTCTGGGTGTCAATTGGGTGTGCAATATCGGTGAACTTGCCATCCGAAGTCTTGCGATTTGGCATCTTGATGTAGTTGCCGCTAGTACCCTCTAAGACACGGATGTCATGGACGACAAAGCAATCATCGATGGTGATGGATGCGCGTGCCTTGACTTTGGTCTCTTCCTTGTTGACTAATCGTACTCTGATGTCTGTGATGTTTAAACTCATTGTTTCTCCTTTGAGTACTACGGCTGACTAAATATTGCTGTCATTATCCTTAGACTCAACTATATTTTATCAAAAAAGATTGATGTATTACAAACATTTTATAGCATTTTGTCTAAGTGATGCTGGGATTATTCAATATTTGAGGGAATTTCGCATATATAAGACTATGAGCGATATAGATAGTTTGTCAAAAATTCACTTCATAGGCATAGGCGGGGTGAGCATGAGTGCCCTTGCTAGATTTTTTAAAAAATTTGGCCATATTGTAACGGGCAGCGATAGAGCGCACGGCATATACATAGATAGTCTTGCAGGTGATGGATATGACGTGTATGTGGGGCAATCGGAGGAGTATATCAAGCGTTGCGACGCGGTTATTATTAATAGCGCCATCCACGAGGATAATCCCGAATTAATCTATGCTAGGAAGTATCATAAACCTGTATTTACTAGGTCGGAGGCTCTAGCGTATATTTCCACATTGTATCCTCACACAGTCTCGGTGGCAGGCACACATGGCAAGACCACTACCACGGCTTTTATCCATCACCTGCTAGGGTCACTCAATCCCTCTCTACACCTTGGTGGCAGGCTAAAGGATAATGGATGCAATGCAATCGCAAGTGACGGTGAATTTTTCATCACTGAGGCGTGTGAGTATATGAGGAATTTCACCACCCTAACATCCGAGTGTGTGATCATTACCTCGATTGAGGCCGAACACATGGATTGCTACCAAGATATGGAAGACATACTTGACGCATACACCACTTTTGCAAGGGGTGCAAAGTACGCTATTGTATACCAAGATTGCCCAATAAATTTTGACAAGTCCACACGGGTTATTAGATTTGGGCTAGACCCTGAGTGCGACATATATGCATTCAATATCACGCAGGTGCGTGGCGTGTATAGTTTTGACATCAAATATTTTGGCAATTATTTAGGACATATTCGCCTATCTATCCCAGGATCTTATAGTGTGCAAAACTGTCTTTGTGCCATAGCCGTAGCACTAGTATATGGGATCGATCTATCCACAATAATTGATAGATGCAGGTCGTTCCACGGCACAATGCGGCGCGACGATATGATAGGACATATCAATAATATCCCAATCATCTGTGACTACGCGCACCACCCTCACTCAATAGATCTATGCATATCTAGTATGCTAGAGCGCTACACTCACCCGCTATTCGTATTCGAGCCTCATACATATTCTAGGACGCGCACACTATTTGGTGACTTTGTCACTACACTATCTCGAGCACGGGATCTCGTGCTGCTACCGACTTATCCTGCACGCGAAGTGTATGACAAGCTTGGTGACTGCATCAGGCTTTATGACGTACTTCATAGATCTAATCGCCGCGTGATGTATCTATCAAGTTATGACCAACTATATGAATATATCCGAGGGATTTCGGGTTATGACGCCATAATTATCCTTGGTGCAGGCGGTGCGTATAACTATTTCTTAGATAGAGTAGATAAGTGAGTATTGCACTTTTTATAGTAATTTTTCCTAATTAATTAGATATTTCACAAATTTATGTTGACTAACCAACTTTTGTAATGTATAATTGAAAAGCAAGTTGATAGTACTACCCTGTACTATTTAAAGGAAGGTTATTATGAAGAAAGATATTCACCCAAATTATCATGAAGTGGAAGTCGTATGTGCTTGCGGCAATACTTTTAAGACCCGTTCAACCATTGCAGGCGACCGTATGAGGATAGATATTTGTGGCAAATGCCATCCATATTATACTGGTAAGCAAAAATTGGTCGACACCGCAGGTCGTGTGGATAAGTTTAAGAAGAAATACAATTTAGATTAGTTAAAATTAATTCCCGTACTACTATGTAGTACACTTTTTGCATAAGTTGCAAAGAGTGTTGTAGCGCATATTAGTATGGGAATTTTTTATTTGTAGGATAATATGAAGACAAAGGAATGTGTAGCACAGTTAAAGAGTCTTGGCATAGACCACAGGACATCTAGGTATCTACTAAAGGAAGTAGCTGGGGTGTCAAATTTTTTGTTGGACCCAGAAGTGCCGGATAGTACGTGTAGGAAAATATTTAGATATGCGAAGAAGATTAGCACGGGCTACCCTGTACAATACGCCTTAGGATACAGTTATTTTTACAAAAACAAGTTTAAGGTAAATCGCCATGTACTAATCCCTCGTTTCGATACCGAGAGACTAGTGGAAGAGGCTCTAAAATACATTGAGCCAACTAGCCGAGTGCTAGATTGTTGCACAGGCAGTGGATGTGTAGGGCTTAGCATCCTATGTGAGAAGCATTGCGACATGACACTATCGGATATATCACGTGGGGCACTGCGTGTAGCAAAGAGCAATGCAAAGTCCCTTCACCTTGACCCGCATATCACAAGATCGGATATGCTAAGTGATCTTACAAAATACGATGTCATCGTGTGCAATCCTCCATACATTAAGAGTGGGGATATAGCCTCACTTGATAGCGCGGTGCAGCACGAGCCAATACTTGCACTAGACGGTGATGTCGATGGTCTAAAATATTATAGGATACTAAAAGACCAGGTGCGAGAACACTTGCGCCCACATGGCGTAATGCTAGTGGAGATTGGATATGACATACAGGATAGTGTAATAGAGTTATTCAAGGATACATTTAGAGATATATCCACCGTCTATGACTATGGCAATAATCCACGCGTGGTAATACTCACAAATCTAATTAATCCTAACATAGGAGAATGGTTATGATAGAGAAATTGAAGAAAATTAAAGCAAGGCAAGTAGAGCTGGAGACACTCACCGCTGACCCAAATATTATATCCGACCAAAAGAAATATGTGGAGTACATGAAGGAACTATCAAGCATAGCCGATGTGTGCGAAGCGTATGACAAGTACACCAAATTGGAGTCAGATCTAGCAAGCACTAAGGAGATACTCTCCATGGAGACTGATCCCGAGATGATCGAGATGTGCAAGGGCGAGATTGCAAGTATTGAGCAAAAATTGGCCCAGATGGATGAGGATATCAAAGTATTACTCCTGCCAAAAGACGAGAATGATGACAAGAACGTCATCATGGAGATTCGTGCAGGCGCAGGCGGAGAGGAGAGCGCTCTATTTGGGCATGACTTGCTTAGAATGTATCAGATGTATTGCGACAAAATGGGTTGGAAGCTGGATATCACAGATATCAACGAAACCGAACTTGGTGGCATAAAGGAGTGTACTTTTGTCATAAAAGGCAAAGGTGCGTACGCAAAGCTAAAGTACGAGAGTGGTGTACACCGTGTACAACGTGTGCCGGAGACTGAGTCGAGTGGGCGTATCCACACATCTACCGCAACGGTGGCAGTGCTTCCTGAGCGCACAGATATCCAAGTGGAGATTGACCCAAAGGATATCCAGATCGACACATATCGGGCAAGTGGTGCGGGTGGACAACATATCAATAAGACTGACTCAGCTGTGCGTATCACACACTTACCTACAGGAATAGTTGTGGCCTGCCAAGATGGTAGGAGTCAGATACAAAATAGAGAGCGCGCCTTTGAGATACTTAAGTCCAAACTCTATGACAAGTATCAACAGGAGGCTGATGCTGAATACGCTAATCGTAGACGCACACAGGTTGGCACGGGCGATAGGAGCGAGCGCATCCGCACATACAATTTCCCACAAGGTCGCATCACCGATCACCGCATTGGATTCACCGACTACAATTTGCTCTCATTCCTAAATGGCAATATGGATACTTTGATAGAAAATCTGCAAATTGCTGACCAGAAAGCGAAGTTGGAAGCCGGCATTGGCGTAGAATAATTATATAATCAGTGAAAAGAATAATTATATAAATACTAGAAATAATATTTATATAAACGCTATAAATAACAATTAAATTGTGTATAGTAATAGTAGTTTATAATGATTAGACACGCTATTCGTAAACAGTAATGTTATTCAAACTGTATAATAATTAGTTGTTAAAATTAAGTTATAATGGTCAAATTATATATAATTATTGTTATCATTATAATTAGTTGTAGTTATCAAGTTATTATATTTTGTTATAAATAATTATAGTTATTATATATAAATTACAGATAATTATAGTTTATGCTAGATAAATATTAAAATTAGAGCAGCAACCCTGCTCTTTTTTATGCAAAATTGCTATATGCTTCCCACTAATAGAGTTTTATGCGTATGTTTATAATATGCACTTTTTATCACATCGCTCTTCACAACTAAAAATATTGGGTATTGACAAATTTTCTCATCGTGTTACAATTAAATTGAGGTAATAATTATGGCAAATAACAAAAAGAGTAATACCGATTTAGAAAAATTGTTTAAGAAAGAAGTTAGACGCGAAGTGCGTAGTTTCACGAGTAATATACTAGGATGCCTATTCTCAGTGCTTGCAATGGCGCTTGGGATAGTCTGCACAGTAGTAGCATTCACTATGCCCGAGCTTAGTTTCCCTGTAATATTCGCAGCACTTGCTTTCCTTGGTTCGTCCACGGCACTTGCAGGATATGTGACATATCTCACTTGCAAGAAAGGTTGCGAAGTACGCCACGCGCTAGTCAACGATAAGAATTTCCGCATGGAAGATGCGAAGAGACGCCGCACAAAGCGCACCAATACTAAGGAGAAAGCATCAACCAAAGAAAATAAAAAGCAAACATCCTACTTAGACAAAAAGAGTGAGATTGTGGATGATATCATCAAAAGTTCTGCTAAGAAGAAGCAAGCACCTGCTACGTGTACTAGCATCGTAGCCGAAGCCTTGGCCCGCATCCAGTCCGACAAATATCTACGCCTCACCAATAATGCATCTCAAGATATCGAGCCTCTCGACACTCCACAAGACGAGATGGGAAGATAGTTTATATTTAGAATATGAAAATTGAATAAAATGAGAAGACCCCAAATTAAGGGTCTTCTTTTTTCTTCTATTAAGGCGCCCACTCATGCATTGAACTAACAATTTTAATTTTTCATTTTAAGGCGCACACAAGTGAAATATTTATCTTATTAATTTCATCCATATAAGGCGCCCCGCAAATCCAAATATTATCTTTTTTAACCTCATTAAGGCGCCCACAAGTTCGGGGAGCTGTTGGCTTTGCCAACTGAGGGGATTGTACTTAATAAATAACCTTTTCTCTAGGCCGCCCTTAGTAAGGGGGGCTGGCAACTTTCGTTGCCTGAGGGGATTGAGCAGGCTCTTTGCTAATCTCACGTACCAATTATATTCCCTCTAAGTGATTATATAAATACCCTTTATTATTTTAGGTCACTGGCGTGTCACTCTCAAATAAACAAATTAACAATTGCTATAACTACTAGATACACTACAAATGGCAGATAGTGGCCACGGCGAGTGAGCTTGGTCATGATGTTTATCGCAAGCAGTCCAAATATGAACGCTGTGACTAATCCCAAAAGTGTGGCAGGAATAGTAGCAGGAGATATGCTTAGTATCTCCCCTGCATCAAATACAAGAGAGCCTAGTATTGCAGGGATGGACATGAGAAAAGCAAATTTTGTGCTACCCTCAGCATCTAGTCCGCACATACGCCCACCAAATATAGTAGATCCGCTACGTGACACGCCTGGGATGATTGCCACACTTTGCATCACTCCCATAACAACGCTATCTAGATAGGTTGGAGTCGAATAAATATCCTTACTTTTCCTAAATTGCAATATGAGTAGCATAATAGCGGTAACCATAAATGCGAGTGACAGATACTTCCCGCTAAACACGCTATCTAGGCTATCTCTAAATACTAGTGCCGTAATTACAGCAGGAATAGTCGCAACTATTAGCTTTAGCACATAGGGAATATTCTTTAGTCTTAGCATCTCCCAAATATCCCGCCTATAATACACGAGTACAGCAAGCAGTGTGCCAACGTGCAGGAGCACAGTAGTCGGCATCATATTCTCGTCAATTCCAAATATTCGCATCATCATCACTAGATGACCGCTGGACGATATTGGCAAAAATTCCGACAGACCCTGTATAATCCCAAGCACTATAAATATTAGATATACCATAATATATATTATTAAATTATATTATTAGATATGCAAGTTGCGTAGGTCAATAATTTTATTTGAATTTTATTATTGTTTGAGATTATGTAAATATACAAAAATTGAAATGGTTTAAGATAAATTCCTATATAACTTTTTTCCATAATAAAAAAGCAACTACACTTTGTAATTGCCTTTTTATTTTGTTATTTTATAATAATAATTTTAATTATTAGAATATTCTTATCTTATTATTCGGCATCCTTGATAGTTAACGAGATGCGGCGTTTTGGCAGGTCGACACCGATGACTTTTACTTTCACACGGTCACCGACTTTTAGTACTTCACTTGGGTGCTTGATATAATCCTTGGATATCTGGGAGATATGGACGAGTCCATCTTGGTGCACGCCAATATCTACGAATACACCAAAGTCCACGACGTTTCTCACAACGCCGTCTAGCACCATGCCTTCTCTTAGGTCTTTGATATCCAGCAGTTCACTCTTTAGCACAGGTTTTGGCAACTCCTCACGGATATCTCTACCTGGCTTGCTAAGCTCGGTGATAATGTCCTCAAGTGTTGGCACACCCACGTTGATAGTGCTTGCCACTTTCTCAATGCCGGTTAGTTTCACCATGCTTTGGAGTTTGTCTATATTGCCGCTGCCGATATCGCTCATCTTCATATTGAAGTATTTTAGCAAGCGTTTTACCACGTCGTAACTTTCTGGGTGCACAGCGGTGTTATCCAGTATATTATCTCCATCACTGATACGTAGGAATCCTGCGCACTGGGTGAAGGCTTTATCTCCAAGTTTGGATACTTTTAATAGATCCTGTCTATCCTTAAACTTGCCATGCTCCTCGCGGTATTGCACAATATTTTTTGAGATGCTGCTATTTAGTCCAGCCACATAATTTAGTAGACTTGGGCTTGCGGTATTTAGATCCACGCCTACACTATTGACGCAATCTTCCACCACACCTTCAAGCACACTTGTGAGCCTTGCCTGTGGCATATCGTGCTGATACTGCCCGACACCGATCGATTTGACATCAATTTTAATGAGCTCACTCAGTGGGTCCTGCAGACGTCTTGCAATGCTCACAGCTGACCTTAGTGCCACGTCATAGTCTGGGAATTCCGCAGCGCCGAGTTTGCTTGCAGAGTACACACTAGCACCAGCTTCGTTCACCACGGCGTAGCTCACTGGTCGGCTGAGTTTTGGCAGCAGTTTTGCCACAAATATCTCGCTCTCCTTAGTTGCCGTGCCATTGCCAATGCTAATGACGTCCACTTTGTCCTTAGTGACAAGTGCAGATATTTTCTCTTCCGCATCCGCAATTTTATTTTGTGGAGGGGTTGGATATACCACTGTGGTGTCTAGCACACTGCCGTTCTTGTCTATAACTGCTATCTTGCAGCCTGTCCTGTATGCTGGGTCTAGACCTAATATCACTTTGTCTTTGAGTGGAGGTTGCATGAGAAGCGGTCGCAAGTTCACTTCAAACATCTTGATTGCCTGCTCATTTGCTTTGTCGGTGAGCTCTCCCCTCACTTCGTTTTCCACACTTGGGAAAATGAGGCGCTTGTATGCATCAAGGATTGTTGCTTCCATGAGCTCAGCATATGGGCTATTTTTCTTCAAATATTTCTTCCTAATGATATCCAGTGCAATATTTTCGTCTAAGACAAGGTCGACTTTTAAGCAATCTTCCTTCTCCCCACGATTGATGGCAAGTATCCTGTGATCAGGAGTCTTAGAGATAGGTGACTTGTAGTTGTCATACATCTCATAAGTTGCGGAATTTTCTGCTTCCTTTAGCTTGGTTGCAATCTCTCCACGCTTGGATAAGGTCTCACGCAGAGACTTCCTAATCTCGGCATCGTCACTAATCATCTCGGCAATTATGTCGCAAGCGCCGGCAATCGCATCCTCTACTGTCTTCACTTCGTCGGATAGATATTTGCTTGCCTCGCTATTTATATCCTTGCCTGATTGTGCTAAGATGTCATCAGCAAGTGGCTGGAGCCCCCTTGCAATTGCTATGCTTGCACGAGTCTTCCTCTTTGGCTTGTAAGGTCTATAGATATCCTCCACTTCAGTGAGCGTCAATGCGTGATTTAGCGCATCTAGGATATCCTTGGTCATCTTGCCCTGCTCGTTTATGAGGGAGTAGACTTCCTGCTTCCTCTTATCGAGTGACCTTAGATACTTTAGTCTATCGTCAAATGCGCGCAGCACTTGGTCGTCACAGGAGCCAGTCAGCTCCTTGCGGTAACGGGCGATAAAAGGTATTGTGCAGCCCTCGTCTATTAGTGAAATGATGTTGTCGGTATGTGTGGGAGTGATCCCAAATTCTATGCTTAGTATTTTGCTAATTTCCATATTTACTCCTGAGTATTTTTCATCCCTTTTATCTTAGCACAAGTTAGTGTCATATGTCTAATCATTTGCATAAAATGTAGTGCATAGCAATATGCAAAAATACATTTTTAGGAGTATCAATATGAATATTTTTTCAAGACTATTTGGTGGTAACAACAATGGATGTTATTGCGGTGGGTGCTTCTCATGCACTGTGTGCGAGAACTACTTCGCTTGTCCTAGTATCAATATACTTGAGAGCGCTCTTCCTATCGCTCGTGCTAACTTCACTTTCCCACAATAATATCTATGAATGTGGTTTAAGGAATGATCAATAAAGATTACAATAGATAAAACGATATAATAAATAAAAAAACTATTAACAATTTATAATTTGATTAAATGTTAATATTAAAAAATAGGCTACTTTGAAGTAGTCTATTTTTATATTATAATAAACCGCATAAGGCGCCCACAAGTTCGGGGAGCTGCCACCGAATAGGTGGCTGAGGGGATTGAGCAAGCTACCCTGCCCATGTTAAGTGCCAACTATTTTGCTCTCTATCTATGTTCATCCACCAAACATAAATGATAAAAATATAGTAATTTAGTAAAGTTAAAATAATTATTAACTAGACCAGTGGCGTGCCACAAAAAAGACCCTCGATAGAGAGTCTTTTGTTATTCATTATTCCTCATCTGTCTCAGTCTCATGTGGGACGTAGTCGATGATAAGATGTCTATCCTTGCCATCGCCCTCAGAGTGAGTGGAGATATTAGCATAGCCTTGTAGTGCGGTGTGGATAATGCGGCGCTCATAGCTATTCATTGGCTCTAGGCTATAAGACTTCTTATTCTTCACCACAACTTTTGCCATGCGCTTTGCGAGGTCTTGCAGAGTCTTAGCGCGCTTGGTCTTGTAACCTTGCACGTCTAGGAATATTCGGCCCTTGAAATTGAATTTGTTAGCAAGAGTGGAATTTAGTATCACTTGGAATGCCTCTAACACTTCACCGTGATAACCGATGAATACGGATAGATCGTCACCCTTTAGGCTAGCGGTGTAATTAGGACCATCCTGCATGACTTCCACTTCGCCCACTTGGTTGTATAGATATAGTAGGTCATTTAGATACTTTGACACATACTTTATTATATCGCTAGACGTATATGTTACTTTTTCCTTTTCTGGTTCGGTAAAAGATGATACATCTTCTGCTTTTGCCTCAAGCTTTGTCTCTTTCTCCTCATGTTTTGCCTTAGTCTTCTTTGGCTCTTCCTTGACCTCAGGCTCGGATAGAGTGAGCCTCACTTTTGCTTTCTTGAATAATCCACCCTCGGATAGGATCTCCACATCTACTTCATCTAGGCCTACTCCTAGTTCGTTTAGACCGGCATTTATTGCAAGCTCAATAGTCTTGCCTGTGCTCTCAATACTTTTCATTTGAATTCTCCTTATCTACTATAAATTGGTTTCTTTGGTTGCTTCTTCTTTGATGTCTTGGATGCAAGCCATTCAACCAAAAGTGTCATAAATGGTGCAGTGAGCATATTGAATATTGCGCCAATTACGACGTATATTGCAAATATTGATGTATACAATATTGTGAATATCGCAAGGATGACTGGCATGATAAATGCCATGATCTTGTGCTGAGACATTGGGTCGACATATGGCTGACCTTTCCTCTTAGCACGGAGCATTCCAACGAATGCTGACACCCTAGTGGATAGCCAAGAAATTAATGCGGCTAACACTGGGAGTATGTAATATCCATTCCACTGGCCTTGATAATTCACACCAACGGAATTGGTCATTATGTCTTTGTAAGTCTGTTCGCTGATATATGTCTCGTCCTCAGGATTAGTAGATTGGTGAGTCTCCCCCATAAACGATGAGTAGGATAGCACTACAGCCTCGCTATTGTCCTTGCCCCACACATTCTTGATCCATAGGAATGATTGCTTGATCTGTGCATATTTAGCACGGACTGCTTCCTCTGCAGCGGCCTTAGCACCCTCGTCCAATTCGAATCCATCTGAATTGTCCTCAGTGTCTAGTGCACGATTGAGCTCGTACTGTTGCAGACCATTCTCATCTGCATAATTATTGTATGTAGTTACATATGTGTCCTGAAGTATATCATACTCCTGCCAAATTTTGTAGGACGACATATCTCTAAGTGATCCCCATAGTGTTAAGAATATTACACTGGATGCTACAAGGTAGATGATGGACATTCCCACAGTAATTATTGGGTTGTAACCTGCGCTCTTGTATAGCTTTAGAGTCTCTTCATTGCGCTTCTGTGGATTATTTGCAAATTTCTTATTTACAGCCTCTATCTTTGGCTGGATAGCAGCCATCTGCTTTGAACCCCTGGTAGTAACATATCTATTTAGGAAATCTAGTGGCAACATGACAGCCTTGATGATAAGTGTCATGAGGATGATAACGACAGCGTAGTTCGCCACACCACCTGATATCCAATTGATAATATCGGCCCATAATCCAGTTGGTGCCGACACTGCTAGCATTGTATTTAACATATTCTCTCCGGAAAAATTTTTTGTCTATCTATATAGTAATACAAAAGTACTACTTTTTCCAAATATTATTGAGTATTTAGATACTTTAGCCCTAATTTTTTGTCACTTTTTGTAATAAATATATAATTGTTTGCTCTATATCCTGATAGCTTAGGTCAATAATTGTTGGGCGTGCCACAAATACGTAATTGTACTTAGGTGACACGAGTGCAATATTTGCCCTAGTCGCTGCACGCAGCCTGCGCTTAATAAGGTTCCTCGTATGTGCCTTGCCTATCTTCTTTGACACGACGAAGCCTATCTTTGGCGTCTTCAAATTATTTGGCACATACACGACGGATAGACTAGGTGTAGACACACGTGATCCTGTCCGATATATATAGTTAAAAGATTTCCTCTTCCTTAGTCTATACTGTCTCTGTAACATAATTACCTCTAGTTAATATTAGCATAAAATAACACATTTTGCTATCAAAATTATTTTGTAGCATAGAAGTTATAAAAAAAACTAGTCAATCTCTCGACTAGTTCTTATCTATTAATAGTTGGTTGATGGGGCAAGTTGCTTTCTGCCACGATTGCGTCTACGCTTTAAGACACGACGGCCGCTAGCTGTCTTCATACGTGCACGGAAGCCATGAACTTTGTTTCGTGCCCTCTTCTTTGGCTGATATGTTCTCTTCATAATTTCACTCCTTTTATATTCCAAGCATCACGCATATAACGCTGCTATATTATCTTTGCTGATTGATTATATCCAATAAGAAGTCCGCTTGTCAAGACTTTTTTAGAAAACTTTTCTACTACAATCTCCTAAGTGGGATTATTAGATAGGTAAAGTCGGTATCCTCCACACCGGTTATTGTACATGGGGCAATGCCATTGAAATTCAATTTTAGGAACTCACAATCTATCACCCTCAGTGCCTCGGTGAAGTACCTTGCGTTAAAGTCTAGTGACACATCATTTCCCTCGAGGGATATTGTAATATTCTCTTTGAAATCTCCAAGGTCGCTCTTGGCTGACACTAACATCACTTTGTCTGTGACGTCGAATCGTACTAAGTTGTTCCTCTCAATCCTAGATAGCAGTCCTGCACGGTCGAGAGTATTGGTTAGTTGTTCCTTATTGATAGTAACAACAGTTGAGGCTTGGCTAGATTTCTCTAAGACTTGCTTGTACTCAATGAATTGACCGTTTAGCAGTCTCGTTGTAATAGATGTATTGTCTATCTGGAGCATCAAGTAATTTGGCTCGACATACACTGTGATGATATCTTCGTCGTCTTCGAGAAGCTTGCTAATCTCAGAAAGGGACCTTGCTGGGATTATAGCGCTCATGTCTCCGCTTGCCTTCTGCACAGTGCGCTTTAGAAGTGCTATACGGAATCCGTCCACTGCTACTGAGGAGATGCTACTGCCCTCAATCTCAAATAGTGCACCCTTTAGCACCGGTCTATTGTCGTCGGTTGCTACTGAGAAAATTGTCTTGTCGATTAATTCCCTTAAGTCCTTTGAAGTGATATCAAAATAATTATCTCTAGATAAGCTCTTCATTGTAGGGAATTCATTTGCAGGCAAGCACTGGATTGTGACCACGCTATCGGTGTAGCTGATGGATAACACGTTCCTGTCATTGAGGTTTAGCTCAATTTGCTCGCCCGAGAGTTTCTTGATAAACTCACAGAAGAATTTGCCTGGGACGACGGTGGAACCTTCTAATTTCACCTCAGCACGAATCTGCTTCTCTATATATAGTTCCTGGTCGGTGGCAGATAGAGTGAGAGTATCATCCTTTGCCTCTAGCCTAATTCCTTCCAAAATAGAATTCGTCGTCTTAGATCCTAAAGCTTTGCTAACCTTTAGTACTGCATCACTTAGTTCTAATCCATTACATACAATTTTCATTTTCGCGCTCGTGCTCCTTCATGATTATTTTTTATTATTTTTAAATTATTATTGTTATTATTACTCTTGTGGAAAAGTGGACAAGTCCAAAATTTTCTAATTTACTATCTTATTTTATAAAAAATGATGCATTTTGTCCATTAAATTTAGTAATCAAATTGTGAATAAGTGGTGTACAAGTAGTGAGAGTTTCTTCACATATCCACATTAGGCGTGTTCAATAGTATTTTTTATATCCTCGATAGTGACACGCATCCTGTTGCTGTCCTTGATGTTATTAGTAATCTTTTCTCTAGCATGGATCACTGTGGTGTGATCTCGTCCACCAAATATCTCACCGATGGATGCTAGTGGCAGGTCAAGCATATCGCATATCAGATACATTGCAATCTGCCTTGGCTCGACTATCTCTTTATTCTTTTTCTTGCCTACTAGATCACTCTTTTCTATTCCAAAATATTTGCACACAGCCATGATTATCTTGTCTGGAGTGATGGACTTCTTGGTGGATATTATCTGATCCTTTAGTGCTTCGGACACATCCTCCATAGTGGCATGAGTCTTGCCAGATAAATTGGCATAGAATACTACTTTGCACAGCACTCCCTCCATCTCACGCACGTTGGAATTGCTGCTGGAGGCTATGTAGTCTATGACATCTTCGTCTATATTGTAATGTTCCTGCTGAGCTTTCTTTTGGAGAATTGCAAACCTTGTCTCATAGTCTGGGAATTGAATATCCTGTATCAGTCCCATTGAGAATCTGGACCTAAGCCTCTCCTCGAGAGTCTCTATCTCCTTTGGTGATCTATCTGATGCAATTATAATCTGCTTATTATTCTGATACAATTCGTTAAAAATATTGAAGAATTCTTCCTGCGTCGATGTACGCTTTGAGATGAATTGGATATCGTCTATCATGAGCACGTCGACATTGGTGTATTTATTCCTAAAATTAGCGATTGCTCCGATCTTGTCTGGCGAGACCATGCAGTCTGTGTAATCTGTAGTAAACTTGTTGCACGTGACATACATCACTTTAAGATCCGGTCTAGTCTTTTGTAGATAATTGCCAACGGCGTGGAGCAAGTGAGTCTTGCCTAGTCCCACTCCGCCATATATGTATAGAGGATTGATCTTGGTCACTGGATTTTCCGCCACACCACGAATTGCGGCATAGACGTATTTATTCGAATTTCCTACAACGAAGTTATCAAAAGTGAATTTCTCATTAAACTTGCATATCGGACTTGCGACGCTCTCAGACTTTTGCTCCATAGTAGACTCAAATTGCTTTAGCTCAGTAGGGTCTAATATTACAAAATTGGTGAGGGATTCCTCAGTCTTCTTTAGTGCATTCCGGATAGTTTCCTCATGCATCTTTATCACCCTATTCTTCGCAGTCTCACTAGTGGTCGATAGATATATCACGCTATCTTTGATCGTCACAGGCTCCAGTGTGCGTATCCATAGGTCAAATGAGACTGTAGGGATCTCACGCTCAAGTATGGCAAGTGCGCTATTCCAGATTTCTTTAATATCTCTCATAGTATGTTCCTTATAAAAAATAGATTACATATATATTGTATATTTGTCAAGCAAACCGCTGACTACTAATTGGTAGTTTTTGTTATCTTGCCTGCATTTACTAAATATTTTGTGCATGGCACATCGTATTCAAAATGTGTGCAAGTGAGTATTGTCTGGATATTTTGGATCCTATCAAGCAGGGCATGTTTCCTCTCCTCATCCAGCTCACTTAGCACATCATCTAGTATTAGCACAGGATATGTGCCAAGTTCGGCACGGAATATCTCAAGCTCAGCTAATTTTAGCGATAGCGCAGTTGAGCGCTGCTGGCCTTGTGAGCCGTAGTATCTCACATCAATATCATTTAGAGTGATCTTAATATCGTCACGGTGCGGTCCAGTGGTAGTGTATCTTAGCTCAATATCCTTTGCTGTGCTCTCCTCGAGTCTTAGTAGCAACTTTGAAGTAATTTCGTCCACACTCTGTCCCACTACTCCCGTGTAGGATAATTTTAGTGTCTCCTTGCCTTTTGAGATAATGTCATGCTCACGAGCAGCAAAGTCCTTTAGTTTATCTATGAATTTTAGTCTAGAATACACGATGTATGCACCGGTCTTTGCCAGTTGCTCATTCCATATAGGCAGTGTGCGGTGCAGATCGGCCTCGCTTGTCACAGTCTTTAGGAGCTTGTTCCTCTCAGATAAAATCTTGTTGTACCTAGATAGTGCGTAGAAGTAATTGCGGTCGAATTGGGATAAGTCAATATCCATGAATCTCCTGCGCTCATCTGGGCTATCTTTTATTAGTTTCAGCTCATCTGGGCTAAAATACACAGCGTTGAAATTGCCAAGCAACTCCCCCATTTTGAGGATTGGGATGCCATTTATCTTGATGGATTTATTCTTATTTGGGAATAGATAGATGGAGATATTCTTTCGGCCTTTGTTTTCGACAGATAAGTCCACCCTTGCAAATTCTTTGTCCCAAAGTATTAAATCACGGTCGCGATTGGTCCTCATACTCTTGCCAATTGCGCACAAAAAAATTGCCTCGGCTAGATTGGTCTTGCCTTGAGCATTATCCCCGACAAGAACATTTAAGCCGCTAGAAAGGCTTATGGATAGGTCGGAATAATTCCTATAGTTTTTCAGTTTAATCGAAGCAATTTTCATAACTATAATATTATATCAAAAAGTTGCATATTTCAAAAGTGAAACGCACCCAATTTGTCTAGTTATTTTGCACTAATGTGGCAAGTCACTGACCTCGTGTGACGATAAAGAATATTTATTTAAAAATTAAGAGAGCGTAAAGTAGGTAGAAAGAGAGATACAAGTCGGCTCAATGTGGCACGCCACTGTCCTAGTTTATAATTATTTTTTTATCATTTATGTTTAGTGCATAGATAGAGATAGAGAGTATAAGAGTTGGCACTAAGACTAGACCAAGAGCTTGCTCAATCCCCTCAGCCACCTATTCGGTGGCAGCTCCCCCTACTACGGGGCGCCTATTAAGGAAGAAATTAAAAATGCAAGTTCAATGCACGAGCGGTCACCTAAATAAGGTCGAAAGTAAAAATAGATTTAAACTTATTTGTGTATTACATGATTAGAGCAAATAGCGAATTTTACGAAAGGAATTTTAAAAATATTGTATAAAATGCCACACTATGATATACTATTTAGGCAAAAGGTAGGAGGATAGTCGTGGAAGATACAATTGTAGCTATCGCAACACCTAGCGGCGTGGGCGGAATAGCAATTGTAAGGCTGAGTGGACAGAAGTCGTATGAGCTAATGCGACAGGTTTTTTCATGCGGAAAAGTGAAAAATTTTGAGCCACGACACGCATATCTTGGGCTATTTGACGCAAAAGATTTGACCGACCATTGCATAATGATATACTTCAAGGCTCCTAGCAGTTACACAGGCGAGGACGTGGTGGAATTCCAATGCCACGGCGGAAACGTCGTCGCGATGAAAATAGTGGATAGACTGACTGAACTTGGCGCTAGGATTGCCCAAGCTGGAGAATTCACCAAACGCGCATTCCTAAATGGAAAAGTGACCCTGGACGAAGCCGAAGGTGTGATAGATATAATCAATGCTACATCGACTGCTGAGGCTCGTGCAGGATATGAATTAACTAATGGCGCATTGTCTAGCAAAATTGGTGCTCTGCAGGATAGGCTAAAAAATGTAGCTGCTACAATTGATGTCGTGATGGACTACCCAGATGAGAGTGTGGATGACGATGCAAATATCGACCTAAGCCGCGAAATAGGCGAAATTAGACACGAAATATCTCACTTATTAGATGGTGCGAAGAGTGGAAAGATTATAAAATCCGGCTATAGAATTGCCCTAGTCGGCAAGCCAAATGCAGGAAAAAGCAGCTTATTTAACAACTTGCTTGCCTATAATAGGTCAATTGTGACTGATATATCTGGCACTACTCGAGACACGATAGAGGAAGCATATGAGTATCGCGGGATAAAATTTGTGATAATAGACACCGCGGGTGTGAGAAGTACAGATGACACAATAGAGAGGATCGGCATAGACCGCTCTATTGATGCGATAAATAGTTGTGACCTAATATTATTCCTAATCGACGGCGCAGATAGTATCACAAAAGAAGATATTGACATTTACAATATTATTAAAGACAAAAATTACATAATAATTGTCAACAAGTGTGATATTTCTGACAAATGCGATGTATCTCAGTTTAATGGAGAGAAATTGTATCTATCTGCAATCACAGGAAAGGGCGTAGATGAGTTAAAGGAAAAATTGTACACCCTTGCTACTAGTGACATGAGACAGGACACATTAGCACTGGTGAATAAGAGACATATTAGTATACTATTTGATGCAGTGAAGTCGTGTGATGCAATTATAGATAAGATAAAGATGGGTGAAAGCGCAGATATTCTATCCATCGAAGTCGATCAATTGTGGCAAAAACTCGGCCAGATCACGGGGAATTGTGACAGACGTGACATAATCGATGAGATATTCGATAAATTTTGCGTAGGGAAATAATATATAATATTGATAATTTTTATATAGAAATATAGATATATACTTATTTATATAAATATATTATTTGATGATATTTTATATATGAGTATAATAAGATGTTATTTTTATATAAGATGAATTTTAATATATGAGATAAATTATATTACTAAAGATAATTTATCTATTGATAATATTTACTAAATATTTAATATTTTGTTAATTTTATAATTATTTAATTTAAAATAATTTGTATAGGAAAAATTTATGAGGAAAAAGTATGGAGTGATCGTGATAGGTTCGGGCCACGCGGGATGCGAGGCGGCTCTTGCATGCGCTAGAATGGGCGTAAAAACTCTGCTTTTGACCCTAAATTTGGACAGTATTGCATATCTTGCTTGCAATCCATCAATTGGTGGGACGGCAAAAGGCCAATTGGTTAGTGAGATTGATGCGCTTGGTGGGCAGATGGGCATAATTGCGGACAAGACTACCCTGCAACTTAGGATGCTAAATAGTAGTAAAGGTCCGGCTGTGAGAAGCTTGCGTGCGCAAGTTGATAAAAATAGATACCATATTGAGATGAAAAAAGTGTTGGAAAACACCAAAAATCTGGATATTAAGCAAGCTGAAGTCTCTAAAATTCTGACTAACGATGGCAAAGTGTGCGGGATCTGCACCGCTCAAGGGGCAAAATACCTTTGCGATTGTGCTATAGTTTGCACCGGCGTTTATCTAAAAAGCAAAGTTATTATTGGAAAATACCACGCAAATAGCGGTCCAAATGGGTTCATGCCGGCAAATAAACTTACTAAATCACTAATAACACTTGGAATTCCAGTAAAAAGGTTCAAAACTGGTACACCAGTGCGCATCCACGGTGACACTATAGATTATTCGAAACTTGAGGTGCAACATGGTGATCATGTGTTTCCATTCAGCACGATGACAAAACGTCAAGCAAAGAACGTGAAAGATTGCTATCTGACCTACACAAACTTAAAAACTCATGAGATTATCTTAAAAAATCTCGACCGATCTCCTCTATTTAATGGAACTATTAAGAGCACTGGGCCTAGATATTGCCCAAGTATTGAGACAAAAGTGGTGAAATTTGCTGATAAAGACCGTCATCAACTCTTCCTTGAGCCTGAGGCTGGAAATACAAAGGAAGTATATTTGCAAGGATTATCCACCAGTCTGCCTATAGATTTGCAGGAAAAGATGGTTCATTCTATCGCAGGACTTGAAAATGCCCACATTATGCGCGATGGGTACGCTATCGAGTATGACTGTATAGATAGCTTATCTTTGTATCCAACTTTGGAGTCAAAGATTGTAAATGGACTCTATTTTGCAGGACAAGTCAATGGAACTAGTGGATATGAAGAGGCAGGGGCGCAAGGAATTTTAGCCGGAATAAATGCAGCGCTAAAACTAAAAAACCGCGAACCACTAATCCTCGATAGGTCAAATAGTTATATAGGTGTGCTTGTGGATGACCTTGTGACCAAAGGTTGTGACGAACCATACAGGATGATGACCAGCCGTGCGGAATATAGACTACTACTGAGACAAGATAACGCCGACCAGAGATTGACCGAGATTGGCCGCAATGTGGGGCTGGTGAGTGATGCTAGGCACAAACTCTTTAGAGAAAAAATGTACACTTTATCCTCAATGTACGAAATTTTAGATCAAAAACCTGATTTTAGTGAGCTAAAAGCATTTTTTATCAAGATGAATGAGAGTATTCCACAATCTAATATGACTTATCGCGCTATGCTTAGTAGGAGTAATATTGGAATAAACGACATCTGTAGTCATTTTGATATTCTAAATAGTTATCCTCAAAATTATAAAGATATCATTGAAACTGAGGTAAAATATGCGGGATATATCAAAATTCAGCGTGACGAGATTGAAAAAGCAAGGAAAATTTATGATGAAGTAATTCCTGATGATATCAACTACAATAATATTAAGGGACTTAGAATTGAGGCGCAATGTAAACTCGATGCGATACGACCACACACTTTAGGTCAAGCTTCACGAATTAGTGGAGTAAACCCAGCTGATATATCTGTATTATCTGTTTATCTAAAAGTCCTAAAATCTAAGAAGAAATAATAATAGCAGAAGTTTAATAGAATTAATGTAATTGTAGAGTTGAAGTCGATAATGAGTTAATGATTGTGTAAATACAAATAGAATAAAAAACATATAGAATTACTAGAAATATAATATTAATATTACTCTAATGTACTAATATCATATAATACGATAGTTTTGAATTCTAAGTGAAATATAATTTAATCCAATATTTGCAATACTATTCAAAGTATTTATACATTAGATCTTAAAATTTTAAATAAAACTAATCAAACTAAACTGTATAATACTACTCAAATAATAATACATAGTACTATTCTATCTGTAATGTAAAGTACTATTCGTAATGATTATTATTATCTTAAAAACAAATTGTTTCACGTGAAACAATATGCAAAATTATTTATAACTCTCAAACAAAAAACGGCTAGTTATAGCCGTTTTTTAGTTGTTGAATAGTATGTTTTATATTATTGAATAGATTGATGTTATTCTATAAAGATATAGAATTTTATAAATAAACTAACTGAAAAGATGATATATAGACGAGTTAACAAGATAAATTTATTTGTTTATTAGAAAATGTAAAATATTTATCTTAGATTCATAATATGAGCCGTTTATAATGAATTTGTGATCATTTGATCTCTATATATTAATAATTATCACGTTATCATTTAAATACTTAATACCTCTTCAAGTAAATTCTAATAAGTTATATTGTAAGATAAGTTTATAAATTAGTTAAAATACTAAATGTTTCACGTGAAACAATATGGAATAAAATCGCACAGAATGGCCAATTATAGGCATATTTTTAAGATAAACGAATAAATACTTATCTATCTATCTATCTATCTATCTATCTATCTATCTATCTATCTATCTTGACAGTTAGCTAAATAATTACCTAAATATTATTTAATAAGCTAGAATCCATATATAATAATAGTTCTTAAGGTATTTAGGTGTGATTGTACACGATATTTAGGTAAAATAGCAAATTTTATTACTAATACATTATCTAATACATAATAATTAAGTATAATAATTCGATATTTAATTAATTAATAAAATAATATTGTATAGAAATGATATTCTAAATATTACATTAGATACGCAATATATTTTATATGCGCGTCTAATTAAAAATAATATGAAGGCGCATTAATATATAAGATAATTTACTTTGCGCCTAATTTAGTAAAATTTGGTGTTGATTGTTAAATAAATAATGATATTATCTATTAAAGTCTCCTAAAATATGTAAATTTATGATTAATGAGCTAATTGATCAATAAATTTATAATATTTAGTACTTACTTGTACAAAATTTGTATATTTTAACTAAATGTATTTTATATTTCGCCATTTATTCTATTGTTTTTTATTGAATACTTTAGTTTATGTCAATAACATCGCAGTTATTGACATAAATAATGAAATAAGTAAACTCAAATTAATAAAATAATTAGTGTAACTAGATTCAAATTATTTTGCGAATAGTTGCAATAACTATTTTTTAATAATAAAATATGGTGGTGGTATTTAGTGAAATAATGTAATATTTGTTAAGATAGATAATAACTAAGATAGTTAGTAACTAATATCTCAAATAACTAATATCTCAAATAATTAAGATCTCTAATAATTAAAACCCTAAATGATTATGGTCGCTAATAATTATTATCCCAAATAATTATAGTATCAAAAGATTAATGGATATCTATGTTACTAACTGATATCAATATAATATTAACTAATATGTTGGATACAATCTTGCAATTAAAGTTTAATATATGTTTTTGTAAATTTTTTATATTTTATACAAATATATTATGCGCCACCAAATTCTTACTTGTAAATAATTTTCTATATAGATAAAAATGTTTGTAATGCAGGGCTTTTGTGCTATAATTAAGGTGAATTAAAAATTTTGTTTCATGTGAAACAATCAGGAGTTAGATGGAAGACATTCAAGAAATAGACGAGATTGTAGAGTGTTTCAAAAGTTTTAATTTGACCATTGATCGCGATCAGGCGGATAAGCTGTATAGGTACTATCTGATGCTAGTACAGGCTAATGAGGAATTCAACCTCACTAGTATCACAGGCTTCCACGAAGTGTTGTACAAGCATTTCCTAGATAGTGCGTTCGCATCTAATTTGTTACCTCTTGGTGCGCGAGTGGCCGATGTCGGTACAGGCGCAGGATTTCCTGGAATGGTACTTGCTATCATCAGGCCAGATCTAAATATCACACTCGTGGATAGTTTGTCAAAGCGAACTAATTTCCTAATCGACGTCAGTGTGAAGCTTGAGATCAGCAATGTGTCTATCATCCACGCTCGTGCTGAGGATTTTGGCCGAATGGATGGATATAGAGAGTCTTTTGACTACGTAACATCCCGTGCACTTGCCCCTATGAGGACGTTACTTGAGTACGACATCCCACTACTAAGGGTAGGCGGAATGCTACTAGCATTTAAGGGTGCAAATGTGGAGGAGGAACTAAATCTCGCACAAAATGCGTTTTATGAGCTAAGGTGCAAAGTGACAGAGACTAATACATTCAGTGCGCCAGGATACTTTGATGGTCACAAGATACTAACTATAAAGAAATTGGCTCCAACAATTCAAAAATATCCAAGACTAGGGAATAAGCCAAAAACTAATCCCTTGTAAAATAGGAGGAATATGGGAAAAATTATTTCGTTTATCAATCAAAAAGGTGGTGTCGGTAAGACAACAACTTGCGTTAATATGGCAAGTTACCTAGCCGTATTCGGTAAAACAGTACTGCTAGTAGATATGGACCCACAAGGCAACGCTAGTTCTTCTCTTGGCATATCCAAAGAGGAGAAACATAAGACCATATACGAAGTCATTGCCGACGAATGCAGTGTGGAAGATGTCATCGTTCATTCTGAGCTAAGGGGACTGGATATCATCCCAAGTGATGTCGACCTTGCCGGTGCGGAAGTGGAAATGGTGCAGATGAATCACCGTGAAAAGATACTAAAGAGAATTCTCTCGCGCATCAAAGATAAATATGACTACATTTGCATAGATTGTCCACCATCGCTAGGGCTTCTTACAGTTAACTCACTCACCGCAAGTGATAGCGTGCTGATACCATTCCAGTGCGAATATTTCTCACTAGAAGGGCTTAGCCAATTGATGTACACGATAAAATTAGTTATCAAGCACCTAAATGAAGACCTAAAAGTCGAGGGCGTGGTGCTGACTATGAAAGATAATCGTAGCAACTTAGGCAATTCCGTTGCACAGGATATCCAAAAATACTTCGGCAACACCGTGTATGAGACTGTGATCCCAAGGAATATTCGTCTCGCTGAGGCCCCAAGTTTTGGCGAACCAATATGCATATATGACCCAAAATGCACAGGAGCATTTGCGTACAAACTGCTAACGGAAGAATTCTTAGCAAGGAACAAAGATAGCTACTACATGATGGAAGCTGTCCGTGCAAAAAGTAAGAGTAAAAAGTAGTATAATTTGTCACAAAATATATAAATTTTGACAATAATTAGGAGGAAAAATGGAGAGAAAAGGTTTAGGTAGAGGAATTAACGCTCTGATGGGGAGGTTTGACGACGAGGACTTTGACCTCGATAGCAAGCCAGGTGACAAGGTCGTAGAGATAGAGATAGGAAAAGTCGACCCAAATCCAAATCAGCCAAGAAAGAAATTTGAGCCAAATGCACTAAATGACCTCGCTGATAGCATCAAGACTCATGGAGTGTTCCAACCAATCATCGTGTCTAAAAATGGCGATAGGTACACAATCATTGCAGGTGAGAGAAGATTCCGTGCATGTATGAAACTAGGGCTAAAGACTATCCCTGCTATCATCCGCGATTACGATGCAAGGACTATATCTGAGGTATCCTTGCTAGAAAATATCCAAAGAGAAGATCTCAATCCTATTGAGACCGCGCGCGCAATGCAAGCACTCATGGACGTATATGATTGCACACAGGAAGAGTTGTCTAAAAGGATCGGCAAGTCACGTCCAGTGATAGCCAATTATCTAAGGTTACTATCACTATGCCCAGAGGTAATAAACATGGTGGAGGAGGGCAAGCTCTCAGCTGGTCATGCTAGGAGTCTCGTCATAATAACCAATCCTGAGATGCAGCTAAAGATGGCAAATCTCGCAGTCTCTAGGAAAGTGACTGTCCGTGACCTAGAAAAAGCTGTGAAATCCGCAACTAATCCAAAGAAATCTAAGGCAAAGCCTACCCATAGTGCTGAGCTGGACGAGCTAGTCGAATTGATGCAAAGATGTTTCTCCACAAAAGTAAACGTCATTGGCAACGACAAAAAAGGTCGTATCTACATAGATTATTACAGTCGTGAAGATCTGGATAGGATTCACGCATTCCTAACAAGCAAAAAGACTAGATAAGGTTTTTCGTATGGCAAAAGAAGAAAAGAATATCCACGCCGGACATCGTGATAGACTGAGGAACAAGGCGCTAAATTCCAGTGCAGATAATCTTGAAGAGCATGAGATATTAGAGATCATGCTTTCTTTTGTTATTCCTTACAAGGATACTAATCCTTTGGCTCACGAATTAATCAGTGTGTTTGGAAGTCTTGCGGGTGTCATTGATGCGAATATGGAAGACTTGGTAAAAATAGATGGCATCGGCGAGAAGACCGCAAAATATCTGGCCCTGCAAAAGACATTCTTCCACGCAATAAATGAGTCTAAGAAGGCAGCAGGAGTCATTATCAACAACACGAAAGACGCGGTGGATTATTGTGTAAAATTGTTTGACGATGATGCTGTAGAAAAATTGTATCTCATCTGCATGAATCCTCACAACAAAGTGATATTCACCAAACTCGTCTCATCAGGGGATTACAATAAAGTCAATATAGATATCAAGAAATTAACGCAACTGGCCCTATCCCATAATTCGTATAGAATAATACTGTGTCACAATCATCCCGATGGGCGTGCTTTGCCATCATATGAAGACAACAAATTCACTCGCGCAATCACTATGAATATGTATATAAATGATGTGCAACTAGTCGACCACATAATCCTTGGCAAGGGTGATTACTATAGTTATCACCTATCCAATGTGATGAGTGAATATGTCGAGGAAGCAAAGAAATTCTTTGATAAAAATAATTAGGAGAAATTATGAGGAAAAGATCAAATTTAGTAGTAATTATATGTTCGTTGCTAATAATTATAGGTGTCATTGCTGGTTCGGTGACCACTAAATACGCAAGCGAGATCGCAACCGTCGCAACTACAGTCACAGCAATTGTGGGTGCACTTGGTCTATGGATACAATTTAGAATAGATGGAGATCTCAACAAATCTTCCTTTATATTCAATTTTTATGAAAAATTCTATGTCAACGAAGGCAATGACAGAGTCTTGGATGTGCTAAACAAAAAAGCGAATGGACATAGTGATGAAGAATTGAAGAATATGTACAACGATGTCATCACCTATCTATATTGGGTAAGGACGCTGTGTGGACTAATCGAGCGCAATGTGCTAAATTATGAATCGATTGACGATATGTTCTCATTTAGATTCTTTGCAATCCTAAATAACAAAATTGTTCAAGAAATGGAGATAGAGAAAAACAAAGAGTACTATAAAATAATTTATAGGCAGCATCGCAAATGGAGTGCATGGAGGAAACGCCATCACCTAGATGTCATATTCCCAGACGAAGATTTAGCAAAAGTCGAGGGATATGATGTGCTTAGCAAATAAAATAAAAACACGGGAAGTTAAACCCGTGTTTTTTATTGTTTATTCCTATATTATTTGATTAAAGATTTCTAATTAGTGATATCAGATTAACTATTTATATAGCCTTTACATTATCATACTAACTATATATACTTTTTACATTTCGAATTAGTGAAATGTGATTACAATGTTAATAGAAATTAACATTTTTGTTTGTTGTTTAGACTAAAATTTATTTCTCCAAGAATTCCCATAGTAGGGAGTTGTCTGGAAGGACGGATTTGTCGAGGGAAACGGATTTTTCCACCAATGTTGCAAAAGGCATTTCGGCACGTGAAGTCGGATATTCCTCTAGTAGTTTTAAGAAATAATCCCTATAAATTGCCACTTCGTTTGCGTGAGTAGTATTGATATATGCATCGGCTGTGTCCTTGTATGGGACGATGAATTCATCCTCGGCACGCACAACATTTTTCCACATATCGAGAGTCTCTAGTGGGTCATAACCGCGCTTCTTGTAGTCACGCACGGTGCGACGAAGCAGTCTAAAATCTCGTGTGGACATCACATTATTTCCAATCTTAAATCCCGATAGCGCACTAGCGTATATCCTAAAGCACTTGATAAACGAGAATTTCTCAAAGAATATCGGGTTTAGTGCATGAAGTCCCTCTAGTATTATTATGGTCTTGTCGGACATAGTCAGGTGATATACGTTTGGGATATTCTTGCCCGTCAAGAAGTCGTATTTTGGGAAATCTGCCTCACCTTCGGTGAATAATTTCCTAAAACATCTAGTCATATCATCGGCGTTTATAGACCTTGGGCTCTCTAGATCTTTCTTGCCATTTGGCAGATCTGGGGTATCATCATAGTTGTAGAAGAAGTCATCCATTGAGACTGTGAGCACCCTATAGCCATATTTTGATAGATCTTCGGATAAAAGCTTTGCAGTAGTGGTCTTGCCTGCGCAAGTAGGCCCTGCTAGGAACACCATTTTTACTGCAGAGGTTACTATCTCCTTTGCCACTTTGTCTAATTGGTCATGATATTTTTTCTCACAACTTGCGACGAAAAATTTAGCATCGTCCTGCAGTTCGTGGTTTATTTCCTGTAAATTTAAAGTATCTCTTTTCAAATTGCCCTCACTAATCTTGCACATATATATTAACACAAACGACTTCGATGTATCAAATAATTTTATGTCACACAAGATATTTTTGTGACGAAAAAAGCACGAATTGTTATCGTGCTTATATTTCATATCCTATATATTATCTAATGACGTAATATCCACTTTGTATACACTGAATATTGATGAGAGTAATTCCTCTTTTTCCATTTTCACTAATTTGTCACGGTTGTCATCCACATAGCATCTAATCATCTTGTAATATGCATTGATATCACTGATAGATAGGCTATGTCGCATGCAGCGCGCGACCTTGTAATTTAGTTTATAAAATGATGTAAGCTTGCTATAGAATGAGAATTCCTTTAGTTTGTCTAATAGATCACGGTTGTTATCTTCCCACTCATTATTGATAGGGAATCTAAATGACGTGTAGATGATCTCAAGACACAGACATATTGAGACTAAGTCAAAGCAGCATGTGCCTATATTGTCTATTGGGTCGGTTAACTCAATGTGATAGTATAGCAAGAACCATTTCATGACGAAATTGAGGATGATCAGTACTACGCTATATATCATGTAGCGTCTAAATACTGAGTAAGTATTCTTTGATACTCCTACTACCAGTGCGATGGCAAGCACTATAATGCTTGTGATACTCATTTGCCACAGCATATCCATGAATATGACGGATATTAACACATATAATATCGCGCATAGCCAGAGCAAAGATTTCACCATATTCCTTGCTAGGAACACAAAGGCCAGTGTCGAGCAAATCACAAATATTGCAATGTAGACACCCCACATGAGAGGGTGGTTGAAATTCATCATGAGTAATCCATCCTTTACTATATAGATTGTACAAAAAGCGGCTACCTTGTGTCAAGAATTTGCATTTAAGATAAGGATAATATTTCTTAACATTATTAGACTTTAAATAATATAAATAAAAAGTATTCAAAAATAGTTAAAAGTAGTGTAAACTTGTGATATAATATCAAAGAGAAATAGAGGATTATGGCAGAAATAAAGAAGAGTAATAATCAATCAAAGTCAAAGGTGGCAGCATCTACTAAGCAAAAAGCTGATGTCAAGACTAGTACGGCAGATACTAGCAAGGCAAACAATCCTGCTAAAGTAGTAGCTAGTAAACCTGCAAAAGCAAGTGTTAGCGAGATAAAGACTGCAAAGAGTGCTGTGTCAAACTCCAAGGCAACTGGTGAAGTCGTGACCAAGAAGCGCGGCAGACCGAGTAAGTCTGACACTGCACAAGGCGAGAAACTAGAGCAGATGAGCCTAGATATGGTCTTTGACAAAACTACTGGGATTGCCGAGAAACACGAGGAAGTCGAAGTAGAGCAAAATACTCCAGGTGTCAGGATTATCCCAAAAGAGGAATTCGATAGGAAATCATTAAACATCAAGAAGCGGGATAAGAAGAAAAAAGAAGCGCCGGAGATCGAGAGGTTTGTCGCGGGCAAAGCCGGACTCACTAGCGAGCAAGTAGCATTGAGAGTGAGCCAAGGTCTTACCAACCACATAGACAATAAGAATACGAAGACGTACAAGAGAATATTCTTCTCCAATATATTCACGTTCTTTAACCTATTATGTTTTGTAGTAGCAGGGGCACTAATATATGTGCGTGCATGGACGAATCTATTATTCCTAGGTGTGACCTTTGCCAATATGTTCATTGGAATATATCAGGAGATTAAGGCAAAGAAGACTATTGAGAAGATCACATTAGTCACCGCGCCTACTGCTAGAGTCATTAGGGATAAGAAGCCTATAGACATACCAGTTAGCGAAGTGGTGCTAGACGATATAGTGGAGTTTTCACTTGGCAAACAAGTGTGTGCAGATAGCGTGATCATCGATGGCGAAGTAGAGGTCAATGAGAGTCTGCTCACCGGTGAGAGTGTGCCTATCAAGAAAAAGAAAGGGGATATCATCTTATCCGGCAGTTTCATCGCTAGTGGCAAGTGCCTCGCGCGTTGCGATAGAGTAGGTAATAGCAGTTACACTGCCGAACTTGCTGCTAAGGCAAAGGCTTATGCTAGGCCAAAGAGCGAATTGCTCCACTCATTGCAATTCACCATCAAGTGCATTGGTGTGATAATTGTGCCACTTGCAATACTGATGTTCTACAACAATATGTCAGTCTTTGGCGGAGAATTATCCAACATGGACGACGTGACGAATATTATCAAGCGCACAGCAGGGTCAATAATTGGAATGATCCCATCAGGAATGTTCCTGCTCACATCGCTTGCTCTTGCAACTGGTGTGGTGAAATTGGCAAAGAAAAGGACTCTAGTGCAAGACCTATATAGCATTGAGATGCTAGCACGTGCAGATGTGTTGTGTCTAGATAAGACAGGCACGATCACCGATGGAACTATGAAAGTGAATAATGTGGTGCAGCTCAATTCGGATTATGCACCGCATCTAAACGATATAATAGGGTCGATGCTAACAGCACTCGATGACAATAATCAGACGAGTCGTGCCCTTGCTACACACTTTGGTTATAGCAAGGAATACACCGCAAAGGAAATTTTGCCATTCTCCAGCAGTAGGAAACTATCGGCTGTCACATTCAAAAATGGTGACACATTCGCATTTGGTGCGCCGGAATTTGTCTATCGTGGCAAAGATCCGAATATTGACAAGCAGGTGAAAGCGTTCGCACAAAAAGGTTTCCGCGTGCTGCTACTTGTAAAATGCAAGGGTATAGTAAAAGATAAGCTATCGCTCGAGCGTGAGCCAATCGCAATTATTGTGATACAAGACCACATCAGGGAAGACGCGTTTGAGACCATTAGTTGGTTCAAGGAAAACAACGTCGAGATCAAGATTATCTCAGGTGACAACCCAATAACCGTTAGCGAAGTGAGCAAGCGTGTTGGGGTGGAAAACGCAGATAAATTCATCTCACTTGAGGGACTCAGTGAGCAACAAGTGATCGATGCTAGCACGAAGTACACGGTGTTTGGCAGAGTTAGTCCGGAGCAAAAATGTATCCTTGTGAAAGCACTAAAGAGCAAGGGTCACAAAGTGGCAATGACTGGTGATGGTGTCAACGACATTTTAGCACTAAAAGAGGCTGATTGTAGCATAGCAATGGCTAGTGGTAGTGAAGCTACTAGGAATGTGAGTCACCTAGTCTTGCTTGACTCCAACTTCTCCTCCATGCCAAGCGTGGTAGCTGAGGGAAGACGAGTGGTAAACAATGTGCAAAAGTCCAGCTCGCTATTTCTCATGAAGACGCTATTCTTCATATTCACAGGATTATTCTGTTGTATAGTGAAGACCGCAACGCCATTCAATACTATGCAGATGATGTTGCTTGAGGTATTCGTCATTGGCCTGCCGTCATTCTTCCTAGCACTGCAACCAAACAAAGATAAGATTAAGGGTAATTTCATGCGAAACTTGATCTCGAAGTCTTTGCCGGGTGCTATAATATTCACACTCAATGTGATAGCCTGCTACATATTTGACCAAGTAGTAGGCACTAATGGACAATTTATCACCATGTCCGCACTCATCGTTACATTCTCAGGACTGCTTGTGTTATACTACACTTGCCAGCCATTTGATGTGTATAGAGCAGCGTTATTTGGATGTATGCTAGTGGGAGTGATACTGATACTCACATTCGTGCCGTTTAGTTTCTTTGAATTCACTACACTAAGTCTACAGAATGTGCTCTTTATGATAGTCATGGTGCAATTATCCTACCCACTTTACTCCTCGGTGGTCAAAGTGTGCGATAGGATCAATATTTAGATATTTTGAGGTTTGTTATGGAAAATTTAATGGATAAATTAGTCGCCTTATGTAAGACTCGTGGGATAATCTTCCCAGGTAGCGATATATATGGTGGCATGGGAAATACTTGGGACTATGGCCCAATTGGTGTTGAGATAAAGAATAATATAAAGCGCGCTTGGTGGAAACAATTTGTGCAATGCGCCCCAAATACTTTTGGCGTAGATGCAGCGATCCTTATGAATAGTAGGGTGTGGGAAGCTAGTGGACACGTATCCAGTTTCTCTGATCCAAAGATGGATTGCAAGGTGTGCAAGAGTCGTAGCCGTGCTGATGAACTGATAGAGGAATTCTGCGAGAAGAATGACCTATCCATGGATGTGGAGGGCATGAGCAATGAGAGTATGCAAGACTTCATCAATGCTCATCAGATAAAGTGCCCAAAGTGTGGCAATTTTAGCTGGACTCCAATTAGGCAATTTAACCTGATGTTTGAGACCAGCAGAGGTGTCACGGATGACAATCAAAATAAGATTTATCTAAGGCCAGAGACTGCACAAGGTGAGTATGTCAATTTCTTGAATATTCAGCGCTCAATGCGTGCCAAAGTGCCGTTTGGCATTGCACAAATTGGCAAAGCATTCCGCAACGAAGTGACCCCAGGAAACTTCATTTTTAGGACAATAGAGTTTGAGCAAATGGAGCACCAGTGGTTCTGCAAGGAAGGCACGGACATGGACTACTATAATGAGTTTAAGCAGAAAGCCTTTGACTTCCTACTCTCCCTTGGTTTCAAAGCTGAACATTTGAGGTTCCACGATCATGAGAAACTAGCTCACTATGCAAAGTGTGCCTGCGATATCCAATATCTCTATCCAATGGGTTGGAGTGAACTCAATGGTATCCACAATAGGACAAATTTTGACCTATCCGCACATGAGAAATTTAGTGGCAAGAGCATGAGTTATCTTGACCCATTTACAGGCGAGCGCTATGTGCCATATGTCATAGAATATTCTATCGGAGCAGATAGATTGATGCTAGCAGTACTATGCGAGGCATATGATGAGGAGATAGTGGATGGCGAGACCCGAGTGGTGCTACATTTGCATCCAAGCATTGCTCCATACAAGGTGGCAGTACTCCCATTGCAAAAGAATTTGTCTAGTAAAGCACAAGAGGTGAAGGATATGTTATCCCGAGACTTCATGTGTGTGTATGACGACGCAGGATCTATCGGGAAACGTTATAGGAGATACGACGAGATAGGTGTGCCATATTGCATCACAATAGACTTTGACACATTAGAGGACGATACGGTCACCATCCGCGATCGCGACACAATGCAGCAAATTCGTCTAAAAATTAGCGAACTAAAGAATTATTTATCCGATAAAGTCAACTTGTAAAATAAGTGAGTATGATTACTGCGTCTGAAAGATGTAAAAACTAGTGATTTGCAAAAATAAACTTGATTAAAATATAACTGGTGTTATATATTGGCTAATATTATTCAAAAAAGTTAATTTTGTATAGTTAAAGTAACCATAGAAAATAAAATATCCTTGGCAAATATTGGCCAGGGATATTTTTTGTATAAAAAGTGCGGTGTGAGTGAAAAATTATTGTATGAGAGATATATCAAAGGATATCACCTTGCACTTTGAGGACGATAATACTTGCCCACACTGTGGAGCGAAACTGCAAAAAGGGGAGTGTCCTATGTGCAAATGCATTAGATAGGAAGTTATATAAGATTTGAGGATAGATATGAGAGAACTTAAGCGAACAGCAGATATAAATGTATACACTAAGTCCAACGATAGATATTTCGCATGGACAGCCTATATACTATTTTTCCTGCCTGTAATTTTCTCAAAGTCCGCACTTTGCACCTGCCATATGCGAAATGCTATGAAGCTGCATTTGATGGATCTAGTAGGGGCTGGAATGTTAGCCATCGGCATACTATTTAGGAATACTGGCTCGTCCATACTACTAATATTTATTGCCCTAGCACTACTTGGCGGGGTGATACTAATTGCTAGCCTTATCACCAAGATGTATCTAATATTCTACTCCATACAAGGTCAGTCTGTCTCTTTGCCCCTAAGATAAAAAATATAGTAGAATACGAAAAATACAATACAAGAAAATATTATATGTTACTATGATTAAATAGATAAAAATATAAGCGAGATATATAAAATAAATGTACAGATAATAGTAAATTTAATAAAAAAAATTAAACGATATATTATAAGAAAAACACAAATTAGATAACACAACAAAAAAGCCACGGAATTAACCGTGGCTACTTTTACTTACTTAATTATCTTTCTGCTTCGTCTTCAACGACATTTTGTACTGTTAGACCAAAGTTAGCAGCAAAATCTTTTACACTTATGTTGTAGAATTTAGTATCATCTGCCTCAGTAACTTGGGATACAGTAATGTTGTTGTCGGTCAAGAACTTTGCCATATTGCCTTTGTTATTTAGATATGCCTCAACTGTCTTTGTTAGGGTATTGGTACCATACTTTGAGAAATCCAAATTCATATTGACATATGCATATGGCTCAGCTACACCTTCGTTGTTCTTTTCAGCAATGATTTTGAATATCAATTTGCCTTGGTCGTTACGGCCGTGCATGACAAGCACATTGGTATTAGATACATTTGCATTTGTATCATTGAATAATTGTTGTACGAGGTCGTTATTGTCGGCATTTTCGAATAACTCACTTGCCTTGCTGTAGTTTAGTTTCTTTACAGTTGAATAATTGCTTGGTTTGAAGTTATCACTTAGAGCACTTGTGATCTCAGCATTATTTGTATAGTTAGACTCTTCGATGCTACCAATTATATTCTTGACATTAGTCTTTTGTGCGTCAGATAGATTAAACTGTGCAAGTGCGATAGCACTAGTTATATTCTCATTTGACCCCACACTGATGTAGTAGGTGAGAGCAGAATTTTCTGCATCGATATCTGATAGGACCACATTGTCAGCCTTAATTACTTTACCGACAGTGTTACGATATAGATCACTTCCCCACTCTTGTAGTGATGCATTTAGAGGGATAGATTGCTCTTCACTAGAGCTAGTAGGATTATTCTCGCTAGAGCCAGTAGAAGAATTGTTATCAGTACTTGTGAAACCTTCACTTGAACTACTAGAATTAGTGTCATATGATGAGTTACCAGAATCTTGTGTCGGACTTCCTATCACAGTACCTGTACCAGACTGTGTGCCATTATCTCCACTTACATGCACATCGACATTTGTGTCATTCGATGATTGGGAAGATGAGTCAGTACCGCTATGATTACCGGTCACAATTTGTGCAGCAAGTGGATTTTGATTATCCAATGCTTTTATGCCTACAGCAATCGCGCCTGCAGCACCAAGGAAAGAGCACGCAGCTATTATTAAACGTTTAATTGCCATAAATATTTCCTCCTACAAGTTATTATTTTAGTATAGAAAATAGTAAAACTATTTTTCTATATAACATTATACCAAATATTAGTAGATATTTCAATAGTTATCTAAAAAATCTTTTTTGGTGATAATGTTATCCTCTACACATATTATTATATCACATTTGTGACAAAAAGTGAATAGTTCTCGGCATATATATTATTTTGAGTCTTTGACAATCTTTGTCTTGCCACCCATATATGGTTGGAGCACCTTTGGGATATTGATAGAGCCATCAGCATTTAGGTGATTCTCAATCAGTGCTATTAGCATCCTTGGTGGAGCTACCACAGTGTTATTTAGAGTGTGAGCGAGTTTGTTGCCCGATGCAGTCTTGTATCTAATACCAAGGCGTCTAGCTTGTGCATCCGTCATATTAGTGCAACTGCCGACCTCAAAATATTTCTTTTGTCTTGGGCTCCATGCCTCGACGTCGCAGCTGCGATATTTTAGATCAGCTAGATCTCCACTGCAACATTCGAGCTTCCTCACCGGTATCTCCATACTGACGAATAATTCAACTGTGAGATTTAGCATCTTGTCATACCAAGCTTCGCTATCCTCAGGCTTGCAGACTACGATCATCTCCTGTTTCTCAAATTGATGGATACGATATATTCCACGTTCCTCAATGCCGTGTGCTCCCTTTTCCTTCCTAAAGCATGGGGAGTAGGAGGTGAGTGTGATAGGGAGCTTTGCTTCATCGATAATTTGTCCTTGGAATCTGCCTATCATGCTATGCTCACTAGTACCTATGAGATATAGGTCTTCACCCTCAATCTTGTACATCATGTCGTCCATTTCGGTGAAACTCATCACTCCTGCTACGACATCACGCCTTATCATATATGGTGGGATGACATAGGTGAATCCATGGTCAATCATAAAGTCTCTAGCATATGTGAGTACGGCTGAATGCAACCTTGCTATATCACCGATTAGATAATAAAATCCTTGACCTGATGTGCGCCTTGCACTATCTAGGTCTAGCATACCTAGATTCTCTAATATATCCACATGATATGGGATATCAAAATCATATTTAGTAGGCTCTAAGTACCTTGCAATCTCCACATTCTCAGTATCGTTCTTGCCGATAGGGGTATCGGGGCTGATAATATTTGGGATACGCATCATGCATTCCTTGATGCGCGCATTGATAGAGTCTAGCTTGGTCTCACTGTCCTCTATTGTCTTATTAATATCTACGACCTCGGCTCTGATACTATTGGCCTCATCTTTCTTTCCTTGCTTCATAAGACTTCCGATACTAGCGGACTTATTATTTCGCATAGCGCGCAAATTGTCTATCTCGGTCTTTAATTTCCTTGCCTCATCATCGAGATTCTTCACCTCGTCGACAAGAGGAAGTTTCTCATCTTGGAATTTCTTTCGGATATTCTCCTTAACTAATTCGGGATTGGTCCTAATAAGATTTATGTCGATCATAGTGTTCTCCTAAAAATTACTTAATTATAGACAATTATACGAGTTTTTGCAACTATAATGGGATAGTATGTATCTAACTTTTTTGATTTACTATGGGATAAAAGATTTTTGTGCAGGATGCATTAGCCATCTATAAATGCAGCAATACTGCGACAATGTGGGTATAATGCTTTCAAATTTAACAATCTAGCTATACAAATTTTACAAATTTTTGCATAAAATACATACTATATTTACACGAACTATATACTTTGTGACAAAAAGTATATATTTACTAAGAAATGTGTAATTTTGGGCTAAAATTTTGATAAACGCTATTGACGAGTGGGACTTTCGGTGATACAATAAGTTGTAATTATTATAGGAGGCAACTATGAACTCAATTGTGAAGAAATTTACTATAGTTACGATTATATGTGCAGTGCTCGTAGTTTTCTTTTTAGGTTTTGGTGCTTACTATCGATATTATACACTAAACGCCGAAATGGATGCATCAAACGAAGAAGTGAATGCATGGATTACGGGCAATGATGAGGCAAAGTAATTATGAACTGTAAGAAATTTACTATATTATCTTGCATTACGCTTTTTGTTTTTGTTATATTCTATGCTTTTTCTGCTTACTACACTCATGTGAAATTGGGTGAGTTAAATGCAAAAGCTGTGGAAGAGGCAAAGGTCGAGTGTGATGAATATAATAGGAATAACGCACAGGGTGATGGATCTACTGAAGATGGTGGAACAAATCCAGATGTCGACCCGTCTGAGTCATTCCCAACATTCCTTAGTATATTCAATAACGCACTAGACTATATGAATAATGCTGAGGGATATGTCACTAGGATTTCTCCGGGAATGGGGAAGTTTAATGCTAAGGTCAATCCACATGTAGCAGGTATTGATAATATAAGTTTACTGACAACTGTGGAAGTGGAGCAGATACGTGACAAATCCGGTAAGACTCTATTAAATTATTATCAGCATGGGCAGATGCCTCCTGAGTATGCAGATTTCTTCGATAACTCGACATACTTCCGTGCAGTGCAGGATAAGGACCAATATTATTACTACAAGACTATGAACAAAGCCGAGCTCAATGGTTCACTTGAGGATAAGTGGATTAAGCTCAGCAAACGTCAATATCTAGAGCAATTCGCTCAATATCCAGATCAATTCTTATACGATATCAACGCAGATACCATTGACTACATATCTTATTACAATTTGCCAAAATCTAATGGTCGTGGATATTCCGCTAAGATTAGGCTAAAGAGTGAGGGTGCCAAAGGATATGGCGCTATGCTATCCAAGATTGCAGACTTCTACAATATGACTATAGACAATATTGATATAGAATTCACATTTGACGCAAAAGGACATTTCACTACTATGCGCGTTAATGAGACTATGACGATGAAATATTCCGTCGTAATCCTTGGACAAAATATTACAGCCGACATCAGTACGGCAAACCAATATTATATGACTTTCCAAGATTTCAATGGAACAATTAATGAAAAAATATAGATTAGAGGACTAAGATGAAAAGCATTGCTAAGAGATTCAACGTAATAGGCATAATCACCGTGATAGCCTTTGTGCTATTTGCGGGAGTTTTTGCTGCTTACAGGAATAGTGTGCTTAGCACTAGTAGAGACTCAGCAATGGATGAGAGCAATCGTGAGATCCAGCAATGGGATACCGAACACAATATAGGGAACGATGAGAATAGCACGAATCCTAGTAATCCTAATAATCCAAATGGTGACACATCAAGCACCCCTACCGTTATGCCAAATTTCAAAAACTTTGATGAGATATATAATAATTGGGAAGGACTACTCGAGCAGAGTGAGTCATTCAAGATGAGCACAACAGGTAATGCCGACGTCACGGGCAAACTCGGACCAATCGGCGCATCTATCAATAGACCTATGGCTATGGAGCAACAGAAGGACAAAGCAGGCAACACTTATTTTGTCCTAAAGTTTAATGGTGGTGAAATATTAGGTTATAGTGCTAATGCTAACAATAGATATTATTGGGACAACAAAGCACAAAGATTTAGAATAGGTGAGTGGGAATTCAATTACAACTATACTGAGGCTGAATATATGAGGAAGTATGGTTGGAAAGTTGGAACAACCATGCTGTACAAAGTAAAGAACAATGTGACCAAGGTTGAATCATTTAATAAAACCGCAACGGGATACGAGGCCGTAACAGTGCTAAATAATAGAGCAGGACAAAACTTGATCCGATTCCTAGAGAAAATGGTGATGGTCGACCTCAGTGTGAAATACAATACTTGCAAGATTTCTTGGAAGTTTGACGCATATGGTTATCTGCAGGAATACACTGCAGAGGAGACTTATGATCTAAATATGCACTTCGGACCAGTATCTGGTACAGCATCGGTAAAATCCGTGTTGCGCACTGTTGTCCGTGGATTCAATAGCAATGTCACGATCATTCCTAGCGTGTAATAAAAATTTAATTAGATAAAAAATGACACCCGATTATAGGTGTCATTTTTTTTATTAACTAAATTATTTATATTGCCTACAGTAGGTCATTGTCGGAGGAAGTCTGTGGAGCAGTGGATGATTCCTCGTCTTGCTCGATCTTTTCCTCTAGCTCTTGTTCCAATTTCTCGTCATCCTCACTAGGTGCGACAGCGACACAAACTATCTTGCAATCTTTCTTTAGCTTCATGATGCGCACACCCTTTGTGTTACGTCCGATGATGGATATCTCGGTGGACTTCACCCTAATTGCGGTGCCATCGTCGGCTATTATCATGATGTCATCATTGTCGCTGACTTGCTTTAAGTTGACCAGTCCCCCAGTCTCATCGGTAAATACTCCGGCCTTGATACCTTTTCCAGCACGGCCTTGCAATCTATAATCATCTGGGCTTGTGCGCTTGCCATATCCATATTCAGAAATGGTCAGCATATAGTGGTCAGGCAGTATCTTTGCCATATCCACGATGTATTCACCTGGGTCTAGATGCATAGATTTTACGCCCTTTGTGTCACGGCCCATGGACCTTACTGCACTCTCATGGAATCTGATGCACTTGCCGGTGGAACTTGCCATAATGATCTCGTCATTGCCAGTTGTGTACTGCACGGAGATTAATCTATCGTCATCCAGTAGGTGAATTGCGATCTTGCCATTTCGGTTGATCCTTGCGAATTCCTTCACATCGGTTTTCTTGATTAACCCTTGTGATGTAGCCATCATGAGATAACCTTCGTTATTCTCTAGTTGCTCATCGCTAGCAGGGATGATTGCGGTGATCCTCTCGCCTGCAGATAGATTGAGTAGGTTCACAAACGCACGACCCTTGCTATTCTTCGTGCTCTCAGGCACTTCGTATGCACGCATGGTGTATACTCGTCCGCTAGAACTGAAGCAGAGTAGTAGGTCATGAGAATTGGTGATGTAGATATCCTCTACGAAGTCTTCTTCCTTGGTCTTGTGTGTGATCACACCCACTCCACCTCGGTGTTGACTCTTGTATTCACTAGCAGGCATACGCTTGATGTAGCCTTCGTGTGATAAGGTGATAACCACAGTCTCACGAGGTATTAGGTCAGCTATGTCAATATCTCCATAATCTATACTCATCTCGGTCTTGCGTGGCACGCCATATTTTTCCTTAATTGTAGATAGGTCTGCCTTGATAATAGCATCCACTTTCTTTGGGTCAGCTAGTATTGCATGATATTCAGCAATCTCGGCTTGCACAGCTGCAAGATCTTCTCTTACCTTGTCAATCTCAAGGCTAGTGAGCTTTTGCAAACGCATCTCAAGTATAGCATTTGCTTGCTTGTCGGATAGGTCAAAATTTGTCATCAAATTGTTACAAGCATCGGCTTTGTCGGAACTTGCTTTGATCACCTTGATCACAGCATCGATATCTTCTAGGGCTTTAAGTAATCCAAGTAAGATATGCTCGTGTTGCTCCGCTTTATTTAGGTCATATTGTGTGCGTCTGGTTATCACTGATTGTTGGTAGGTGACATATTCCTTTAGCACGTCAAGCAGAGGTAAAATCTTTGGTTGCTTGCCCACTAAGGCTAACATTATCATACCAAAGTTCACTTGTAGCTCGGTGTGCTTGTACAATTGATTTAGCACTACTTGGGCATTGAAGTCACGCTTGATATCTATCACCACGCGCATACCGTTCCTGCCACTCTCATCACGGATATCGCTTATTCCCTCGATCTTCTTATTTCGCACATGATCGGCGACATTCTTCACCCATTGAGACTTAATCACCTGATATGGTATCTCGGTCACAATGATGCGAGTCTTGCCGCTTGGGCTTTCCTCAATCTCGGCACGTCCGCGGATGATGAAAGTACCTTTGCCAGTCTCATAAGCTTTCCTAATCCCTGAGTGTCCTAGGATGAACCCTCGGCTTGGGAAGTCAGGTGCTGGCATTATCTGCATTATCTCATCTAGTGTAATATTAGGATTGTCGATGTATGCAATAGTTGCGTTGCAGGCCTCAGCTAAGTTGTGAGGAGGAATATTCGTTGCCATACCGACAGCGATACCATCACTGCCATTGACAAGTATATTTGGGAATCTCGATGGCAAGGATACTGGTTGCACACCCGAGTCATCGAATGTTGGATAGAAATCTACTGTCTCCTTGTCGATATCTCTTAGCATTTCTCCGCCGATCTTTGACATACGGCACTCAGTGTAACGCATAGCAGCGGCGCTGTCTCCGTCCACCGAGCCAAAGTTTCCGTGCCCGTCAATTAATGGGGCGTTGATACTAAAATCTTGTGCTAGCCTCACTAATGCGTCATATATGGAGCTATCCCCGTGTGGGTGATAGTGACCCATAACGTCTCCGACGACGGTCGCACATTTCCTATAAGGTTTGTCATTGAATAGACCGCTCTCGCCCATAGCGTAGAGTATTCTGCGGTGCACAGGTTTTAGTCCATCACGCACATCAGGGATGGCACGTGATACATTGACTTCCATAGCATATTTGATGAAGCTATCTTCTAGTTCACCTTTTATTGGCGTGAATTTCAGTCTCTCAATTGGTTCTTCATTATTCATATTCTCGTCCATTCTATACTCCTTAACCGTCGAGCTCGGTCACGCGGTGTGCGTTCTCTTCGATAAATATTCGTCTTAACTCTACATCGTCGCCCATGAGCCTTGAGAATGTCTCATCAGCCTCAATAGCGTCATCCATTGTCACACGGACGAGTATTCTATTAGCCGGGTTCATAGTGGTCTCCCACAATTGTTCTGCAGCCATCTCACCTAGACCTTTGTAACGCTGGGTGACTATTGGAGCTTTTGACTTCGATTGCATCTCGGCAAGTAACTTAGTCTTCTCGTCATCGTCGTAGGCGTATCTTACTTCCTTGCCTTGTGTTAGCATATATAGAGGAGGTAGGGCTGCATAGACGTGCCCGTGCTCAATGAGTGGTCGCATGAATCTAAAGAAGAATGTAAGGAGAAGTATTCTAATATGCGCACCATCGACATCAGCATCGGTCATGATGATGATCTTGTTGTACTTTAACTTGCTCTCATCAAATTCACTGGATATGCCACAGCCAAAGACAGTTATCATATCCTTTATCACTTGATTCTCTAACACTTTGTGTAGACTTGCTTTCTCCACGTTAAGTATTTTGCCACGAAGTGGGAGAATTGCTTGGAACATACAGTCTCTGCCTTGCTTTGCAGAGCCGCCTGCGCTATCTCCCTCGACTAGATATATCTCGCACTTGCTAGGGTCTCGTTCCTGACAATCAGCGAGTTTGCCAGGGAGCGATGCGGAGTCAAATACACCTTTCCTCCTAGTATTCTCACGAGCTAGTCTCGCCGCGTCACGGGCGCGTTTTGCTGTGATACACTTGAGGACTAGATCTTTGCCCACATTAGGGTTTTCCTCTAAATACGTGCCAAATTTCTCGGTCATAGCGTCGGTCACAATCTTTCTCATCTCGGAATTGCCAAGTTTTGTCTTGGTCTGACCTTCAAATTGAGGCTCAGTGAGCTTGACAGACACGACTGCTGTGATTCCCTCTAGCACGTCATCGGTGGATAGTTTCTCACTATCCTTTAATATCTTATTGAGTTTGCCATAATCATTCACAATCTTTGTGAGGCTGCCACGGAATCCCTCTAGGTGTGTGCCACCCTCAGTAGTATTGATGTTATTGGCGTATGCGTGGATTACTTCGCTATAGCCTGTGTTGTACTGGAAAGCGACTTCCACTTCGTTATCCTTATTTATCACCTTGAAATACAGTGGGGCAGGGAATAGAGTCTCTTTGTTTAGATTGAGATAATTTACAAATTCCACAATGCCGCCTTGGTAGCAAAATTCGTCATGCTCAGGCGTCTCACCCCTAAGGTCGGTGATGGATATAGTAAGACCGCTATTTAGGAAAGCAATCTCACGGAATCTATTCTTGATAGTATTGTAGTCAAATTCCAGCGTCTCAAATATCTCGCTATCGGGATAGAACTTCACTTTCGTGCCAGTCTTAAGTGTTGCGCCGATTTGTGCAAGTGGTGCCTCAGGCACACCTCTATGGAATCTCATGAAGTGCACAATGCCACCTTGATCGACCGTGACCTCAAGAGTAGAGGATAGTGCATTGACGCAGGATAATCCCACACCGTGAAGGCCACCAGACACTTTGTATCCGCTGCCTCCAAATTTACCGCCAGCGTGGAGTTTGGTCAAGACCACTTCCACTGCGCTCTTATTCTCCGTCTTGTGCATACCACAAGGGATACCACGAGCGTTGTCCGTCACCTCACAACTGCCGTCTTTGTTTAGCACCACATCGATCCTATCACCATAGCCTGCTAGATACTCATCGATAGAGTTATCCACAACCTCGGTGATCAAGTGATGCAATCCACGGGTGTCGGTGCTACCGATATACATACCCGGTCTCTTCCTGATAGGTTCTAGTCCCTCAAGCACTTGGATATCATTCTCGTCATACTTAGTGGACTTTGATAGAAATTCGTCTTGTTCCATTTTTGTCTCCCAAAACTTTTGCAATTTTACTTTCAATAATTATAACATAATTATTGACCAATTCCTAATCTTTTTGCCTACTTATATTATAAATATATATATTATATATAACTATATTATATCGGGCGAATCTGCCACCATTTTCGCGGTGTAGAGGCCATTCAAGTTCCTTTTTACAAAATAATCTATAATTGTGTGTGAGTTGCTATTATTTTTAACTTTTCCTTAACTCAAAAATTTACACCCTAGTTTTTGTTTTAGTTAAAATATAGATATAGGGGTGTTTTATGGAAAAATCTATCACACTGCGTGCATTAAAATCTAAGTCGAATGTAAAGACGAGGAAACTCGCGCAAGTCATATTCAACTATCTATCAATACTCGGAGTATTCATACTATGCAGCCTTGCTAGTGTGAACGCAGGATACATTAGGACTTTCGGCTTTGGAGTGTACTTTGGAGCATTATGGAGCGGATTTGAGCCACTAGGCACGAGCATTGCCTACCTTATCGCAGGCTCAGTTACAAACTTAAATATCTACAGTGTAGCATCTACGCTTGTCACGTGTATATTTGGATTGCTCTACACCTATCTCTATCTTAGGAGAGGTAAGAAGAAAAAGTACATTGGCATAATATTTAGCGTGCTGTCTCAGTGTCTATATCTATACACAGTGAGTGTGGATCTATCAGGAATGCTTGCCGGATTGCTCGGTGTATCTCTTGGCGCGATTGTCACATTCGCCACAATGAGTGCACTAAATAGCACCATCATGCACAATTTTGCAAAGAAACTAGTTGTGGACGAGAAAGTATCACTCGGAGTGCTAATAATGATACTAGGAATGGGTCTTGCTGCACTTAGGATAGACTTCTTCGAGCCAATTAGATTGATTGAGATATTGTTACTTATATTCCTAGTGGATATAGGATACAGCAAACATATTTTATTCATTTCCATTTGCTTAGGATTAGGGGCTACACTTAGCACGCTTGATGCGAGCTACATCAGTGCTTTTGCTCTCCTGGGACTAATATGTCAGATATTCGTCTCGTCCAATAGATATCTAGTAGGCATCAGTGCGGTGCTTGTCGACTGCTTCATGGGATTACTACTTAATGCCTATGTGGATTATAACATTGTGTCACTCGCAGTCGCGGTGGCAGGAGTGTTAGTGATGTTTTGTATTCCAAAGAAAGTGATTAGGAAAGTGACTAGATACATTCCGTGTGACATCGTCTACGACACGGGCAAGGATATAGTGACCCGCAGTCAAAATATGCTATCCGCCAAGATAAATAATTTGTCGGGAATATTCCGCGAGATGGAGAGAGCTTATCGCAGTATGACCGAGACTGTAGTAAGTGAGGCAGATATCAAGGAAAATATTGGGCATGAATTGATGGACAAGTGTTGCAAAAATTGTGCAAATAGAGATAAGTGTCTAAAAATTGGCGGCAAATATTCGAGTGAAGTATTCAGTGATATGCTAAATGCCGGCCTTAAGAAGGGAAAGGTTAATTTAGTCGACGTGTCGCAGTACCTATCCAGTCGTTGTACAAAACTCCATAGCGTATTATCTATCACGAATAATATGTTAGATGGTTACAAGAATTATACGACCTATACCTCTAGCATGAATAGCTCAAGGCTGCTCGTGGCAGACCAATTGTGTGGGGCTAGTAGTATACTTGCCGACCTATCCAGTCAAGTGAAACACACTATCACTTATGATAGAGGGAAGGAAGAGAGGATAAAGGAAGAAGTAGGCTACATCGGTGTGCGCGTGGATGATGTGGCAGTGTACACCGACTATGATATGCCTGTAGTTACTATCTCGCTAAAAGGTGAAGTGACAGCAGAGAATGACAAGGAGATAAATAAGATAATCTCGCGTGTTTGTGGCATAAAGATGGTGCGTGATGACAACTTCACACCTCTTGGTGAGATAAGATGTTACACATATAGGTCGCGGCCAAATTACAGCATCACTTATGGGTGTGCTAGTTGCACAAAGAGTCATGTGATAGCATCAGGTGATACTCACACACTAATTAAGATAGATGATGGCAAATACATGATGGCGCTCTGTGATGGCATGGGCAGTGGCAGGGTGGCGCATTCTACCAGTAGCCTTGCTATATCCCTAATTGAAAATTTCTACAAAGCCGGCTTCTCATCGGATATGATACTCTCCTCTGTGAATAAATTGCTCTCTAGCTCGCAGGATGAGAATTACTCCACACTTGACATTTGCGTGATGGATACGAGGTCGAGTGTGATGGACTTTATTAAGCTCGGTGCGCCATATGGGGTGATAAAGAATGGCAGCAATATCGAGGTGGTGGATACTTCCGGACTCCCAATTGGAGTGCTAGATGAGATGACGCCTCACATAGATAGACATCCTATCAGCGACGGAGATATGATCATCACTTTCTCCGACGGCATTTGCGATGTATATAGTGATATGGAGAGTCTCATAGAATACATCCGCGCGCAGGATGTGCTAAATCCACAGACCCTCGCTGAGAGGATATTATCTCACACCATCGACCAGTGCGCCGATGAGGTGCGGGACGACATGAGTGTGTGTGTAGCAAGGCTCATTGCTAATACTTAGTGGATAATAAAATGTATTTACTAGACAATCACCTAAAATTATTGTAAAATTTAGATATAAAAGGTGATAACATGTTTGAGAAAGTACGAGAGTTTATAGAAGAAAACAATATGATCCATAGTGGAGATAGGATAGGTGTGGCATGCTCTGGCGGAATAGACAGCATGTGCCTACTGCACTATCTGTGTTCACTGCGCGACAAATTGAATTTTAGCGTGTGCGTGATAAATATCGATCACAACTTGCGCGACCATAGCGCGGATGACTCAAAGTTTGTGCTTGAGTATTGCAAGCAGCACGACATTCCAGTCTATATGTACAAGATAAATGCAAAGCGCCTAGCCTTAGATAAAGGTTATACCATAGAGCAGGCGTGCCGCGAAATGCGCTACAATATTTTTAATGCAATACTAAATAAGAAGATTGTAAATAAGATCGCACTAGGCCATCACGAGTCCGACCAAGCAGAGACTATACTTCTAAATATCTTCCGCGGCAGTGGCATACATGGGGCATGTGGCATGGAGCCTATCCGTGATGATAAATATATTAGACCACTACTTACTACATCAAAGCTCGATATATCGGTCTACGCTAGCACGAATGACATCCCTTACGTCGAGGATGAAACTAATCTAGACAGTGAATATACTAGGAATTATCTACGCAACGTAGTCATGCCGCTAATTAGATCCAAGTGGCCCACTGTTGACAATTCTATAGCATCTTTTGGCAGAAAGTGTAGAGTAGAGGATAACTTCATCGCAGACCAGATAGATGAGAGTACAGTAGAGTATGAGAATGCGAATACAGTGAAAGTGCCGACATATTTCTTCACCATGCACGAGTGCATATACACCCGTGTTGTTCGCCATGCTCTAGAGAATATTGGAGCTAGTGTGGATATTGAGAGCAAACATTACAAGCAGATTGCAGACCTTGCCCTTGGCAGTGAGAATGGCAAGAAGATAAATTTGCCGCACAAACTGCGCGTGATAAAGGAATACAATTTCCTCACATTCACCAATGCGGGTGAGAATAAGCTAGTGCCAGAGTATCCATTTACAAAAGGTTCTACTGATATCAAGGCATATGGTGTGATAGAGGTGAATTTGCTACGCAATTGGTCGGTGGGTGAATATGACCACTTGGTCGACCGAGTGAAGATCCCAAAGAACGCTGTGTGGCGCACACGCCATGAGGGTGACGTCATCACCAAGTTTGGCGGTGGCACAAAGACTCTAAAGGAATATTTCATTGAGAAGAAAGTGCCAACGAGGCTTCGCGATGTGACGCCGGTGCTTGCAGTGAAGAATGAGATATTAATAGTAGCAGGTGTGGATATTTCGGATAAAGTAAAAGTGGATAAGAATACGAAATCTGCCTATGGCATCAATGTGATAAGATTTAGGTAATATACTAAAATTTTTAGGATTATTTGTAGATTTATGTTACAATTAGATATATAGGTTCGGAGGAATATATTATGAATATGATGCTAGTGGATAGCCAGTCAATTACAATTATAGTGATAGCGTCTGTAATATTTGTGCTAGGCCTTGCCTGCCTGATATACAAGATAGCTAAGCATATCAAGCGCAATAAGACCGGAGTGGAAGTGATAGACGACACGAGATACACCACTACGGATAAGACACAAAAGGAAGACGGCTCAGTCAATGTGTCTGTCAATACCAGTGACCTCATGCTTGTACAGGACAAAGATTATATAGTGAGCAAGGACGGCGAGCTAAAGCCTGGCAAGTACACCATTCTATCTACACAGGAAGGTCTTGCTACTGTATCACTTAGGATTGGTCATTATGTGAGGACATACAAGCACGGCTCATCCATAGTATTCGTAGAGGGTGAGAAAGTGACACCTGTTAGCACATCGGTGATATTAAGATAATTATTGCAAAAGAGAATTAGGAGAAAGAAATGGGACTATTTAGTTTTTTAAGGAATAATACATTAAAATCTATCGAGTGGCTGGATAATACCAAGGACACCATAGTATATAGATTCCCTATGGACGGCAGGAGCATAATGTTTGGCAGCAAACTCACAGTGCGTGCCGGCCAAGTGGCAATATTTGTGAATAAGGGCAAAGTATGTGATGTATTCCAAGAGGGAATTCATACTCTTAGCACATCCAATTTGCCAATACTCACTCAAGTACTAGCCCTGCCATTTGGATTCAAATCACCATTCTTTAGCGAAGTGTATTTCGTTAATACCAAGCAATTTACCAACGAAAAATGGGGCACTTCAAACCCTGTCACCATGCGTGACCCAGAGTTTGGCACGATCAGGATTCGTGCATTTGGCACATACGCTTTCCGTGCAGAAGATCCTGTGACACTGCTTCGTGAATTGTTTGGCACGAGTGCTAGCTTTGAGACTGGGGATATCAGTGAATATCTAAAGAGCGTGATTGTGTCAGGACTATCGGATGCAATAGCTGAGTCTCATATATCGGCTCTAGATATGTCTAGCAATCTAAATGAATTCAACGAGACTATTGCAGCAAGGATTAGAGACAAATTCCACACACTTGGATTAAAACTAGTGAACCTTGTGATAGAGAATATCTCATTCCCAGAGGAAGTGGAGAAGGCTATTGACGCAAGGACGTCCCTTGGCGTGATTGGCAAGGATATGGATACCTTTGTGAAGTACAAATCTGCAACTGCTATGAGTGATGCTGCGAATAACCCAAATGGTGCAGCAGGCACAGGTATAGGCCTTGGAGCAGGAGTGGTCATGGCAAATATGATGAAGGACAGCGCAAAGTCAAAGCCTAGTGTGAAGTACTGCCCAAAGTGCGGTGCAGAATCTAAGTCAAGTAGCAAATTTTGCAGCCAATGCGGACATAAATTTTAATTAAAAAATTAGAGTAGGGCACACGTAATCTGTTGCCCTATTTTTGAGGAAAAATATGAAGTGTAAGAATTGTGGGTCAGTGATGACTTTTGACCCAAAAGCAAAGGGTATGTTATGCTCCAATTGTGGCTCAACACTAGATATTAAGTCAGAGGATTATAGTGGCAAGTATGAGATAGATACACCCCTTGATACTAATATGAAGAGTAGTTATATCACGTGCGCCGAGTGCGGACATGGTAAGGAAGTGGACGGGGCCCAGGTGTGCGACTTTTGCTCGTCAGTACTGATCAATAATTATGTGGGAAAAGTGGACGCAGTGGTGCCTTTTGCTCTCGACAAAAAAGACGCAACTAGTGCATACAACTCATGGATTAGCAATAGATTTTGGGCGCCAAAAGCGGTGAGATCCAGCAAATACAATGGCAGTAGATTCCGTGGATATTACTTGCCATGCATGGCTTACGATATGAATACTACTACAAGATATAGTGGCACGATGTACGAGAGCCGTGACAGTCATGTTCACTATGGTGCTATGAATTTTGCACACATATCTGGTGGACGAGTGAGTGTGCATATAGGCCCTAGCGGCATGCACCATGGCATGCATCATGGTATGCATCATCATGTTGGCGGACCAGTGGGTGGGCCACATAATGATATGAGGATAGTGCCATTCAGCGGCACAAGGACGGACAATTTTGTCGACTTGCTATATACTAATAGCGATATTACAAATGGTTATGATATCAACGAGTTGTCACCATTTAAGATGGCTGATGCGAAGAAATATAACGCACTATACTTATCAGGTTACACTGCACCTAGTATGATTATAGACCAGAATGTGTCCCGTGATAGGACCCGCGACTATGCATATGACCTTATCAAGCAACGTGCCTGTGCAGGTAAGAATGTGGCATCATATAATCAGACTGTGAAAGTCAATTCGTTCAAAAAAGCAAGATACATGCTACCCGTCTATGTAGGGTCTTGGAAATACGGCAAGAAGCAGTACAAAGTATTCATCAATGGCTCTACTGGCAAAGTAATGGGAGATTACCCAAAGAGTGCATTCAAGGTCACTCTTGCAGTACTCATATTCTTACTATTCTTTGGCACAATTTTTGCAGTATTCTTCCTGCAATTCTTCAATGTTGGGCTGTAAAAATCACATAATATTTTAGATAGATTAAAAAAAATACAATGGTTCCCCATTGTATTTTTTCTATTTAACTAAGTATATTTTACTAATTGTCAATTAGGAATTCATAATTTATATGAATAGAATTTATGAAAGAAATTTAGCATATTTATTTTTACACCAGGACTATGTAACAATTATCTACATTAGAAATAATAAACATATTAATCAATAATTCTGATGCTTAATTATGAAATTTTTTTACACTCAATCAACAATTTCTACACATTAATTAAAGTACTACACGTTAAATCTAAATAGTATGACATCGCCGTCTTGCACCACATAGTCCTTTCCTTCCATGCGGACTAAGCCATGCTCGCGGGCGTTGTTGTATGAACCACTCTTTGCTAGGTCGTCAAAGGATACCACCTCGGCCTTGATAAATCCTCGCTCAAAGTCGGAGTGAATCTTGCCTGCAGCAGCAGGAGCTTTTGTGCCACGAGCGATTGTCCACGCACGCACTTCAGGCTCGCCTGCAGTGAGATAGCTTATAAGGCCAAGCAATCTGTAACTAGTTACAATTAATTTGTCCAGTCCGGATGAAGATAGACCTAGTTCTTCCTTAAATAATTCGGCTTCGTCAGGCTCGAGACTAGATAGTTCTTCCTCAATTTTTGCTGAGCACACTATGACCTCGGAGCCTTCTTTTGCTGCATAGGAGCGCACGGCTTTTACATAATCATTATCGCTACCACCTATATCGGAATCTTTTATATTAGCACAGTAGATCACAGGCTTTGATGTGATGAGGAAATATCCCTTTATTATTTCATTTTCCTCGGCTGAGGCAGGGTAGTTTCGCACAGGTTTTTGAGACTCGAGCATCTCCATCAGTTTATTTTGCAGTTCGAGTTCTGCAGCAGCGGATTTATCACCGGCTTTCACACTCTTTGCAGTCTTTTCTATTTTCTTTTGCAGAGACTCGATGTCGGCTAGTATCAATTCTAGATTAATTGTCTCTATATCTCGCACAGGGTCTATTGTGTCACTCACGTGTATCACTTTTGGGTCATCAAAGCATCGGACGATGTGCACTATGGCATCGACTTCTCGAATATGACTTAAGAATTTGTTCCCAAGTCCCGCACCTTGGCTAGCACCCTTTACTAGGCCTGCTATATCGACAAATTCTATTATTGCTGGAGTAATTTTCTTCGTGTCATACATACGGGCAAGTACTTCCAGTCGCTTGTCTGGCACGGTGACCACGCCAACATTTGGCTCAATGGTACAGAATGGGTAATTCTCCGCAGGAATACCTTTCTTAGTAATTGCGTTAAATAGTGTTGACTTGCCGACGTTTGGCAATCCTACTAAACCTAGTTTCATAATTTCTCCTCTAGCATAATCATGCAATATGATTATACACTATCCTTAGTGCTTTTGAAAAGTATTCTTAGCAAATTGTGGACACGATATGGCTTAATATGATATTATTTTACTATCAAATAGGAGATAAGTTTGATGGATATCAAGCAAATTGTTTATGACAATATCAAGGATAGCCCGATGCTACGCGAGGTGGACAATCTATATGATTTGCTCGCACCTACAGTGTCGCTAGATAGAGGAGATATCACCCTGCCATGCTTTACACTGGCTAAGACATTCCACATGAGCCCAAACACCATTGCTGAGAATATCAAAAGCTCACTTAGTGGCACACAAGTATTCACAAAGATCGAATGTGTGAATGGATATCTCAATTTCTTCCTAGATAGGGCTATGTGTGAAGAGAGGATACTAGACGAGGCCACAAGCGGGGTGGACTTTGCGAAAGTAGACCTAGGCCACGGCGATGTGGTTATAGCCGATTATTCCAGTGTGAACCTTGCAAAATATATGCATATAGGGCACTTGTCCACCACTATAATTGGTCAAGTGGTGTGCAATCTTTATGCATATCTAGGATACGATGTGAAAAGGTTAAACTACGTGGGCGACTACGGCACACCTTTTGGCAAAATGGTTGCTGCGGTGAAGCGCTGGGGAAGCCTTGAGGAGATCAAGCGTGAGGGCATAGATAAGATCCAGGATTACTATGTGAGATTCACTAGAGAGGCCGAGGATGACCCAAGTCTGCTAGACGAGGCGCGCGAATACTTCAAGAAGATTGAGGAGAACGACCCCGAGACTCGCGAGATATACGATGTAATAATTTCGAAGAGCAAAGAGGAAGTGGAGTCCATCTGCAATATCCTAGGTGTGAAGTTCGATAGCTGGATAGGTGAGGCTTACTATCAAGACAAGATGGCGGCTGTGGTGAAGGAGCTAGACGACCGCGGTCTTACCATGATTAGCGAAGGGGCAAAGATTGTGGATCTATCCGACTATGGCTTAGGCGTATCCATGATCAATAAGTCGGATAACACGAGCCTTTATGTCACCCGTGACTTGACAGCAATTCAGGATAGATACAATAGATATCATTTTAGCAAAGCATTTTATGTGACCAGTGTGCAGCAGAAGTTGCACTTCGAGAGATTATTCAAGCTGTGTGAGCTTTTGGAGCGACCATATGCCAAGGACCTAGTTCACATATATTATGGCACATACTCCCTATCTACTGGCAAAATCTCCAGTCGTCTTGGCAAACAAGCACTCATTCGAGATATGTTGGATCTTGCTATCTCGCGTGCGCGTGAGGTGTTAGAATCCCGTGGCACAAAGACCGATGATATAGAGGCACTTGCAAGGAATATTGGTGTAGGGGCAGTGATATTTAGCGTGCTAAAGACTGAGAGGACCAAGGACGCTGTCTTTGACATGGACCGCGCACTATCCTTTGATGGAGAGACTAGTCCATATATGCAGTACACCTATGCTAGATGTTGCAGCATTATTTCTAAGAGTGGCAGTGATATATCGGGATACAAGGATGAGATGGCAGGAATACTTGATAGCGATAGTTATGAGTTATTATCCCACATTAATAAATTCCGCGACATATTAGTAGATGCTGCGAAGAAATATGAGCCAAGTGTATTATCCAAGTATTTGCTCGAGCTGTGTAGCCTATTTAATAAATTTTATTCCACGCATCGCATTATCGAGAATGACACTGTGTCGCACAGCCGACTAGCTGTAGTGCTTGCCACACGCAATGTCCTATTCACCGGTCTAAAACTCCTCAATATCACCCCAGTGGAGAAGATGTAGCAAAAGAAATGAGGATGATATTACAAACAGATTTTAATTAGTAAATGTAATTGCGATTAACTATTGTAATAAAAACATGATAAATAAAAATGGAGTGCAAGATACACTCCATTTTTAGTAAGTAGACTAACCTATGATATATATAGAGGGAATATAGTCAGTATGTGACATGAGCGAGCTCTTAACTATCTCATGTTCCAACATTTTTACTACTTCTTTATTTTATTTGTTGATTGTTTTACTTTTTTATTATTTATCTTTTTACTATTCTGTATAGATTTTTTGTTTGAGGATTTTGTAGTTTTAGTATTGGTTAATTTTTTAGTCTTGGATTCGCTAGGCTTAGATTGATTATTAGGCTCAGACTGCGCTGTATCCTTTATAGATTCTGATTCATTATCGCTAGATGGATGAGTAGTTGCTGATTCGACAGTTGTATTTTTAGTACTTTCTACTTCATCGACCGTGTTCACAGTATCTTTTGATTTATCACTCGTTTTATCTTTCTTGCGCTTAAATATGGAGGTTATTTTCTCGCCTAGGCGTACTGCAAAATTTTCTATCTGCGCCTGATATCTCACGGATAGCACGAATAGGATTATCATGAGGCCAAATAGCACAATCCACACCGGTATTCCCCACCCGTGATAAGGAATAATTGTGCCACTAGTCACATAGCACATAACAAAGGTATTTATCGAGCGAGAAATAATATTGGTGAAGATAAAAAATTTCCACGTCATGGATGTGAGACCGGCTACCATACAGAGTATGTCATCAGGGAATGCCGGGAATAACATCATTAGGAAGAACACATATTTTCCGCGAGATAGAGTCTTTTGCCACTTCTTGCATGTTTCTTCCCCCACCATCCAGTTTACAATCTTCGTGCCAACCACGCGCCCTAGATAAAAGGCAAATATACTGCCAAGCAGGGTAGAGGCAAGGCTGATGAGGAAAGTCTCCAGTGGTCCAAATATTAATACTCCCGCAATGGTCGTGACCATGGCAGGTATAGGGATGAATGTCACTTGCAGGAATTGTATTAAGAAGAATATTGCTCTGCTCCACACGCCTCCGCCGCTATTTATTATGCGGTCGATTTCCTCAGGCTCGTCAAAATATTGGTACCAACCGGTCAGATACATAAGGAGTGTAATTCCTACAAGTAGTGCCACAATGATACCAATAGTGATACTGGTGCGGATAATTTTCTTGCGTTTATCCAATTTCTTTGCCATACATATATTTTACGCTTATTTTTAGATAATATCTATTAAATATGGTTATATTTTGTATATTCCATATATTTTGTAAATGTCTAGAAAAATTTTAAAATAACATAAATTTAGCGTACAATTTCATTTTTAGTTGTGGAAAATTCAAAATAAATATATACTTGATTATAGGTAAATATTTATGGATATGAAAGAAAACAAAATTTTAAATGCACTGCATGACGCAGAGTCAAAGGTAAATCCTTTTGTCATCATCTGCTTTTTAATGGGAGTGGTAGTCATTGTGATGTTCTTCTTCCCACTATTCAATTATACTAATCCGGATGAAGAGATAGGGTATTCCTACAATTACAGCACATTTGACGTCCTACAAGGGGTGATCCAAGGGGATAAATATGCGGATATCAACGCATATGACTATGAGAAGAAGCGAGCACTAGTCGATTGGATCAATGACGAACACAGCAATCCATATATTATTGCAAGTGTTGCATCGGGCACTATTGGCACAGGTCTTATGGTCCTCGCGTTCGCTAGCTTATTTTTTGGCGGGCCGTGGTTAGAACTAATTTTGTCCGCTCTTGGTGCGGTGTCATTCTCATGTTGCTTTGTTTTCAACAATTATTTAATAGAGGAACTAAAACACATTCCGGCATACACCACCATGGCTTTTTCGTCTGGCTGGGCGCTATATGTGTGCCTGTTTGTGACGGCTATGTTCTTTAGTTTGAACGTAGTGAGACGCCATGTGGCAAGGAAGAGAGGAGAGTAATATTTCGTGGAGTGCAATGGTTGTCCTAGGCACTGCAAAGTAGACCGGGCAAAACATCGTGGATATTGTGGAGCGAGTGAGGATATCACTCTTGCGCGTGTGTCCGTGCATATGGGGGAAGAACCACCTATCAGCGGTACGGCAGGTAGTGGGACTATATTCTTTAGCGGTTGCAATCTAAAATGCGTGTTTTGCCAAAATTCCGACGTTTCCCGCAATGTAGTAGGAGAGACTATCTCGGTGGATAGACTAGTCGAGATATTCCACGAATTAGAGGAAAAAGGTGTGCACAATATAAACCTTGTGACCCCTAGCCATTATGTGTCAAAAATCAGGGATGCTCTTAAAATTTACAAGCCAAGTATCCCTATCGTGTACAACACCAGTGGCTACGATAGCCTTGAGGCTATAGATAGTCTAGCTGGCCTTGTGGATATATATCTAACTGATCTAAAGTATTGCGATAGTACTCTATCTAATAAATACAGCAGTGCTGGGGATTACTTTGATGTAGCGACGGCTGCAATCAAGGCTATGTACAGGCAGGTTGGACCACTCGTGTTGGATAGCACGGGCATTGCAAAGCGCGGGCTTATTATCCGCCACCTAATACTTCCCGGTTGCACTGACGATAGCAAGAGAGTGCTCGATTGGATAGCACGCAATACACCTGATGCTACAGTGAGCCTGATGAGCCAATATACACCTATGTATAGGGCAAAGGAATTCCCTGAGATCAACCGCACTATTACAAAACTTGAGTACAAAGTAGTGCTAAATTATTTGAACAAACTAGGTCTTGACGGATATATGCAAGATATGTCAAGTGTGGGGGAGAGCACTATTCCCGACTTTAACCTAGAAGGAGTGAAAAAATGTATTACGAAATAAACGTGTCAGATGAGCTATATGCTTTGGCTCGAGAATTTAGCAAAGCAGGTAGCACCCTGTATATCGTGGGTGGATACGTGCGAGATAGCGTACTCGGGCTAAAAAATACCGATATAGATATCTGCGCGGACCTAAAATATGACGCCGCTATTGATCTTGCGAAGAAACTAGGCTATGAGGCAAAAATAGTCAACGAGAAACTCGGCACTATTAGCATCAAGACCAAGCACGATGCATATGAGTACGTTACATTTAGGAAAGATAATTATAGCAAAGGCGGAGCGCATAGTCCAGATAGTGTATCCTATGTGAAGGATATCCGTGTGGACGCTGCAAGGCGTGACCTTGCCGTAAACGCTATGTACTATGACATACTCTCTCACGAATTACTAGATTTTTATAACGGCCTTGCAGATTTGAAGCGTGGAGTGATTCACTCAGTCACCCCAGCAAGTGAGGTATTCGCTAGTGATGGGCTAAGGATTTTGAGGCTGATTAGATTCTCGCAGGCACTAGGGTACAAGATAGATGCAGAGACTGCTGCAGTGGCAAAAAGTTTTGTGTCAAACTTAGCAGATATATCCAAAGATAGGATAATAGGTGAATTGCGTGCCATTGTAGAGCAAGCAGATAGATACAGCGTGCCAAGTGCCATAAAACGCTCTATCAAACTTATCAACGCTTGGCATATTATGGACCAAATTATCACCATTGGTGGCAGGAAGATAGATTATCACGGGATAGACAAAGTGGAGCGCGGCAATAGATTTGCCATGTTACTTTATAGGATATTCGAGCCATATGTATCTAGATGCAATAATTGTGAGGAATATTACCTCCACAATGTGTTAGGCAGGGGAGGACTCGGCGTCAGCAATAATCTTCTTGATATTGTGTCACACTTAGTTTCTATCACCCACACTGAGCCAAATCATTGGAGTGCTTATCAATTTAAGGCACTAAATACTGCTGAGCGTGACCTGTTGCGCGTGATAGATAGCGGTCTTTATAGCAAATATTATGACCTAACCCGTGATATGGAGAGTAATCACATGCCATTCACTCGCCATGACCTAAAGATTGACGCGAAATACGTTTCCTCTACGATTAAGAATCCTCGCGACACAGGTTACTACCTAGATAGGTTGATGTATGAAGTGTTGGAGAAGAACCTCCCGAATGACAAGAAACATTTAGAGTCCATGCTCCAGACCATACTCCTATCCGAGAATGTATAAATATATTAGAGACTCTCATAGCAGAGTCTTTTTTATCCGCAAATTGGGCTAAAATTATTAAGAGGGTATGAAGTTGGTGCAAGAGAGATAAAATTTGTTCAATGTGGCACGCCACTGTGCTTGGGTGATAATGAAGTGAACGGATATTATTTTTTAAGAGAGAATGATGTTGGAATGTGAGATTGGTAGTAAGCACGCTCAATCCCCTCAGTTGGCAAAAGCCAACAGCTCCCCCTACTACGGGGCGCCTAAAAGCGGATAAAACCATATAAGGCTCCCTTTTAGTAAGGGGAGCTGGCGGAAACTTCCGCCTGAGGGGATTGAGGCGACTTACGGGCCTACTTGGTTCGCGCTCATGACTCACTTGTATAATTTCATATTTATAGATTAAAAATTAAATTAAAATGAAGATGTAGTGTTAACAATTTACATAAAGATATAGACACAGTATTAACACAAGAATAATTTATTATAATCAACGAGAGTGGCGTGCCACACTGAGGGGACTAACGCGTGCACTTGTTCCCGCCTATGTAACAACTACATTCCTTCAAAATTTATTAAATACTCCAGTAGATCGATTGGGAGAGACTTGTTTTTGGCGGAGATGGAGGAGCGTAAATGTAATGGAAGAGGAGTGTCAAATTCCTCTGGACCCACCTCTATGGTGAATGCTGGGGTATGGTAGTGCTCGCTGATAAAATCCGAGTACCCACCTGTGCTATGCTCGGTCTTGATAGGAGTGTAGCCACAAATACTGGATAAATATTCGGCAATAGTCTTGTCACGGGATATTTCGTTATCCGTTAGCGCCTCAAAGCCGTAGTATATCACCTCACCTTTTGCGTGGTAGGATAGGGTTGCGATAGGCTTGACTTTTTCGGTGAAAGCGATTAGCACCCGTGTTTCTTTCTCGCTATTTGGATAGTACCCCACGAAGTTTGCGGGTGCGGGGCAGAAGACATTTTGTGCTCCACCTGCCCAGTGTGCGTCAAAATTCACATTTAGGTCTACGCCTAGGCCATTTGCCTTCCACCGACTAAAATCAAGTGCGTTATTATTTAGTATAGATAGATACTCTCTAGATACTGTGCAGGGGACACTAACAAGGCCGTCTAAAACTAATGCGACGCCATCGGGATTTGCAAAAGGGATGAAATATATCCCACCAGTCTCTACTCCGTGATTTACTGCATACACTATTTGGTCTATCACGCACAGTCCTGCCATATATTCTCGTGCGTGGATGGAGCCCTCCACTATTATCTGTGGTCCTGAGTATGAGCCAACATGCAGGGCATAAATATTCCTGCCAAAAGTCGTTGTGCCGATGATCTCATAGTCTATTCCTTGGTCAATGAGGGCAGTTATCTCAAGGATGATATCTTCAAAATCCATATGTAAATGTTATATGCACGAAAAATACTACTTGTGTGCATATATTACAATTAAAAAATTTTGAGAATATTGTAGTATTATGATATACTATTTTAAACACAAAATATGTGGCAAGGAGATATCCCATGTGCCACATTTACTCATTAGGAGAAACAGATGACAAAGAATGAAGTCCTGACTCAAGAGGAAGAGCCTGCAAGCAAAAAGGTTTTTGCTAAAGGCATATGTTTTTTCAAACTCTTTTGGGTCTTTGTAATAGGTTGTCTTATTGGCACATACTATGAGCAATTCCTTAACTTGTTCCTGACAGGTTCGTGGGATAGCCGTGCAGGAGTTGTGTGGGGACCATTCAACCCAGTGTATGGATTTGGCATGGTGCTGATAGTCGCAGTATTGCACAATCAGAGGGATTGGAAGAGACTATTGGTATACGGCGCAGTGCTAGGTGGGGGACTAGAGTATATACTTAGTTTTCTGCAAGATTTCTTCCTAGATACTAGTTCGTGGGATTACCACGGCAAGTTCCTAAATATTAATGGCAGGACTACAGTGCCTTTCGCATTATTTTGGGGATTACTATGTATCCTCGTTGTGAAATTCGTTTATCCATTTATGTCAAAGTGGATTGAGAAGATCCCGTACAAATTTGGCACGATCATATCCATAATATTTGCTATATTTATGGGAGTAGACCTGCTACTCACAGGGGCTGCATTACTTAGGCAGGCTGTGAGGAAAAATGGTGATGCGCCACTAACATTCGTGGGTCAATGGCTAGACAATACATTTGACGACGAGTATTTATCCAAGATTTTCCCGAATATGATAGATAGACCATCTGATGACAAAAAGGAAGAAACGAATGGGGAGGGTGATATATCCTACCAATTTATAGTCTCATCGGATGGCAAAAGTGATCTAAATAGTATAGAGTATGACACGGCAACTGCCGTGTTTTTTACATAATAGGCACTAAAAACTTTGTAATTCCAGCGAAAATTGATATACTACTAACAAGGATGAATAGATTATGATTATCAAAAAGATATTTTTGAGCATTTATATAGCGCTATGCTTTGCCATCACATTTGCGTGGTATGGATTTTTCCTATTCGGGATATTCGCATTTGAGCCACTTGCTAGTAACATTGCAAATATCGCAGCGGATATCATGACGGGAAATGGCGTGCTAGTCACAGCAGCGGATATACTGAATAATTGCAAGACCGCACTGCTTGCATTACTGACATTAAGCCTAGTGCTCGCCGTGGTCAAGACTTATATATCTTGCTATACTATCAAATACGCTAAGTACGATTATATAGACCTGTATCGTGATAGGTACAAATTCCTAGGACTAGTCGCTGCACATTTCTTCACAGGAACGATCGTGTTGGATACCGTACTTGCACTGCTATCCTTGCTATTATTCAATAGGAAAATTGCTGAGAAGGCAAAGGACCTTAGCAAAGTGGTGGAAGACGTGAAGAGTGACACATACAGTGGTGGAAAAGTCGATGCAGGAAAATTCACTGTGAATATTAAGACTGCAGATGATTACACTTACACTGCTAGCGAGAGTATGGATCTTAGCCGTGCAAGGCAACTATATGAGAATGGACTGCTCACCAAGAGACAGTTTAAGAAAATTGAGAAGGATCTAAATAAGAAAAAATGAGAGGAAAGAAGACAAGATATTTTGGCATTTGCATAGCAGTTATTGCCATTATGCTTGGACTCATGCTGGCCTGTGGAGGGTGTCTAATATATGTATATTTCGCGCGTCGAGATATACTAGAGACAATTCTTGCTAGATATTACGCGATGATGGGCATAGAATTCACCGGCATAGATATGACAAGTATGTGGATGGAGATAATTATCTATGGTCTAGATATAGCAATTCTTATCTACTATCTAGTAAAATGTGCTAAGTTTATGAAGATGACGCAAGAGGAATTCATGAAGAAGAATTCCAAGCAGATTCTAGATGTGCTACTGTTATTTATAACTGGTGTGATCCCTGCGATAGTCTACCTAATTGTATGCGAAGCAAACAAAACCGATTCTCGAGAACAGGAAAAAGTGTATTTGCCAAATGGCGTGAATCCGGATATAACGAATATAATTCGCACGCTGCAGGAGTATCGCGACTCGGGTAGAATCACGCAAGAGACTTATGAGAAGATGCTACTAGATATCTTTACGGAGCACAAATGAGAAAGAGTTTGATAGGATTTAGCGCACTACAATTTTTGTTTGCTGCACTATACTGCATCACAATTGTCGGATTGCTTGTAGGAATTCCCATGATAATCTTTGGGATACAAATGTTAAGGGCGGCACGTGACAAAGAGTATTTTAGTGAGTTTAGGTCAGAGTACACAAATATTGCGATTTTTAATCTAATATTCACGATTGTTTTAGGTATTTTGATGTTTTTAATGTATAATAAGATATACGAGAAGAATTTTGGAGGCGAAAATGGATAATTGGAATTGGCTAAAATATGACCACGATATCATGATGGAGCCAGACAGCAATTGCGCATATCTTGCAGAGCGTTGGTCTGGACTTGGTGGGAATAAGCTACTAGAACTAGGCTCGGGTATGGGTCAAAATTCGTTGTACTTCGCTTGCAGTGGATATGATGTCACCGCAGTGGACTATGACAGTTATGCTATAAAGCATCTGGAGAAAATGTGCGAGAGACAAGGCGTGAAGGTAAACACAATTTGTGATGACTTCTTCAAAGCTCCACTAAAGGATGGTGGATATGACTGCGTATTCATCCGCAACGTCGTTTCACACCAAAAACTAAGTGAGTTTAAGAAATTGATTCAACTAATCTACGATTGTTTGCGCGTTGGAGGCGAAGCATATATCACTGTGCCAAGCGTGGGCCATGCAGGTAGTGAGAGGAACCCAAAAGCTGACCTCGTGCTAACTGTGGAAGATGTGAAGAAATATTTCAAGAAATTTCAATTCGTGCACAACATTGACGAAGTGATCTCTCATGACGCAGGTTGTGACAATTGTGAGGAGTGCGAGATTAGTTACTTCACACTACTACTTAGGAAGATGAAATAAATATAGGAGTGTTACAGCGGATGTAACACTTTTTTTGTTGCAAAGTAGTTGTATTTATTTATTATTTAGAGGAAATGCCATATTGACAAAACGTGATGCCTCTTATATAATAAATATGTACTGTGGAGGGGAATATGGCTAAGAAGAAGCTAAATGACCAGACAATGTATGACATATGGCTAGACAGTGTTAAGAAGAAATTAGACGACTGCAAGAATAGATATATGCCATGTGCCAGAGGATTTTTAGATAACAAGACAGGCAAACGCATTCACCTAGAATTCCAGGGAGAAGATTTTGTCAACGATTTGGGTTACGCATTTGTGAAGCTCGGACCTAACGAGTACACCTTCTATAACGCAATGAATGACAGAGTGTTTACTGCTACTTTTGGATATCGCGACAAAGTGAGGAATATATTTGATGCACTTCGCAAGAATCCAGAGGATTTTAGGAGATTATCGATAGAATCAATCATAGTGATGAATTACAAGGAGAGGAATGAGTTGCTCGATGCTGTGGGAACTGGTATAGACAATGAACTAAGGACTCTCCAGGCAGATAACAATTCTAAGACAAAAGATTTTAGGAAACTCTATGAACTACAAAAATACGTATCCGACACACTATACAAGGTAGATATGATGAAGGCTGCACATTCTAGTGCTGCCGTGGCTCAATCAAAGTACACACTTTGGATTAGACAAGGTACTTTACGTATGGAGACCAATCTTCATCAAGACCCATTGGACGATCGATATGACCGTGCAGACAAGAGAATAAACTAGGTTAGTGAGAGATATTTGGATAAATACACATGGTGACCCATGTGTATTTTTTTGTGCAAAATGACCAAATGTTGACAATGCTAATATAGCTCGTGACAATAATGGCTATATTTGACAAAATGGCCCAATTGGTGTATAATATTTATGTAAATAAAATGGAGGTGTTATTATGGAATTTACATATAGATATATACCTTATAAGAAGCAGTATGGAGGAAACCTTACTTATGCAGACAACGTGGAGGGCAAGATAGTTGATCTTGACTTAGATTTTGTAGGGGTCGTAGATAATGAAACTGGATATTCCGAAGTGTGTTTGCCGGATAAAACTTGGACATTTTTTGATGCACATACGGGTAAACTTCAAAATGTGAGATTTGCTTCGGCTGGTCCGGTTGTGGATGGTTATTCATCCGTAAAATTATTGGATGGAACATGGACAATATACAATGTGATAGACCAAAAGATATTTGACGGAAAGGTTGAACTCTCTGACTACACACAGGGAGATCCAGAAGCACAGAAGGAAGTTGATAAAATGCTCAAAAGTGACGTTCTTGATGAGCCGATCAAGGATAAAGAACTTCGTAAAAAATTTTGGAATCTTGCAAATAAGGCATACAATACTTATGACAAAGATATTCGTTCTCAAGTACTTGGTTTAATATTCCGCAATCCAGAGAATTTTAAAAATTTAACATATATTTCATTTAAGGACGAAAAATATCTAAATGCTATAAAGAAAGCTACACGAAACGGTATATTGAACCGTGTTGACAAAAAGGAAGTTCCAGTCGAAGTAGCAAACGCAGAAATATCGTATGTCAAGCAAATGTTAGCTATTGTAAAAAAGGTCGAGCAAGAAAAATTAGCTGAAATTCCAGTGCGCGACCGTAAGATTGAGGAAGAGAAAGAGGCTCTAGACGAATTGTTTGAAAAAAGAATGAAAGAGAGGAGAGCAGCACTCTTCGGCGACGATGACGATGACGACGATCAGCCAGGAGATTAAAAAAGATACACACCATAGCGGTGTGTATTTTTTTGCTTGAGGTTGGGGTGATAAAAATTTTATAATATTTTTTGTTAAACATAAATATGTAGTTTTACTTAGTAAAGAACGTTATAAATATTATATAAAAATAGTTACTTAGCAAGGCCGAAAGTAAAGAATGTTTTGTAGATAAATGCAATGTAACTCTCGTTTTTTGGCGTGACGTATTCCACTTTGCCTCGCACATCACGCATGGAGTATGCTCCATTTTCGGAACAATCTAGAGAGTTTGCGCGGTTGTCTCCTAGCACAAAGACGTGACCTTGCGGCACAGTGTATATCATGTGATTATTGCTATCATAGGATATATTACTTTTTTGTTCGGTAATAGATGATAATTGTTGGAATGAATTCATGCAATTAACCATATCTTCCTTGCTAAGGATATATGGTTCTTCGAGTTCTTCGCCATTTCGGAAGACGTGCACATATTTATCATGACCAGCATACATAGATATCTCGTCTCCAGGAAGTGCTATGACGCGCTTTATGATCCATATATTATCCATCTTTAGGACGATTATATCTCCATATGTATAGCTAGCACCTTTCCTCACATACGCTTGATCAGTATTGCCCGTGGCGTTGAGAGTAGGTTGCATAGATGGTCCCTCTATCGGAGAGGTTTCATAGAGTATGGAAAAAATCACGCAACATCCTGCAAATAGTATGCAGAATGTAACGATGATATTCGATAGCAAGCTCACTAGGAATAGATATATTGCACGCGACTTGCTAGGATAAATAGATCCACCTCTGTATTTTTCCATAACATAATTTTAGCACAATGGGTGACAAATTAAAACAATTTACACGTTACTATGATAGTTTTTGTACCTATATCCAGTATCCCAAAACCATATTTCTACACGAAGTTATCTTTCTTTTCTTGAAAAGTTTGTGGTTATTGGATATAATAGGATATCTATATGCATCCATAGCGCAACTGGATAGAGCATCGGTCTTCGGAACCGAGGGTTGGGGGTTCGAATCCCTCTGGATGCACCAAATGTATGACTAAAAAAGCGGACAATTGCGTCCGCTTTTTGCATATCTAATAACTATTTCAAATATGATAGTGCATTAATTAAAATTATCTATTTACCATCTTCTCAAATACTCGTGAGTAACAGCCAAGAAGAATTCGTCTTCCAAATCACTTTTGTCCTTTTTAAGATCACCATGAATTTCTTGGGTTAGGGCATAAATTTGTGCTTCCCTTGAGAGTTTCTCTATTTCCCCATAAGGATTGCCCGGCAAAGTACTGACATATGCCATCGTTGCATCTATTCTTTCTTTGATAGGAGGGAACTCTTGTATTGTCATATCTGCCTTTTTAAAAAGTGATGGATTATCCTTAATAATCATGTACATGAGAGTTAGCTCATATTGAACCTGTATTGCCTCTACTCGGGTCAATTGTTTATTTTGAAACCATTTAGGCTCGTTTTCCATCATATCCTCCACGAAACTTGCTATCATCTTGTCTTTTATTTATAACACGGGATAGCTCAATTGTCAATAGGGATATTTTTAGAAAATATACTTACTTGCTAATTTTATTGCCTCATTTGGTGAGATTTTTGAGGATTAAATTTATTATTTTAATGATTCTTTTCTTGTGTAGTAACTAGATTTACGATCGCCATGTTTTTGGATTTGCTTATTGTCCAACAATTTCTTTAGGCATCTTTCGATAGTTGTTTGGGACAATGTCGGACAAAGTGCCAAAATGTCTGCCTTTGTAAATTTGCCCAAGATTGTTTTTATTGCACCCTCCACTAGAATCAATGCTTTTGAGTTGTTTTCACTCAAAATTTTTACTCTATCGTCAAGATCTCTATAAGCCTTTAAAATTACCGACAACATATATTTAATGAATGCTGAAGGATCGTTGTTATCCTCAATCCAGCCGAGTGAGCTAAATTGCAAAGCCTCATAATATTTGTCCTTGGTCTCTTCAATAATTTTTTCAATTGAAATAAATTTGCCGATATTAAAACCAAATTTATATAGCAGCAATAGAGTAAGCAACCTGCTCATTCTACCATTTCCATCATTAAAAGGATGAATGCATAGGAAGTCCAGAATAAAAATAAGAATTAAGATTAATGGATCGACGTCAAATTTGCTGGAAACAATGTTAAATTCTTGGCACAATCTTTCAACAGCATCTGGAGTCTCAAATGGTTCCAGAGGCTGAAATCTAACATAAGAACTGCCGTCAGGTCTTATTTCAGAGATGTAATTCTGGACATTCTTATATTTCCCGCCAATTGATTTATCTGAATACTTATATAACTGTCCATGTAATTGTAAAATGTAAGAACTCTTAAGCGGTATATATTCATAATTTTCATGAATTACATTCAATACATCTCGATATCCAAGAATTTCCTCTTCATCTCTATTCCTTGGAGTAGTTTTATCGCTTAGAATTTGTTTGATGCGCGTAGAAGTTGTGACGATGCCTTCAATTTTGTTTGATGCTTCGGTGCTTTGAATTTTTGCAATTTCAACTAACTTATGAATTTTTGCTTTGCTATTTGATTCGATATTAGATAATCGACCCTTTAGTTCATAGATTTGAGAAATATAACCTAAAATTTCGTTATCCCAACTAATATCCTTGTATTTTGAATAATTAAATGTTTTCACGATATCTCCTTTATTGCATCATTATACAACTTTTGATGCAATAAATCAAGCATTTATTTTAGTTTATTGCATCATTTGATATATTTTGATGCAATAAAATGAATTTTATAAGGGTAATAGTCAATTTCTCAATAATGCTTTTCTTCATCACAATTGCCTATTGATTTGGAGTGGTTAGTATGGTAAAATATTTGTGTTGAGGTATTTATGATAGATAATGCAAAGGCAAGTATAAATAGTGTGCAAGATTACGTCTATTATTTGATGTTAAAGAGGACCACTTACAGTGATCACATTGTGGTGGAAGTAAAGCGTGAGGATCTAGTAAGTCCAAATTTTTCACGCGCTATTCGGGATCAATTATTTGTTATGCTTGCTGGTGGCAAACGTGTAGAATTCCATTGTATTGACAAGGATTTGTACTTTAGAGAAAGTGAAGCCTTAAAGTTACTTGGCGACTATGAATATCTTAAGGCTCATGGTTGTGAATTATATTTCCGCGAGACATTGGATGATATGGGGATAGAATTTAGTCTAGACGAAGCTGATAGACTTGACTATTTTACAATAGGCTCCAACAATAAAACGTATGAGAATGATGATAGGGTTCAGGCTGGCAAATTGGATTGGGATAAAACGGGCAAGACTATGACAACGCCAATAACATTCGATCAAGTGATGGAGGCAAATTCAAAGATCCTCTCCGTTGCAAATAAGATAAATAGATATGCAGAGGAACATAATATCTCTCCATTTGAGAAATTCTTGATCTGCCGCAAATACATTTGTAAAAAAATTGAATATATTACCGAACCTGTAGTGGACACGCATAGTTATATTGGCACTATACTTGCAATGAAAGGTTGTTGTTCGGGTGAAGCACAATCACTTAGAATTTTACTCAAATTATGTGGGATAAATTCATTTTGCATTAGCACAGATATTAATGCAAAGGATGTAAATCTTTCCCTTCCACTAATGAGGAGATATAGCGGAGTCAATACGCTTATTTATGAAGGTAAAGAGTTAACCATAGATGAGTATGAAAAGATTTGTATAGACAAAATTAATAGCTTAGAATCTAAGGAAATGTCTACAAATCACGCCATCAATATAGTCCAAATAGATGATGATAAATATGGCATGCATGGAATAGGCGCTACTGATCCTACCGGGAGTAATGATTTTGAATTACTATTCATAAAGGACAAAGAATGTCTTAATAATTTATTCAACTTTTCATCATATATACGTCTTTTACACGGTAATGGATTTGAGGAGTTCATCCGAAATGTAGAGCAGAACACGATAAGCAAGGATGATTACAAAAAGATTGATGAAGATATTTTCAGTTTTGCAAAAATGTCAATAATAGAACAGATAAAGGGAAGTACGCCAAAGAAATTAACAGATGAAGACCATAATGCAATGGCTATTTTCCTGAATGCGATCATTAAGTGTAAAACATTATCATCCTTGGAATATATAATGGATCTTTATAGTATGGGTCAAAATTCCAGCGAAAGTGAGTTAGCGCGTCATATATTCCCTCGCATTAAGAATAACAAACTTGGAGCGTATTGCTTAATAAAAGAGGCTATTAGTAGTCGTGCCACACTCGAGAATCTGCCAAGGCTAGAGCCATTGTCGGTAGATGACTATGCGTGGGCTGACATAGTGTCAGACAAAGCATACAATGCTATCTTCCCTGAGGATAGCAACAACACGCAAAGATAGGGGATAAGTTATAACAAAGTGGCACGCCACTGTCCTAGGGTGATAATGAAGTGAACTGATATTATTTGTTAGAGGGAATGATGTTGGCATGTGAGATTAGTAGTAAGCACGCTCAATCCCCCTTACTAAGGGCGGCCTTTAAATAAGGACGGAATAGATATATGAGAGAGTATGGAGCACGAATGTAAGTAAGCAAAAAAAGTCGGCTCAATCCCCTCAGATTGCATACGCAATCAGCTCCCCCTACTACGGGGCGCCTAAAGCGGTTAAAATTAAATAAAAAGATGGAACAATCGCTTAAACAAGCATTATATATTTGGGGTCCCCATAAAAATAGCTTGCGGCAAAATAGGGCATCCCGCAAAAATAGTCGTAGACGTACTTTTTGTGGGAAAGAGGAAGAGTCGAGTGATACCTCGGGAGTTTGTGCGAACAGCACAAAATTTCGTTTTAAACTCGTGCTCTGACGAGGGGAGGAGGCGAAGTCACGCGATACCCGGAAGTTGGCTGAGCGTATAAAAAATGCGAAGCCAACGCTTAAACGAGTGTGTACACTAACGGGGTCCCCGCAAAAATAGCGGAACGCGGCCTTTTGTGGGGAGAGGAGGAACAAATGCATAACCTGAAAGATTGTTCCATGATTTGTAAAAAAAATGGAACAATCGCTTAAACAAGCATTTGTTCCGACGATGGTGCGGATAGGGAGACTCGAACTCCCACGGATTGCTCCACATGCCCCTCAAACATGAGCGTCTGCCAGTTCCGCCATATCCGCATATTTAGTTGTAACGAATATATAATAACATACTTTGAGATATTTTGAAATACTTTTTGTCCATATTTTACAAAATTCTATATCTATACTTATCTAAAAGTACTGGACATAAAACATTTTATGTTATATACTTGAAGGGTATCCTGAATATGGGGAATTAACTCAGTTGGTAGAGTGCTTCCGTCACATGGAAGAAGTCATAGGTTCGAGTCCTATATTCCCTACCATAGAAAAGATGAGACTTGTGTGTCTCATTTTTTTGTGGATTCTAACTATTTGTGATATAAATAACTATAAGAGGTCTTATGGATAATAGGTTTAAGTACAGGGCGTTTAATAGAGAAAAAGCGCTAAAATTTGGATTTAGGTCGGATAGTGCGGGGTACATATACGAGCAAGATATCTTGGATGGCACATTTAGGCTAGTGGTAACTATTAATAGTACAGGGGAAGTGTCGACCAAGGTCCTAGATAACAAAACTGGCGACGAATATATCATGTACAAGTTGTCCTCTAGTGGAAATTTTGTGGGGCAAGTGCGCGAGCATTGCGACAGCGTGTTAGACGAGATTGCACGAGAGTGTTTTGACCCAGATTCTTTCAAAAATACTCAGACTAAGGAAATTATAGCATATATCAAGGATAAATATGGTGACGAACTGGAATTCTTATGGGAAAACTTCCCGACTGACGCTATTTTTAGACGAAAGGATAATAAGAAGTGGTATGCACTACTAATGAGTGTAAAGAACGAAAAGTTGAATCTATCTAGTACGGGTGAGAGTGAAGTGTTAGATATTCGCTGTGATGCAAATGCTATACAGAATATCGTGGATGGCAAAAAGATTTTACCTGGTTACCATATGAATAAGAAACATTGGATCACTATAGTGTTAGATAATAGACTAGATATGGCGACTACTAGAGCCCTTATTGACGATAGTTACATGATAGCGGGGAAGAAATAACGTAGCAAAAACTTTCTCTAACTCAAAATTATCGCTACAATACGCCAAATTTTAAAGAAAATTTTTGTAAAAACAATTAAGATTTTGGATATAAAATGCCTAAATTTCGTGGGCAAGAAATACGCCTAAAAAGATTGTAGGAATTGCATAAAAGATTTACTTGCACTTTTAGCTTGAACCCTCTATAATATACAATATGTTGGGTAAAATTATCTAACGCACTACAATATATGGAGGGACATATGAGTGATCTATATGGTAGTAGTACTACATACAACGATGAAGATGGCAACGAGATAGTGTTTCACGAGGAAATTGGCGTGGACGACGATGGTCAGATCGGCTATAACAGCGGAATATCTATAAACGGAATTGATCTGGATTATTAAAAAAATTTAGAAATATTTAATAAAAATTATTTAATAAAATTTTGGGCATAACTTTTTTATACCCACAAAAAATGTAGCAAAAGTGCTACATTTTTTTGTTTATTCGATATACTGGATATAATCTTTCACACGCTCGCGCGAGGTATTGAGGAATTCCTCAAATAACTCGGGCCTATTATTTAGATCAGCATATATCTTGCTCTGCAGGATGCAATCTAATTTGTCTAGTGCCTTTACGAAGCGAGCCTCAGGTGAGCTATTCTCCTCAAATTCTAGCCAAAGCGACTCAATCTCGGGCATACTAGAAAGATTTGATAGGCGGCAGATACATTTGTGTTCCTCACAATACTTTTGCTCCAGTGGCACATGGTCGATAGGGGTGACATCTCCCACATCTATCTCACCCAGTTCGTGGAAGAGTATCATCTTTAGCACTTTCGCCTCATCCAGTTTTAGATGTTCACGCTCCATAATTTCACAGGCAAGTACAGCCATGGAGAATGTGTGCTCAGCGTCACTCTCGACGCGTTTTGTATTTGGGTCAGACACATCTCTTACGATCCAGCCTTTCCTGCAAAGATTCTTTAACTTGTAAATTTCTTTGAATAACTCTGTCATAATTTACCTACATAAATTTATATTACATTTGATCTAAATTTAGTATAACGAAATAAACTTTGCCTGACAAATATTTTTATCTCCCAACAACATATTTGGTGATCCTGCACGAAAAAAGTGTGCCAAAATTAGCACACTTCATTTTACTATTTAACCTAAAATTAATAGTCCTTTTTCTTTTTCTTAAGCTCATCTAGTTGCATTAGGATGACAGCATTGTACTGCTCATCAAGCTCATTATACATTCTTTTGAAGTTATCTGCCTTTTGCCAAGAAGTGGAAGAAGGATTGACATTCAGTCTCTTGCCCTCTATTGCGACCTTTTGCATATAGTCTGCTTTTGATGGTGACCATTTCCTAACGTACGCCTCGGTGACATTGTATATGATGTCAAAGATACGGTCGTCGTGAACTTTGCAAAGTTCCTGCATCTGCTCCTTCCTAATTAGTGTGTCATGAATTTGTTGCTCAATTTCGTCTGCTGTGAAATTTGTCATATCTAATCTCCTTTTTATCATGATAACATATTTTACGCTTGATGGCAAAGAATGTAGACAATTATCAAAAATTGGTCGGGGTGATGAGATTTGAACTCATGGCCTCATGGTCCCGAACCATGCGCGCTACCCCTGCGCTACACCCCGAAAAATATGATTGCATAACCATATAAGATATGATAGCACAACCAAGGATTTTTTACAATCCAAAGTGGATAGATAATAACTATGGAGTAATTGTAGATAAAAATAGGCCACAGTATTTGTGGCCTATTTTTAATAAACGGTGACAAATAGGGGATAAATATATTACACCATATATTCGTCCATAATATGTATAAAAAATTGACAAAAAAGAGTGCATTTGCTAAATTGTTTATGTGAGGCAATATGGAATATACTTATGATATAAATACTAGTAAGAAAGATAACCGTGCCAATGTGTGTATATTCATCTGTCACTTCTTTTATGCAGTGATTGACCTATTCATATCCACATTCCTTGTGGCGCATATCAAGGATCTCACGACTAGTGTAGGTGAATACATCAGGTATATCGCGATATATTACATGATAACACTTACCGTGCAACTAGTGGCGTACCCTATAATCTCAAGGATCGTGGATAGGACAAATCGTGTGTGGATGTACAGGATTGGTTGCTTGATGCTCGCAGTTGTTGTCACTTTGTCTATGTTTAGTGACAAAAACACCTTAGTTATGCTCATTATTCTGGGTTCATGCTATGGTGTGGCAGATACGGCATATTATGCTAGTTACAATACTATGAAGCAAGAGATGGTCAGTCGCAAGTCGATTGAGAAATTCTCCTATTATATGACGATTATATCTAAATGCATCGATGTGGTAGTGCCACTAACACTCGGCTCTATCATTCAGTCATCGTCCTTTGTCGTGGGAAGTATAGTTGTCGCAATAATTGCTGCTATCCAAGTGGGTGTGTCATTTGGCGTATCAGCCAAGCATCCAAAGGGTAGCAAATTTAATATGCGGGGATTCATTAGGAAAGTGCGATCACGTCCGGCATTAAAGAAGAAACTGGACTTCCTGTATGCAATATTTGCGGGCTATGGATTCCTACTATTCTTTAGCATATGCATGAATGTATTCACTATGCTGCATATGGACTCCAACTTATCCCTTGGAATAATTAAGAGCTCGTGTAGTGTGATAGCAATATTATTTACTGTCATGTCACTCAGTCTTGGCAAGATCGGCAAGCGCACTCCGTCGTATATAATTTGTGCAATACTTCCAGTGATTGCCGGAGTAATATACGCTATCAACCCATGTGAATGGACTATAATATTCTTCACACTTGCATTCCTTATTAGTTACATCGAGTGTAAGACCACTCTTGATTACTTTAGAAATACACTGCTAAAGGAAGCAGGTCTATACAGTGAGATTACCGAGCACCAGACACTAATTGAGATGTTACTTGCTACAGTCAGATTATTTACATTTGCACTGCTACTTGCTATGTCATTCGTAGGCAGTGAGCTTGGAGTCAATATCCTTGCTTGCATCTTCACTCTAGCATTCCCATTCATCTATATTATGCTCATCATCTTTGAGAAGAAGATACTCCCTATTGGCACAGATGCTGATATCGCGGGAAGTAATGATGCAAGTGATGTGCAAACTAGCGAAGACAAGGGAAACCTCAAAAACAACTAACTATAAAATTAGTAGAGTTGCTAACAAATAGCGAGTAACAAAATAATTATTTGTTAGAAAGTAGCAAAAAGACCAATTGTACTAATTCAATTAGTAGCAATATTGATAGTTTAATATTTGTGATAAAAAAATGCATTGTTTCGCACAATGCATTTTTTAAACTTATTTAGTGAGTGGAGACGAATATGAATCCGAATGCGTTTGGTCCCCAGTGGCACGCGATAGCAGGGTCTAGGTTGTCATAAATGGTCATTACCTGCTTGTATTTCTCATCACACATATTCACTAGTGCATCGAGATTGCTTTGATTGTATGAGTATGATGCGATGATAGGATAACTTGTGTCACAATCAAGCTCAGATAATTGCTTTGAGATATATTGCATGCTGCCGCGAAGACCTAGCTTCTTTGCAATCACCTTCACTTCGCCATTAACGAATCCTATAACCGGCTTGATATGAAGTGTGTCGCCGAGAATTTTTTCGAACCTATTTAGTCTGCCGCCACGATATAGATACTCTAGTGTCTCAGGGATAGCCATGATGTGAATCTTCGACCTTAGCTCTTCCAATTTCCCAAGGACAAAATCTATATCCTTGTCGCGATATTTATTCGCTTCCATCACAAGATATCTTATAGCACCAACTGCTCCCATGGAGTCAAATACGTGGACTTTTTCGTTCTCCTTGAACATATTTGAGATGGTGTTGAACGTGCCAGAAATTTTTGACGAAATGGTGATGAGCAACACTTCGTCACCTGCTTTTGTGTAACCCTCGACTAACTTTTGCACGGATTCAAGCTCGGGTAGGGCAGTCTTTGGGAATAACTTCTCATCGATTAGTTTGTGGTAAAATTCTTCATTTGAGATCTCTATCTCATCAGCGTAATCTTTGTCTTCAAATATGACGCGAAGAGGCAGGATATCCACATTGTACTCAGATTTTTCCGCCTGCTTGATACTGCTGCCGGAATCAACAATTATTCTTAACATATTATCTCCTATATATACTATCTATGAAAGCAATTTCTCAAATATTCTCCCGAATATATGCGAAATTTTTGTATTTTAATCATCTTATCTTAAGGAACATTGTAGCACAATCTATTTCTTTTGCCAAGGGAATATAATAGTATAAAGTGCAACTCGTGCGAATTTAGTCATTTTTTAGGAAATGGTTAAATGCGAGTAACCACACATTGCTTGTTATATCCTCAGGCTTAGTGTAGGATGTGATAACACTTGCGTCGTGCTTGGTAAAGGCTATTACATCAAATAGTTTGTAATAATCTGTAGTCGGCATGACTAGATTGTGTGCCACGTCTATCACCTCTCCTGCACTCTCTATCCAGGTGTGAAGGTGGCCTACACTATGGCGTTCCCACTGAGATATATCTATCACTCCTGTTACAATAAGATATGTGGAGTGAGGACATTTGCGGCAAACATCTATCACTTGGTCTGCACTATCTCCTCTAGAATTCTTGCTAGCACGGACGAGGTTTGCTGGTCCTTGTTCGTCAAGCCTTGCATATTCGAAATGCCCCACTATAGGGTTGCTAAATTCTTCGCTCTCTTCACTATTTAGATAGATGCCGTCGCCGTGTTTGTGTTCATTGTATTTTTGCAGCTCATGGTAGACATCTAGCCTGTCACTTCCTGCCATGCATTCCTTGATAACAAGGCCTGCAATCACACCTTTTGGCTCACGCTTTCGGGGTTTGCCCATATACGTATCTGTGTCAGACGATGCTTCGTCGCGGATACGCTTTTCTACGAATCTCTTTGCCTCAGATATGTTTAGATTCAAAATGTCCAATTCTTCCATATTCTAATTATACTTTTAGTAGAGAGTTTTGTCAAAGTGTAACTAGAAGTAATTCTAATTTAGGTGGGATAGAGCATATCATATTGTGAGGTGGAATATGGAAAATGTAATTCGCGTGACAAACAATCAACCGACAGGTACTCACCGTGTGGTGATAGACTCTAGAGAAAAGGTGACTATGACTGGGGTAGAAAAGGTGGATAGTGCCTCGGATAGTCAAGTAAATCTCCATGCTGCAAAGACCAAGGTGACAATATTAGGCTCGGGTCTATTAGTGAATAAATTTGACGTGGAGAGTGGCAACCTAGAGGTAGTGGGGAAAATAAATGGAGTACGCTATAACGAACCAGCCAAAGGATTACTAAAAAGGTTAGTTAAGTAATGTATTTTAATACGCTATCTCAAGGGTACATTGCACTCATTCTTGCCACTATTGGATTCTTGTGTGGAATAATCTACAATTTGTCCCGCGCAACGACCATGATATTTGGTGGAAGTGCAGTAATTAGATTTATACTAGACTTCCTAGCAACGCTCATATCATTTGGAGTATTGTACTTATCTATCAATATCCTATATTTCGGGTGGATTCGACCATATATGCTAGCAGCATTTTTCCTTGGAATGTATTTTGAGCTAATCACTGTGGGAAAATTATTTGCCAATACATTCAAAATGCTATATAATAAAATAGCAAAGTTGTGGGGCAAATTTTTGAACACACGCTTTGGCAAAAGGCTAGCGAAGTAGTGGATAACAACAAAAAATGGACTTTAATCTCACTGATAGTATCGGGCGTCATCATGGTGACACTGATTGTTGTCATGTGCTTCCAGTTCGTGAAGATAAATGATTACAAGTCGAGACTACAAGATTTGGAGCGCCAATTGGACGAAATTAGTGAAAAATTGGATGATTCTACTTCGGGGAATAACCACTAGAATACTCTAGCCAGCAAAATATCGCTAAAATGTATTGACAAATTGTCGTAATTAAAATAAAATAAAAGGGCAATTAAGCAAAACATTTCGTCGCGGGGTGGAGCAGCTCGGCAGCTCGTTGGGCTCATAACCCAAAGGTCGTAGGTTCGAATCCTACCCCCGCAACCATTTATTTTGGCGGTATAGCTTAGCTGGTTAGAGCGTCCGGTTCATACCCGGAAGATCATAAGTTCGATTCTTATTACCGCTACCACGTCGGAACAAACGCTTGTTTAAGCGATTGTTCCATTTTTTTTCACAAAACATGGAACAATCTTCCAGGTTTCGCGTTTGTTCCTCCTCTTCCCCACAAAAGGCCGCAAGCTATTTTTGTGGGGGCCCCGTTTATGAACGCGCTCGTCTATGCGCTCAGCTAACTTCCAGGTTTCGCGCGGCTTCGCCTCTTTTCCAGCAAAAGGCCGCGTTCCGCTATTTTTGCTGGAGTTTTTAGTAGGTCGAGAAGTAGGTTTTTTATAAGGATAAATTAAGTATTTAGCAGGTTATGCGTTCGTCACAAAAAGCTGTAAGCTACTTTTGTGGAGATAAGAAAGTATTTATAAAATTGCAAAAAAAGAAGACATAGAAAGTATGTCTCATCTTTTTTCATATTTCTCACTATAAGGCGCCCCGTAGTAGGGGGAGCTGGATGCGTTAGCAGACTGAGGGGATTGAGCAGACTATTGTGCAAATCTTATGTGCCAACTTCTGTCCCACTAAATAGTTAAATAAGTACACCTAATTTACATTTAGTGCAGTGGCGTGCCACAAAAAAAGGTCTCATATTGAGACCTTATTTCTTATGGTACGCGATATAGGACTCGAACCTATGACATCCTCCACGTCAAGAAGGCACTCTACCAACTGAGTTAATCGCGCATATGCTATATAATATATATAACATATATAGCTTTTTGTCAATTATTTTTTGTTAATTGCTATCTATTCATTTTCCTTTGCGCTAAGATATTTGTCTAGCATATCTTTGATAGTACTATTCTTTTCTAGTTGTTCCTTAATAAAACGTTTCACCGAGTTTAGTTTCTTGATATTTGTTGACTCTATATCTTGATACAGGCTACGGTTATTCAGATACGGAGTAGTTATCTGCTTGATAAATACATAAGGGAAATTTTCCATATAATATTGCAGGAAATTGTAGTAAGGATTGTTTATTGGCGCATTGTCGGAATTTGGCTTGTCATTTTCAGATATTTCTATTTTGCCCACACTCCTAATATTGGCTAGCATATAATCTATGTGATGCTGGATGATATTCTTGCCATAGACATCTTCCTGCACAGCGCAAGCAGGGTACAATTTGACTAAGCTACTCACTACTTCTATATATCCTTTTGTCGCAGCGATCATAGCAATATTCATGCCATCGGAATTCTCATATTTCATGATCTTTGAAATAGACTTATTCATATTGATGAAAGAATCCCACTTATTTGGGTTGGCACTAAGGCCACTGTAAAAGTCTGTGACCTTATCTAACATCTTATCTATATCTTCCTGGGAGAGGTCAAGTTTCTTTGGATTGCGCAATTTCTTGACAAGTGCAGTATATGAGGCCATATTGCCACCTGCTATCTCATCAAGCATAGTATTAAATGAACTCTTTACGGAAGATTTTTTGTGTAAAAGCATGTCTATCAGCTCGGCTAATTTCCCCATAAATGCACTCCTTATGACTTATTATAGCACACGGAAAATGCTATTGCAATACCAAAAGGCGGATAAAATTTGTGATAAAAAATTTTGACTAAAATGTATTTCCATACTATCCTATAATAAACAAGGAGGCAGTTATGTCAAAGATTGTAGTTTATTTCTCCCACGCAGGAGAGAATTATTTTAATGGAGGATACAAGAAGCTTGACCGTGGCAACGCTAGTGTCATTGCGGAAAAACTAGCAAATATGCTAGGATGTGAAACATTTGAGATTGTGCCAAAGATCGCTTATCCTAATACTTACAAGGCAGCGTGCGATGCAGCGCTAAAGGAGAAGAAGGAGGGAATATTGCCACCATATGAGGGGTATATCGATGTATCCGGATACAGTGATGTCTATCTAGTGTATCCATGCTGGTGGGGAACTTGCCCACAAGTGGTATTCAAATTTTTGAAGGACCAGCGCTTTAATTCTAGCACCACTATTCACCCTATCTGCACTCATGAGGGCAGTGAGATGGGAACAAGTGAGCGTGATCTAGCAAAGGATGTAAGTCCAGCACGCGTCGGACCTGGTCTTGCAATACGCGGCAGTGACCGAGACAATTGCGATGGCGCACTATCCTCTTGGATATAATTACCATTACTATTTAGAATAATGACACCCCTTTTGCTTATACTAAGACCAAAGGGGGATAATATGGAAGTAAAACAAAAGAATATACTGCAAAATATACTATATTACTCGCTAATCGCAGTCATTGTAGCTCTATCAGTATTTTATATGATAGCCTTAGCCCCAAATGACGTGATGATGTATGCAAAAGTAGTGTACTATATTTGGATCGCAGGCCTGCTACTAGTACTAATGCTAGATATACTCGCTACTATCATGTGTAGAGGAAAATTTTGTACCGGATTATTATTCTTTGCACTTACTTGTGCCTGCATAGTCATGGCGATCATAGTCTACTGTGATCTCATAGTGGGTGGGGTACTGCCTGAGGCTAGTATGTATCTATTCACTAGACTTGTAATATTCTCGGGTGTAATAGATGTGCTATCCGTCATATGTTATACGACCGGCGAATTCATCTGCGGTCTAAATTCTTCGGCACAGAAGAGGAAATAATTATAGTGAGGCAAATAGTTGCCTCATTTTTTATGTCACACAAAATACCCAGACTTAATATTTAATATTATATAGATTGGGGGTAATATATGTGTGGCATTGCAGGATATATAGGGGATAGTCCTTGTGAGGAAATACTTTTGCAGGACCTATACAAATTGGAGTATAGGGGATATGACTCGTGTGGCATGGCACTACTATGTAATAAGAAAATTGAGACTATAAAAGCCGTGGGCGATATATCCCACTTATCGTCTCAAATAGGTGGCCATGATGCAAGGATAGGCATTGCACACACTAGGTGGGCCACTCACGGCAAGTGTGATATATGCAATTGCCATCCGCACCTATCCATGAATGGCAAGTGGGCCGTAGTGCACAATGGCATTATTGAGAATTTTAAAGAGATAAAAAATACACTGCTATCCAAAGGTTATACTTTTCATTCCGAGACCGATAGTGAGGTGATAGCAAATTCCATACAGTATCACGACAAGACCACACCAATTCAGGCTATCATCCGTGCGGTGAGACATATGCGTGGGTCATTTGCCCTTGCTATATTGAATGCAGATAATAACAAAATATATGCGGCTAAGCGCACAAGTCCGCTCTATGTGGCACATGACGGCAAATGCGGTTATGTGACAAGTGATGTTGCGACATTTATCGGCAAAGTGGCGAAATACTATCGGATGGAGGATAACGAATTTGCCATCATTGACACGCAGTCTGTGACGTTCTTTAATTCCTCGGGGCAGAAGATAACTAAGGAACTATACTCAATTGGCACTGAGATGGAATTGTCTTCCAAGGGCGAGTATCCATATTATATGTTAAAGGAGATTCACGATATCCCAAAAGCGTTAAAGAATACTTATAGCCACATCAAGTATAGCCTAGATAGAACACAATTGTTGAAGTTATTAAAGGGCAAGAAAAATATTGTATTCATCGGTTGCGGCACGGCTTATCACGCGGGATTGCACGGGGCGTACTATTTCGAGGAAATTGGTTACCACACCGAGAGTTTCTACGCAAGTGAATTTTATTATAGGAAGCCGCGCATCGACCGCACAAGTGTATATATTTTAGTCAGTCAGAGTGGGGAGACAGCCGACACTTTCGCGTGTGCCAAGTATATCAGGGAACACAAGGGCAAGATTATTGCTATAACCAATGTGCCATATTGCGCGCTAAATAACTTGGCGGATATGGTGGTGGGAACGACTGCGGGCAAGGAATATGCCGTGGCTTCCACCAAGGCCTACAACTGCCAAGTAATAGCCATGTTAACCCTTGCGGTGATTGTAAAAGACATACCAGTCGACTACGATAGATATATAGATAGACTGCAATTCGACTACGACCTGCCGGATATCACGGGATATAAGAAAATATTCTTTATAGGCAGGCTTGCAGATTATATCACCTGCATGGAAGGAGCATTAAAACTAAAGGAAATCACTTATATCAATTGTTCCAGTATCCCTGCAGGGGAGCTAAAACATGGGACACTCTCACTAATTGATGATGACACACTGACAATTGCAGTGTGCACAAATAGTGATATTTTCGATAAACTGAGGAATAACATTAGCGAGATTCGTTCACGTGGAGGCCATGTGATACTAATCACTACACTAGATGATGTCGACTGCGATGTGGATAGCATAATCCGTGTGGCTCGCACGTCAAATGAGTTTGACCAAATATCCATCATCATCCCACTCCAATTACTTGCATACAAGACTTGTATAACTCTTGGCCATGACCCCGACAAACCGAGAAACCTCGCAAAATCCGTGACTGTGGAGTAGCAATGAAATTAATTAGGATTGTAAATATAGTTGCAATCCTTTTTTAGTTATTTTTGCTGAATATATGGGGATGAATTTTCAAATTACATATTGACAATGCGGCAGGAGGCGGTATAATTATATTAAGGGATTGGGGGTAAATTATGACTAGAGAAGAGATAAGAACGTGGGTAGAGGAAATGACTAAAGGCACCACACTACTTGATGATTACTATGAGGCAGCATCAGAGTGTTATGCAGAATATTTAGTTGACAGATCTTTATTCAATTTAGGCAGATCCTTTGATAAAAAATCCACACATTACATCCTAGGTAGAGATGAAGTCCCTAGTGACAAGATGGAAGCAATAGTCAATACTATTTCCAAAGATGCAGAAATCCAGATGGATATCAAGCCTGGTATGTCAAAAGAAGACGGAGAGAAATTGATAAATTCTCTCATATGGAGAGAGCATATGGGTCAATCAATCCTATCTAGACAGACTGTGGAATATAGCGTGTCAGCAATATTTGGGAAGAAATTTGTAGGACGAAAGAACCACAACCGTATTGTAGAGGAAATTGAAGAAATAGTAAGGGTCCATGATCCAAAGATTGTCCGAAATGTCGTCATGTCGCTACTGACTCAGCACAATGATATATTTAGCGCTATATACAAGGATCAAAATGCTTTGAAGGAATATGGCAGTAGCTTGACACTGGATAGCGTAATGGTAGCCAATGGCCTTGTGTTAGGTGCACTTGGGATCGTGCAGACTGTAGCTGATAGACCTATTATTGGAATACCATTTTCAATTATGGGATTAGTATTAACTGTGCTAAATGGCTCTTTAGTCAAAAGGCGAGTAGATAAAATCTCCGAAGCAAAATACGATATGAATATAAACGTCGATGCATTGATGACTGCTATCAAAGATGAGATAGCAAGGCTTGAGGCTGAATCCGAGAGATAATAGGGTAGCTTAATAAACTAGCTGAAAGCTAATGGTAAAAAATAAGAATAGATAAAAAAAAAGAGTTCTCAAAATATGAGAACTCTTTTTTAATTAAATTGCTTTTTAATCTTATTTATTTGCTTTCTTTGAGGACTTCCCTTTTGGTGCTGATTTTTCTTCAGTCTTTGCTGTTGTCTCAGCTTTTACTTCAGGTTCAGATTTTGTTGTCTCAGTTTTAGGGTTTGCGACTTTTTGTTCTTGCTTCTTTTTCTTATTTTCGGCACGCTTTTTCTTGGTCTTCTTGAGGAGTTTGCTTGCCTCGTCTATTAGGTCATGGGAAGCGCTATCTTCACGCACTTTTTCTACACGTGCTGGGAGTGAATCCTTGTAGACAGGGAGTTTCACTTCGTCGTCCTTTAGGCGGACCTCCAATTGATTGTAATCAACTGAGATGTCGTTCTTCTTGAATTCGTCAAACGCTCTATCCATGACGTAGTAGTACACGTCCCAATAATCTTCACTATCTACCCAACAATTAGCAAAGAATGTGATATTGCTGTCATCGAGAGTCTTTAGCTGCACAAATGGTGCTGGGTCGAGATACACTTTGCCATTCGACTTCATCACCGAGCTAATTATATCTCGCACTAGTTTCACATCAGATTTGTAACTAACGGAGAAACTAAAGTCCACGCGTCTACGACCTAGTGTATTGTAGTTTATCACTTCCTTGGTCACGATATGGCTATTTGGGATGATAACTAGTTTGTTGTCCACTGTTGCAATGGATGTGGTTAGGATCTTTATGGCCTTCACCGTTCCCTCAGTACCGCCGATATTGACGAAGTCACCTTCGTGGAATGGCTTGGATGAGATAATGATGATGCCGTTAGCAAGATTAGCAAGTGAATCTTGCACTGCAAGACCTAATGCTAAGCTGCCTGCGGTGAGCAATGCTACAATGCCTGTGATAGGAATATTTAGTATTTGCATCACAATCATGATGAGTAGCACATATAGTAGCACTTTCACAACTGATAATAGGAATGATTGAGTGATCTTCTCGATTCTGCTCTTCGATAATAATCGTGCAGTAATTTTTAGTAAAATCTTTACTACGAGCACTCCGATGACTAGTCCAAGGATAGCCTCTAGTATTAGCCAACCACGGGACAGCACCTGCTCAGTAAAGAAATTTTTGATAGTCTGGAATATATCCGTAGACTCTGCTGCTTGTTCGCTTGTTTCCATAATTTTCCCTCTAAACAACTACAATTATAGTCCCTCGAAAACTAATTGTAAAGCGGAATTTACAAAATATGACATATATTTGACAAAAGTTTTTTATTTTTATATCATGAGTAAAAGAGGGAAGGGATTGAGACATTATTTTATAGATAGGGAAAGGGCGGACGACGAGTTCTTTTCGTTCCATGATAGCATCCAGGGAATGGAACTTGTTATCCATAGTGCCAGTGATATTTTTAGCAAATCGATGATAGATGCTGGCACTCGCACACTGATAGACACCGTAGTAGAGAATGAGAAGATAGCACCTAGTATGCGCGTGCTGGACCTTGCATGCGGATATGGGATAATAGGGATTTGCATGTCAAAAATATTTGGTTGTGAAACTATGATGTGCGACATCAATTCTACAGCAGTGGACCTAGCAAAAATAAATGCCAGTGAGAATGATTGTAGCAAAATTAGTGCCGTTGTCTCCGATGGACTAGATAATATTGATGGCACATTCGACTACATAATCTCAAACCCTCCAATCAAGGTGGGGAAAGAAGTGCTGTACAAAATACTAGATGCCACCATTTCTCATCTAAATCCTTCTGGCAAACTATATCTAGTGATAAGGAAGGATCACGGGATGCAATCGGTGCGTGAGCATCTTGCTAGTATCTTTGGCAATTGCAGTATCGTTAGACGTAACAAAGGTTATTACATACTGTCTTGCACTAAGGAGTAAAATATTTGCACAAAGAAAAATCCTATGTAATATATAGGATTTTTTATTGTTAAGATTTATAGATCTATAATTTTTACTATGACATAAATTGATGTGTAACAAATAAATTTTACTTCTCTATAAACTATTATTTTGTCATGTTATCTAGTATGGCAAGAGTTAGTGCGTCGAGGTCGCTTGTGTGTTTAGTGCGAAATATCTCCCACTCCGATTTTGGCAGTCTATAATACTTCGGGCAATATATATCGCTGTGATTAGGCGTGATAGCCTCCACATTGCAGGTGACTAGCATTATCTCGAAGTTTGAGAGTTTTGGGATAATTGGGCAGTTAATATATTGCGTAGCACAATCAAATATTTTTAGGCCAATGTCACTTAGCATATTAGATATAGTACTATCTTTTGGCGTGCCAGACACGATAAGATTTGGGAGCGTGTATATGAATCTGCCTAGGCTTGGGCAAAAAGTATATTCTAGCACAAACTCATCTTCATGAGTGTAGGAGTTATAGTAAATAGGGCAGGCGTAGAGCAGCTTTTGCCGCACAGATTCACTAGACTTATCTATATTGTTATCTAGTGATGCGAAGTTTGATGAAATATTGCTATCATCTAGTCTGTAGGTGGCAGAGAGTATGTGCAGTGGTGTAGACGTCGACTGAAGCGAAAATTCTAATAGATTGTATCTCATGTTATCATTATATCTAAAAAATGATTTGATACTAAAAGTAGAACTTAACAATTTTTGTCGAAATATACAAAATAGTTTGATTATTATGTCTAAAATTTTTATAATTACAAAAAAGGGAAATATGGACGAAGAAATTTTAAACACCATCCGTGTGCCTATATCGGGCGATAACCCATGCATCGAGCGAGATGAGGCTCTGTGCATTCGTTGTGGTGCGTGCAAGCGTGTCTGCCACAATGATGAGACAATCGATGGATATTATACTATCAAGGATGAGCCAATATGCGTAGGTTGTGGCCAGTGCATCATGTCATGTCCTACTCACGCACTGCATGAGAAATACGAGTACAGGCGAGTGCGAGCCTTGATGGAGAGTGGGAAGGACAAAATATTTGTCATCTCCACAGCGCCTGCTTGCCGTGTGGCACTAGCTGAGGAATTTGGCGGCAAGGCAGGACAAAACGTCGAGGGCAAACTTGTGACTCTGCTCAGAAACTTGGGCTTTAAATACGTATTCGACGTGACATTTGGGGCGGACCTTACTATTATGGAAGAGGCTAATGAATTACTGGATAGACTAAAGAGTAAGGACAAATTACCTATGTTTACCAGCTGCTGTCCTAGTTGGGTAAAATTCGTAGAGACATTCTATCCGGACTTGACCCATCACTTGTCTTCAGCAAAGAGTCCAATAGGAATGCAAGGGGCTATAATCAAGACGTATTTTGCAAAAGCAATGGGATTAGACCCAAAGGATATAGTAAATGTAGTAATTGCACCATGCACAGCAAAGAAGTTTGAGATAAGAAGCGGCGAGATGCATAGTGCAGGGGAAGTGCTCGGGATAGAAAATATGCCTGACACCGACTATTGCATCACAACTAGAGAGGTCGCTATCTGGGCAAAGATAGCACATATTAATTTTAAGAAATTAGTACCTACCAAATACGATGACTTGCTCGGTCGCGGCACAGGCGCAGGAGTAATATTTGGCGCAAGCGGTGGAGTGATGGAATCTGCCATTAGAATGTGCGCAAAAACACTTGGGCAGGACGTATCTCCTTATCTAAATTTTGAGCCCGTTCGTGGTGGAAAAGGTGTGAAGACGGCAGAGATCACACTTGGTGGCAGGACACTACATCTAGCTGTAGTACATGGGCTAAATAACGTGCGCCCAATACTGGAGGATATTAGGAATAATAAATGTCCATATGACTTCATCGAGGTGATGAATTGTGTGGGTGGATGCGTAGGAGGTGGCGGTCAGCCATATAGTGCAAATCCTAAGAAGATATACGATAGGATGCGCGGGCTATATGATGCAGATAGCATAACGGACGTGCGCGTAGCAGGGGATAATCCGGATATATCTAAGGTGTACGCAGATTATCTAGGGCGTCCTAATAGCGAGATTGCAAAGAAATTGTTGCATACTACATACATAGATAGATCAGGTGATGCAAAATAATTAATGTTGTACAAATTATGGTGATACAAATAATTAGAGATTCAAAAAGTTATTATGATGCACAATAAATATAATAACGCAAAAAAAATATGAGGAACATTGATTGTTTCTCATATTTTTTATCTTTCAGTATCGTCTTGACAGTTAAACTTTTTAGTGTTATTTGGCGCCACGCCTAGAGCTTTGGCCTCATTTAGCACTGCATTCATTGCCGCACCATAGTATTTAGTTATCACGTCTCGCTCTAAGGTATATTTATCTTGAAGACTTTCGAGCTTAGGAGAATACTCACTTAGCGCCTCGCATACTTTGTCTATAATGCTAGCACATACGCGGACGAAGTCCACATAGGAGTCATGGGTGAATAGGCTCTTTATTTGCTTGAAATTGTGATAAGAGTTTAGATCAGAATTGATGGGGTGTGATGCAGTGTATCTCATTGCACCACCTGCCACGAAATACATATTGTGTATATCTGGGAATATCAGGCCCAGGTATGCTTTTGAGATAATCGGGGCAAATATTTCACTTGTGTCGAACTCCTTTACTGTGGCATTATCTCCACGCAGGGACAGGTCGATGAATACCACTCCACGATGAGGCGAAGACTTGTCAAAATTAAACTTCACATTATCCCCGAAGTAGTCTATCTGGAAATTTTTTGCACTGATTGCACACACATCGGATAGAGTGTTTTTGATATCGTCCACACTTAGGGTATCGATTTTCTTTAGTAGGTCATAGAGTTCGCGCATAGTGTTTGTCTGGCAAGAATAGGCGAATGGGAATGCTTCCTCTATTACAATTACCGAGTTAGTCTCAGGCACGTCGCCTTTCTCATAGGCAGTATTTACAATTGTGTCATCATTTGTCGCATCGACTGCAGGGATAGACTTCATCATCATGTTGAGCAATTTTGCATTGATTAGACCTAATTTGTCCTCATCTGCAATAGTTACAGCCTGCGGTGCGACTAACATCTTTGGCACATTCACGCCAAGGATATTTAGCTCGTTCTGCGCTTCGTATTGAGAATTCATGCTATTGCTAGATCTTTTATTGCAAATGATCTTAACGATATATTTCGATAGTTCGCTATTTGATTCAGTTTCGTTAAAAAGGAAGATGTTAGTCTGAGGATTTGGCTCGGTGAGCATAGTAAAATTACCTGAGGCTAGACCACTTAGGCCACTTCGCTCTAGGATATTCTTTATCTGTCGGATCTTCACTTGATATATGTTCTTAACATCTGCCATACTAAATAGTACCACAAAGTGTCACGATTTTCAATAACTAATCAAAAAATATTTTCGCTTATTCACACAAAAATGTATGTATTTGCCCGTCTATTGATGTGTGGATTATTTTGGCAAGTGAATTTTGATAAATTTTTTAAATTTGTTAAAACTCACCAAAATTGAAAATTAGTAAAATATTCGATTGACGAATCATAGTATTATTTGATAGGATAAAAACAGAAAACCACAACATATTGTGTTTTCGTGTACTATATATGTCTATGGATTGTGTATGATTATAACTCAAAAAATTATAATTATGCATGGATGCAAGGCTCATTCGAGGTGGTAAGATTATGAAAATATGCGGACTGGACAAGTTATCCTTAGTAGATTATCCGCATAAGACTTGTGCAATAATATTCACTGCGGGGTGTAATTTCGCTTGTCCTTATTGCCACAATAGCACTATAGCTAGTGGTAGAGAGGATATTATTCCAGAGGATGAAGTGCTAGAGTATCTATCAAAGCGCAAGAATCTACTCGACGGCGTGTGCATTAGCGGAGGCGAGCCTCTGATACAACCTGACCTTGTAGAATTCATGAGGAAGGTAAAGGCCATGGGCTATGACATCAAGCTTGACACCAATGGCTATCTACCAGATACACTAGATAATGTGCTAAAGACAGGGCTTGTCGACTATGTGGCAATGGATATCAAGGGCAGCCTGGAGGATTATCCAGTGATCACTAAGTGCAGATCCTTTGACCCAAAGAGAATACTTAGGAGCATCGAGATACTAGAGACATCGGGGGTCGAGCATGAATATCGCACGACTTACATCCGCGATTATCACAAGGATATACCAAGCATCCTTAGTCTTGTGCCCGAGAATTGTACCTACTACATCCAGAGTTTCGAGATGAGTGACAACGTCACCGATCGCACACTATCTGCATTTAGCCCGGATGAATTACAAGAAATATTAGTACAGGCAAAATCAAAAATTAAAAATACATATCTAAGATAGGAGGAACATTTTATGATAAAGGTTGAGAAGAAGAATAGAGCAATTGTGGATTTTGACTTAGAGAAGATTAAGGTGGCTATCACCAAGGCATTTGATGCTAACAATGCACCTCATGCTCCATCTATGATAGAGGCTATAGCCCTTCGCGCTACGTCAAAATTTGGAGACAAGATCAAGGATGGCATTCTCCATGTCGAGGATATTCAGGATTGTGTGGAGGAATCTCTCATTGAGTGCGGATACGCCGCAGTGGCAAAGTCCTACATACTATATCGTGACCAGAAGAGGAAACTAAGGCAAGCGCATGCCACACTACTTGACTACAAAAAGGTTGTCGATGATTATCTAGGAGTCAACGACTGGAGGGTAAAGGAAAGCTCCACAGTCACATATTCTATAGGTGGACTGATCCTTGCCGAAGCCGGTGCAGTCACAGCCAACTATTGGCTAAGCGAAGTGTATGACGAGGAAATAGCAAACGCTCACAGGAATTGCGACATACATTTGCACGACCTATCAATGCTATCCGGATACTGCGCAGGTTGGAGTCTAAAGCAACTGATCAAGGAAGGACTAGGTGGGGTGGAAGGAAAGATTTGTTCCTCTCCTGCTAATCACCTCTCCACACTTTGTAACCAGATGGTAAACTTCCTAGGAATCATGCAAAATGAGTGGGCAGGTGCGCAAGCATTCTCATCATTTGATACCTACCTTGCACCATTTGTCAAGGTGGATAATCTATCATATAAGGAAGTCAAACAATGCATTCAGTCATTCATATATGGCGTCAACACTCCATCTAGATGGGGAACTCAGGCACCATTTACCAATATTACACTAGACTGGACCGTGCCAGATGATCTAGCGAATATGCCAGCAATTGTTGGTGGCAAAGAGTTGGACTTCACATACGGCGATTGCAAACCTGAGATGGATATGATAAACAAAGCCTTCATCGAGATAATGATTGAGGGTGATGCTTATGGCAGAGGATTCCAATATCCTATCCCAACATATTCTATCACCAAGGACTTTGACTGGTCTGACACAGAGAATAATAGATTATTATTCGAGATGACTGCAAAGTACGGCATTCCATATTTCTCAAATTATGTCAATTCGGATATGAAGCCAAGCGACATTAGGTCGATGTGTTGCAGACTAAGACTCGACCTTAGGGAACTGAGGAAGAAACAAGGTGGATTCTTTGGCTCAGGTGAGAGCACCGGCAGTATCGGTGTGGTCACTATCAATTTGCCAAAGATTGCATACCTATCTAGTGACGAAAAAGATTTCTTTGATAGACTAGATCACATGATGGATATCGCAGCACGCAGCCTTGATACCAAGCGTCGTGTGGTGGATAATTTCCTAAAAGCTGGTCTATATCCATACACCAAGAGATACCTTGGCACGCTAGATAATCACTTCTCCACAATTGGCCTCATCGGCATGAACGAAGTGGGTCTAAATGCTAAGTGGATTAGATGTGACCTCACGCACAAAGTGATGCAAGACTTTGCAGTAAAAGTGCTGGAGCATATGAGAAATCGTTTATCTGATTATCAGGAAAAGTACGGGGCATTATTCAACCTCGAGGCAACTCCTGCTGAGAGCACGACATATAGATTCGCAAAACACGACCGTGAGAAATATCCAGATATAATCACTGCTGGTAACCCAGGTGAGACACCATTCTACACCAATAGCAGTCACTTGCCTGTGGGATACACGGATGATATATTTGAAGCCCTAGATATACAGGATAGATTGCAGACTCTCTACACATCAGGTACAGTATTCCATACTTTCCTTGGTGAGAGGATCAATGACTGGAAGTCCTGTGCAAACTTGGTGAAGAAGATTGCAGATAATTACAAACTCCCATACTACACCATGTCGCCGACATACTCAGTATGTAGGAATCATGGATATATAGCAGGTGATGTGAGGAAATGCCCAAAGTGCGGATCTGAGTGCGAAGTGTATTCTAGGATCACCGGTTACTATCGCCCAGTGAAGAATTGGAATGACGGCAAGGTACAGGAATTTAAACAAAGGAAGACCTATGATGTATCTGAGGTATCCAAGGACGGCGGACGAATACTACAGACGCCAAGAGCAGAGGAGAGCAAGGCTATTAAGTGCGACAAATTAGCAAATGGTTTGTATCTATTTGAGTCCAAGACTTGTCCAAATTGCAAGATGGCGAAGATGATACTGGATAAATCAAATACTGCATATTTTGAGATCCTCGCACAGGACAATGTAGAGCTGTGTGAGAGCTTAGAGATAACTCTTGCTCCAACACTTGTTGAGATAGTGGATGGCAATGTGACAAAATATGAGGGACTCGCTGCTATCAAGACATTTATTGAGCAAGCACAAGTGGTGGCATAATGTACGATATCATAATAATTGGTGCAGGGCCTGCGGGACTTACCGCAGGCATTTATGCCCGAAGAGCAGGAAAGAGTGTATTGATACTCGAGGGTGAAGCCATTGGCGGGCAGATAGCAAAGAGCGCCCGTGTGGTAAATTATCCTTCGTGGAAGGACATATCGGGAGTGGAGTTATCCTCCAATATGTTTGAGCAGGCGACCGACTTTGGTTGTGAATTTGAGCTAGAGACAGCGACGGGAATCATTAGCGTTGGTGATCACTACGAGGTGCAGTGTGGCAAAGTATCCTTTATGGGATACGCGGTAATTATTGCCGTTGGCTGCCAACCTAGGAGACTAAGTATCCCTGACCCTGATAAATATTTAGGTCATGGCCTTGGATACTGCGTGGTGTGCGATGGAGACTTCTATAGAGGCAAGGTCTGTGCCGTAATTGGTGGGGGCAATAGTGCCTGCCAAGACGCGCTGTATCTTAGCGATATTTGCCCAAAAGTCTATCTCATCCAAGACCTTGATAGGTTAACTGCTGAGCAGACAATCTTAGATAATATTAATGCAAAAGATAATATTGAGGTCATTTTGTCTAGCAAGGTCAATTCACTTATCGGTGATGGCAAAGTCAGTGCTGTAAATATTTCCTCACAAGAAAAAGAGAGGATAATAGATGTAGACGGAGTATTCGTAGCAATTGGTCATGAGCCACATTGTGAGGCGTTTAGCATAGTTGACCAAGAGGCAGGTTACATCCTAGCTGATGAAGATATGAGGACGAGCGTGCCGGGCATATTCGTAGCAGGGGATTGTAGGAAGAAGAAGGTTCGCCAACTGACGACCGCTACAAATGATGGCACAATTGCCGCTATCAACGCATGCTCCTATGTGGATCAGATAAAAAATAGTAATAAATAAAATCTTTTATGGAAGAGATAATAAAATCTTATATAGATCAGATAAGAAAAAAATCCTAGATGGATAAAATAAGAAAAATTTTATAAGGATTATATAAGGAAAAACTTATTTAGACCAAATAAGGGAAAATCCTGTATAGAGCAAATAAAATAACTAAAAGAAATAGATTTGAGTTCTTCTAACAAAAAAGAGAAACTACTAGAATAGTTTCTCTTTTTTATTTATCTTTATTTTGTTCTTTTGCTGCAAGACATGAATTCAATTCATTGGTCCAATTTTGCAAAATGTCAAAGCATATTTCCTTTGGATGTCCACTAAATTGGATGTACTGCCTTGCGAATTTGTACAGATTGTGGATATCCTTCTCGTATTGTTTCTCAGAGTAATTTATAATACTATCTGGCAGTTTAGTAAAGAGATTAACTGCCGTGGATATAGCGTTGTAGAGTATGGTATCTCGTCTACATTTATCTATATAGCTATTGCTCTTCCTTAGTTGCAATTTTGTGCTATTTTGAAGTTCCTTTTGGAATTCTATTAGGTCGTGAATATTGACTATTTGGAAGCATACCGTCTTAAAATAATCATCAGTATATTGATTCTTGTGCTTGGACGTATCCATGATATATTCTAGGGTATTAGTGCCGTACTTGTCTTTATCTTTGTCTTTCCCGCGCAGACATTTCCTTGTGATGAATATTGCCATAGGGATGCATTTTTCCCTTCTATTGTGGTAGAACATTTCCTGAGAGGTAAGAGTCTTATCAATTAACGCGTCTAGCGTGATTTGCGATGTGCTTTTGCTACTTGACATAACTAACCTCCAGTTTAATATATTATATAGTAAAATATTATACTTTTCAATAGTGTTCCTAAAAAATTTTTAACTTTTTATAACGAAAACGAGCATTTAATTTGTGCAAAAATTTTCTTGTGGGGCAAATAATATTAGAGATATTTTGATGTATTTAGAAATAAAAAAGACTAGAGGTCTAGTCTAGTAGGGTTATGTACATCCTAAGGGTTACCCCTAGGATGGATTGCTAGAATCGCCTGTCCCTTCCCCTTTGCTTGAGATATTCACTCGCTTGGAAAAGTCAATCAATTTTTCAATTGCTTGGGATACTTGAAGTGGCTCAAATTTGTATCCCGCCTCTTTGCAGAATTGTTCTACCCAAGTGAGCACAGCTTGTTTCTTTTGCTCACCAGTTGCACCCACCATATTTTCCGCTTGGATCATAAATTCGCAAACATTGGCTTTTATAATATTCCAATTTTTGTTCTTGATCACTTTTAGGATTGCGGATATAAGTCCTGCAAGAGACACGAGGAGTGAAATGACAAGGGGTAGTAGATCGCTAATATTACTTAATGTCATAATTTCCCCTCCTGCTATATGATATGAGGGAAGTTTTAGATTTGATTATCTTAGGGATTACGTTTTAGTCCAGTTTGAAGAACGTGCAATATAGGAGGATGCTAGCACGCGTGTCGGATGTGATGGAAAAATTTAGGTCACACGCCTGTAGATATCCAGCTTGCTTGCTAAGATTGACAAATTCATATTCGTGGCTTGTGTCAGTCACTTTGAATAATCCTTGGCCTGTCGAGGTAGAGGCTTGTTTGTCAAAGTTCCACGCATTGGATGCCAACATTACCTCATCCGTTGTAGTATCCCGCAGACCAATTGCTACGAAATCCTTGTACGGGGCGACGTTTTCACTCACTTGCACTGTGGGATTCACTGTGAATATTCCATAATACGAGCCTGTATCGTTAAAGGTGATGGTGTTAGCTTTCTTGTTTAGCGAGAGCAGCCCGTAGTCATCCATATTTATTTCCATGATAGGCACACGCCCACCGGATAGCACTTCATATCCTAGTACGTAAAATCCACTAGTTGTGTCATAGTGTGAGGATAGGGATGCAGCCTTTATTCTATATGGTCCAGCTGGACCTGTCTCACCTCTTGGGCCTATTGGACCAGCTGGCCCTAGGTTACCTGTAGGACCAATTTCTCCTTGTGTGCCAGTTATCCCACGAGGGATGTAAATATCTAGATTGTGTGTGCCGGATATATATTCGTCTACTATCCTTGCACCCTCATCGGGGCTTGTAGATAACACATTTCGTATATTTATCTTCTCACTAGCACCGGTAGGCCCAGCTTTGCCACTAGGTCCAGTGGGACCAGTGACACCCATAGGCCCGGTAGCACCAGTAGGGCCTGTAATACCCGTAGGCCCAGTAGGGCCAGGAAGATCCTTTATGGGGTAGACTTTTTCCACATAAATTGTGCGAGGGATTACATGATAGTTTTCGTTATTACGCGTTATTCGCATATATCACCTAAATTTATACTATATATGCAACGCTATGCAATATTGCTAATAAGACTGTTTATCTTTAATTTTCAGATATTTATCAAATAACTTGTGGCACTCATCGTGATCCACTTGAATTAGCCTAGAAGCCAATTTCTTGGTGGAAAGGGAGATAGTTTTGTAAAAAATTTCGTCTCTAAAACCAATCACACTATTTTCAGCAACACTGCATCCATAGTATATGTGGTCGATATTTGCCCAGAGGATTGCACCTAGGCACATTGGGCAAGGTTGCCCTGTGGTGTAGATATCTGCACCTGATAGGTCATAGGTCGATAGATTCTTGCAGGCACTATGTATTGCCTCTATCTCTCCATGGCAAGTAGGGTCAGCGTTTGCTATCACCATATTGTGACCTCGGCCAATAATTTTGCCATCTTTTACAATCACTGCGCCAAATGGTCCACCATGACCTGACTTGATGCCAATTTGTGCTTCCTTGATCGCTTCTTTCATAAACTTATTCATATAAAATTCCTTTTAAAAAACTCCTTTTTAGTAAGGAGTTTTTAGTTATTTCTTTCTTTTTCTATTCACGGATATATCGCTAATTTCTATATTCTTTGGCACGGCTAGAGTCATGAGTAATACTTCTGCCATATCCTTTGGGTCAATCCAATCTTTTGGATCAGCATCGGATATCTTCTCCTATTCAGACCCCGTAATTAGGAGACTAAATAAGACTTAGCCACCTATGGCGCGTGGGAGGGATTTGTAAGGAACGAAGTGACGGAATAACGAGCACAGATGTTGCGCGTTAGAATGGGTATACTTAATGCGAGTGTCACTTGTTCGGACCCCGACCGAAGCACAATGTTTGGTGGCGAAATACAGCTAGAAGCCTAATTAGGGACAATGTAATTGTCTCTTAATTAGGATTCTAAAAACAATTGAGCCACCATATGGCGCTGAGGGAGGGATTTGAACCCCCGATACCTTTCGGTATACCGGTTTTCGAGACCAGCACATTCGACCACTCTGACACCTCAGCATGCCCTTACTTAGACATTCTAACATAAAAGTTAGCATTTTTACAAGTGTAAATTATCCACAATTAGTACAAAATTATTATAATTTGATAGCCAAAAGTTGTCAAATGGCGGACAATATACAAAATGCTATCCAAAACATTTTGAGATATTCAAAAATTAAAGTATCATATTAGTATATTTTAGGAGGAAATATGGCAGAGGAAGTATTCACATTTGAGGACGGGAATGGCAACAAATTTGATTTTAACCACATTGCTACATTTGATGTGGGGAATGACTGGTATGCAGCGTTCACCCCAGTTGAGGATAACGATGTCCTAAAACGCGATGAGGTGATATTCTTTAGAGTAGTAGAGGACAAAGACGGTGGTCAGACACTTGAGGGACTAAAGAATGAAGCTGAGCTAAACCGTGCATGGAGGGCTTTCCAGAAACTACTCGAGCACGATGAGTGTGAGTGTGAAGAATGCGAACATGAGAAATCTGCTGCGAAGAAAGAAAAGAAAGCAGCTTCGAGCAAGAGTGCAAAGACAACGAAAAAGGCAGCAAAGCCTGCAGCAAAGCAAACTGCTAAGAAGTCTAGCAAATAGTAGTTGTGCAAATTTTTATTATTCCTTGACAGTAAAATGATTTTTTGATACTATCATAGAAGTAAAAGCGTAGAAGGTGATATAGTAGCATACGTATTGCGTGTGTAGGGAGTCTTGACCGTGGACTGAAAGTCAAGGTACATAGCGCGTAATTGTGAATTTCGGCACTGGAGCAGCCATAAGAAATTATGGACGGTTGACGCCCGTTATAGCGTAATGAGTAGGATAATCCTAGAAATTGGGTGGTACCACGATTTTTTCCAAGTCGTCCCATGGATATGAATGTTTCATTTCCTTTGGACGACTTTTTTTGGAGGACATATGAATTTAGACGAAATATTACTAGCATTTGATAGAGACCTTGAGAGCATTACTTCAGATGATGAATTGCAAAATTTGAGGAATAACTACCTTGGCAAATCCGGGCATCTGACCACAATTATGCGTGTGATGCGCGACCTTGACCCAAAAGAGCGACCAATCTTTGGCCAAAAGGTGAATGCTGCAAAGCAAAAGATTGAGCAAGCACTAGGTAGCATGCGTGAAAAATTGGAGGCAAGGAAGATAGAGCGTGCGCTAAAGGGCACCAAATCCATCGACCTATCCACACCGCTTAGGGAAGAGACTGGGTCACTACATCCTATCACCATTATTGAGCAAAAGATTATAGAGATATTCAAGTCTATGGGCTTTAGCATCGAGGATGGCAATGAGGTGGAGACAGAATACAACAACTTTGAGGCCGTGAACGTGCCAAAGGATCACCCAGCACGCGATATGCAGGATACTTTCTTCCTAGATAACGGCGAATTACTTAAGACTCACACATCGGCTTCCCAAAATAGAATCATGAGGAAATACGGCGCGCCATGCAAAGTGATATTCCCAGGGCGATGCTTTAGGAACGAAGATGTGGACGCATCGCACGACAACACGTTCTTCCAAGTGGAAGGCATGATGATAAATGAGAATGTGTCGATATCCAATCTAATATATTTCATGAAAGAAATGTTGTCCAAAGTGTTTGGCAAAGACGTTGATGTGAGATTGAGACCGGGATTCTTCCCATTCGTTGAGCCGGGATTCGAACTCGATTGCAAATGCCCATACTGTGATGGCAAGGGTTGCAATGTGTGCAAGTCGACCGGTTGGATCGAGCTATGCCCATGTGGGATGATTCATCCAAAAGTATTAGAGATGGGTGGCATTGACACCGAGAAATATCAAGGGTTCGCGTTTGGACTAGGGTTATCAAGGCTTGTCATGATGGTGTACGACATAGATGACATCAGGAAACTCAATAGTTCGGACCTAAAAATATTAAAAGATTTCAAGATAAAGTAGGTGATAGCATGTATATTTCATTAAATTGGATAAAAGACTTCGTCGACCTCGAGGGACTTGACGAGAAATATCTAGTGGACAAATTCACTATGTCCTGTGCTGAAGTCGATGGATACGAGATAAAAGGACAAAACTTGTCAGGAGTTGTGGTAGGCAAGATCTTAAGTGTAGACGCACATCCAAATAGTAAGAAACTGCATCTATTAAAAGTAGATGTGGGTAGCGAGATACTAGATATAGTCTGCGGCGCACCAAATGTGCGAGTAGGACTAAGAGTGCCTGTGGCAAAAGACGGTGCGAATGTCTGTGGGGTGAAAATTACTCCTGCAGTAGTCGGAGGATACAAGAGCTATGGAATGTGCTGCAGTGCACACGAATTAGGTATTAGCGACGATAATAGCGGACTGATGGAACTTGATGACAATTTCCCTATAGGTGCTGACATAAAGAGTGTGCTACCTATCGACGACTGTATACTAGAGGTGGATAATACTGCACTCACCAATAGACCGGATCTATGGGGACATTATGGTATAGCAAGGGAATTCGCAGCGATCACCGGTCGCCCACTAAAGAAATTAATAGTGGATGATATAGATAGATACGACAAATTAGATAATGTGGATATCAGCATTGAGAGCAAGAAGTGCTTGCGTTACTGCGGCATGAAGATTGCCGGAGTCACTAAGACTACTAGCCCATACGCTATGCAGATTAGATTGTACTACACTGGGATGCGAGCAATCAATCTACTCACTGACCTCACCAATTATATAATGCTCGAGGTGGGCCAACCAATGCACGCATTCGATGGGTCAAAGGTAAGTAAAATTGTAGTAAAGGAACTAGGTAGTGATACCAAGTTTAAGACTCTTGATGGGCAGGAAAGAACACTTGCCCGCGGCACACTTGTGATAGACAATGGACTAAATCCTGTAGCAGTTGCAGGTGTCATGGGAGGACTAGACTCCGAGATAGAGGATAGCACGGGAGAATTGCTACTAGAGAGTGCAAACTTTGATGCAACCACTATCAGGCGTAGTGCAAAGGCTCTTGGGATGCGCACTGAGGCAAGCAATAGATATGAAAAGAAACTAGATCCAGAGCTATGTGATACAGCTATTGCTAGATACCTATATCTATTAAAGTCTATAGATAGCGATGTCAAGGTTATTAGCAAATGCACAGATGTTTATGTCACAAAGTATCCAAATATTGTCATAAAAGTTGATAAAAAGTTTATTGATAAATATATTGGCAAGTCACTGCCGATGGATAAAATAATAGGGATACTCGAGTCACTGCATTTTGGCGTACTTCGCATAGGTGACACACTTGAGGTCCATGTGCCAAGCTATAGGGCAACGAAGGATATTACCTGCAAGGCCGATATCGTGGAGGAGATAACTAGGATATATGGTTATGATAATTTCGCACCACTATCCAGTAACTGGACTTTAGCACCTGTGACACAGAGCGTGAATGTAGCACTGGATTATGATGTGAAACTCGCCCTTGCTACGCGATACAACCTACACGAAGTGGGTACAAGGATCTGGGAAGACCAGGAGAAAATGCGTGAGATTGGCATCACTTCATCTGGATATCTGAGGGTGATCAATAGTATAAATGGTGAGAACAATTTCATCCGTAATTCCATGATTCCGACTCTCCTTAGTGTGGCAAAACAAAATGAGGACATGAGGGATTTTGGAATATTCGAGATAGGCCATGTAGTCTCCTCACTAGATAAAGATAACTTAGCAGTGGAGGAGAAACACTTAGGCATTGCCTTAGTGTCCAGCAAGGATTACTCCGAGGTCATCTTGCGTGCAAAAGACATACTTAATTACTTGTCCGAATATGTGCTGTGTAGGACAATTAGCCTCCGTGCAGCAACTCCAGTTAGCGAATATATGCATCCGGTGAATTACTATGAGATAATGAGCGGAGAGTCCGTAATTGGCAGGATTGGTCTAATCCATCCTAATATCATGTCACACTTTGAGGGCAAACTAAATATTGCTGTAGTGGAACTCAATATGACCGAGATATACAATTTAGAAGAATCAGAAGTAAAACCCGATGACATGGGTAGATTCCCTGTGACAACCTTGGACTTCAACCTAGTGCTTCCTGCTGGCAGATATTATAGCGAGATAGAGGATGTGGCAAATAATATAGCCTCTCCACTAAAATTCAAGTACACGCTCGTTGATGTCTACGATAATGCCGGGGATGACACCAAGAGTTACACTATTAGGTTCCAGGTAACGAGTCTCGACCACACGCTAAATTCTAGCGAGATTGAGACTTTCCACAAACAAGTGATTGAGGAATTTTCTAAAGCAAATATTAACTTAAAAGCCTAAATATAGGCGTCTAGAACTATTCGTATTCCATCATAAAACATGATAATATTTTGTGTTAATTTAGATAAATAGTTAGTGTCAATACGAATAACTAGAATGAATATAAAATGCTTAAAATTCAAGCGCTTAGGATGAATAAAAAGAACTAAAATTAAGTCTGCAAATACAACTATTGCAGACTTTTTTATTTAGTCACTTTGCACAAAAAGTAATATTTATTTTCACTCAAGTCTAGTAAGTTATGATGTCTTCATATTCAATAAAATACTTGCCTATCTTTAGTGTATTTTTTAGTCAATTTGCACAAAAACTGTGTTTCTAAATTGCCAATTTATTTAGTCATTTTGCACAAAATTGTGTGCAGTTTTGCGGCTAAAACTGCAAAATATTATTTAGTCAAACTGCACAAAAATAAGTAAAATATTTGTGCAAGTTGCATAAAATTTATAAAATAAATTATTATTAAAATTGACGTTATTGAACCCAACTTTGATAGACATAAATTTTTCTAAATAATTTATGTTAAATATTAGAATATTTAGGCTAATTTTTCCATTTTTTGCTCAAACTAGACTAAACGGGGAGTTTTTACATAATTTTAGACCAGAAAATATCCTGCGCTAGTCACCGGTTATTAGTATATAAATATACTAATATCGTTTGACAAGTATCGACAAAAATCATTATACTTGTAATATAATTTATCCTTAAAGAATTTTAGGGAGAGATTAATCCGCTAATTTTAGGTGAATGGAAATGGAAAAAGTGAAGAGTAAAATAGTACTATTGATGTCGATATTGCTAACCTGTGTGTTAGCGTTATTCGGTTGCGGTGATCCGTATAGAAATATGAAGCTTAGCGTTGATGCTGAGTTTGATAGCACTACTGGGCAATACACTAAGACCGTGGTGGTCGACGAGAATACTGATACATTCACTCTATCTGCTACCGTCTCTGGTGCAGAAAAAGGTGTGAGTACTGACCTAAGATTCACAGTTTCCAGCACAAACAACGCTATTGAGCAAGTGCCAAATAGCGTGACAAAAGTGAGCAACACGACGACTGCAACATTTAGGGTAAACAAAGTGGATAATGCCAAAGTCGATGTTATCACTAGTGAAGGACCAAATGGTGGACTGAAAGCATCTGTCCTAATCAATGTGGTAAAGGCTGTCCAGTCCATGTCATTCATCCCAGATAGCACTGACCCACAAAATCCATGCATATATGTCGAGCGCGGCAAGGCAAAGGACCTAACAAAAGGACTCGCCTACACTCCATTTGACACCACTCAAAAAGATCTAGAGCTAGTAAGTATCACAGATATTGTAGGTGGCACAGCTGCTGATATATCTATCGATGGCAACAAATTGCTCGTTGCAAGTGGCACTGATGTTAGGAGCTTTAGTGTAGAGGTAAGGTCAAAGGGAAATACCGATGTCCACGCTACAACCAAGGTGGATGTGGTCGACCTGATTGATGAGAATAATATAACATTAGCCCAAATAGAGAGTGGCCACTATACTGAACTAGAGAAAAACGAACAGGATATATACACTATCACCCTCGCTAGTAACAATCCTGCACAAGATCTGTGGAGGAGAGATATATACTTTAGATATGGCTCAGATTTTGCTGCCCTTGGTGATTACACTGTAACTATCGAGGATGGCACACTGATGAAACTATTTAGAAGTTTCGAAGTGAATATGGTGGACTCAGGGAAAGAAAATCAACATGCTGAGGTCACTACTCTAGCTAATCCAGGCACTGAGCGTGTGAGATTTGCTATCAAATACAACGCTCATAGCGGGCTTGAGACCAAATATATTGACCTTGAAGTGCGCGTAGTCGTCTATCCTACTAGGATTGACGTTTATGACCACAATGGTGACGCACTTGGTGTTAGCAACCCATTTGTCGTGTATGACACGCGAGAGTATTCTAGCGGAGATTATTTTGCATTCCGCGTGTATGGCAGCACGGGGGAGCTCATCGATACCAGCAGCCAAGTGTATATCAAGGTGGGCAAGCTATCGGGTGAGAATATAGTGGAGGACCCAAAAGTAGCGGTCTACACTCAATATGATTTCGTAGTAGGCAACAACGCAGTGCCAAGTGGCGTGCCATACTATGTGAGACATACATATACTGACGTCGAGGAAATTAGTGGCGAGTACTACTGCGAGATTCGCAGTGCCACTAAGGGATCAGATGTCAAAGTGACCTTCCCTATCACATTCATTCGTGGTAATGTCAGTGTGCAATTTACTGAAGAACAAAAGAGCATGAGTCTAAATACCGAACAGACTCTGGTGCTATCATCGAATTACTCTAGCTTTGATGACAGACGTGACCAATTAGTCCTCTCATATGATAGTGACCTGATTGAGGCTAGTTTAACTGATGATGGAGTATTAGTCCGTGCATTTGATAGGCGTGGCACAGTGACCCTAAGGCTTACTTCGCCAAACGGATTCACCTCCACTATCAATATCACTATATTTGAGACACTAGAGACTGCTAAGGTACGTGTATTTGGCAGAGAAATTACTGGCTCAGAGACCGAAGTAACTGATGAGAATGTAATAAAATTTGTTGGCCGAAGTGGAGAGAGCATCCCACTAGACTTTTTATTCAAAAATACTGGGACGTATTCTAGCGTTATTCCAGAGGATATAGAGTTCTCTCAGAGCTCAAATAACGTCGTTCTCGCATCCATATTTGAAAGCAACGGCGCATATAGTTTGATCCTTGGAAATAGAGTGGGAACGGCTAGGATCAATATGTCATTCCTAGGATTCAACGAAGATGGAGTAAGAGAGCAAATTTTCTATATATCATTTGATGTAGAAGTGAAGATAATTGTGACCAGCACGAATTACGTATCCAATATGAGTGCATATGATCACAAGGGTATGATCACGAGCGCTAGCGTGCCAACTTTGATGGAGGCAACATACACACTTAGCCCAAGCGGCGCAACACTCACTACCGACGAGGTGGAGTGGCAGATAGTGATCGGCACTAGCACCTTTACGCTAAATTATCTGCGTGAGAGTTCTAGCGAAGTGGAGGATAGACCAAGATACAACTACGACTATGAGACTAATACGAAACAATACGACTACACTGATAGCGTAGGCAATAGATATTACTTTGTCCTAGACCTTACTACACCATTTGTCATGCGCACATACGCCATACTTGCAGATGGCGTGCAATCTGTCTCATACAACGCTCAAGTGATAATCACACAAAAGTACACCGATAGGCGTGGCAGTGAGATAACTGAGCAGGATACGAGCACCAATTATAGATTCACTGTAGACCGTGTAGCAACAGTTAATGACATCATCCTTAGCGGCGTGTCAAGGAGAGTGGAGAATGGCTCCAGCACCCTAGTCCTCACATTCGATAAGAGGAAGGGTGGAATGGTAGATCAAACGACTGTAGAGAGTGCACCTGAAGGCAACAGGCGTGTGATATACGCTAGCCTCAACCCATCCTATGCACTGTACAAAGAGATTAACGCAAGGTTCAATTTCGGCAGTGCAAATGACTACTTTGATGTAAAAATAGAGGATTACAATGGCAGTGATTATGTGAAGAAGATCACAATCACGATGATTAAATCTATCGCATTACTCCCAAAGGAGACATCAAATATTGTATGTACTCTTGCAACTATGGATGGCGGCAATAGAGAGGTAGCATTTAGGATAGAACTCCTCGACGGCGGGGTGAACAATCCATATACTGTGTCAAATAAACAGGAATTACTGGATATCGCAAACGCTCCAGATAGCAATTATATCTTAACCAACAATATTGACTTTGGCGGTCAAATTATTACTCCAATTGGAGCAGGGGACGCCGATGTCAAGACATTCGCAGGTAGCCTATCTACCCGTAGCAATGAGACCTTTACCATATCCAATTTCACTGTAAATCCTAGTGTAATAGGCACTGAACTTTATGCCGGATTATTCGCAAAAGTCGGTGGCAGCATATCCAATATCAATATCCGCGATGCAAAGATAAATGTATCAGATATTGGCACTAGCGCAAATAGTGTGCACAGTGTGTATATAGGCTCACTGGCAGGGCAATTAACAAACCGTGCAACACTAGAGAATGTAAGTGTGGAAAATTCCGCATTCAATAAGATAACAGATAATAGTGATGTGGATATCGTATTCAATATCCCACAAATACAGGGCAATACATACATTGGTGGTGTGGCAGGATATGCATCTAGTGCAACATTTAGGAATGTAAATGCTAGAGTGAAGATTTCAGCAACTGACACAGCAGACGTCAGTACAGGTAATAACGTATATGTAGGTGCAATTGCAGGACGTGTTGAGGGTGGATTCTTCAATAATAGTGTGACTGGGGATACCCCTACATCTAGTGTCATCACTTGCATTACAGGCAATCTCACTAACACAAACTCCGCAATAGGTGGAGCATTTGGTTATATCCAAAATATCAGCATCAACAATCTAAATGTCACATCCAATATCACCGGCCATGACAACGTGGGTGGAGCAATCGGTGTGGCAAATTACTCAAGCGTTTCCTATATTAGCGATGTGACAGTCACAGTGGATAATCTAAAGGGTCACGATAATGTCGGAGGCTTGGTAGGTAAAGTGACTGGCTCTATTGACGGAGATAGGACACTTAATATCTACAACAACACTATCCAGTTATTAAAACGTGAAGAAAATAAATATATCTCTGCCAACGACAACATCGGTGGCTTAATCGGAAGCATTGATGTTGTGAACTCATCTATCACCAACAACGGTGTGTTTGACTACTCCGAGGCAACGTCTATTACAACCAGCAACACTGGTGCTAAGATTGGTGGACTGGTTGGAAATAGCAAAGCAAAGACATATGGCAGCAACTTAGTCAATGCACTAATTAATGGCACAAGTCTAACTAACGCAGGCGGATTGATCGGCACACAAGAGGGCGATGTCTCAATTACCGCTAGCGCAATTATTAATACTAAGAATCTAACCGCATTCGCAGTCGCATCTACGAGTAGCAATGTCACTATCAAAGACACTTATGCTTGTGGCGACGGCAATTGGATTGGAAATAAAGAAAACACTGAAGTAGATGAAACAAACAATAACTTGCTAATTGTAAAAGGTACAACACAGCAATCTGATATTACAACATTTGTTAATAAAGCAAATGGCAATGAAGAGTCAGGTAAGGTCTTCTACTATGAAGAAAATAATAGTCCACTCAAGGCAGATATTTTAAATCTACCTATTCCATTCAAGACACTGGATATTGAGGGAGATGGCACGATTGACCAATTAGTCTACAAGGTCGTACCAACCGAAATTACACTTAGTGCGAAGAGTGCAGAGGGTGTAATATTATATGGTGATGAAGATAAGAATATCGCACTACAATATTTTGCTGTGAACAGTACACTACTAAATGGTTCCATGATCCGTGGATTTGACGCTGACACCAGTAGACTAATTCTCGATAGCATTGCAAGCAAGAATACTTACAAGTTATCGGATATCTTAACTCTAAGTGTCGTGCCAGATGCACTAAAAGATTCCATCGGCTCGAATATAGCAGTGACATCCAATAGCGCAGTGATTAGCGTGCAACGTGACAACCATGGTGACTACATCTTAGTCACCCGTGGTGTGGGTACGGCTACTATCACAGTGTCTAGCATCCTTGACCCTAGTGTGTCGGGGACTATAGATATCCGAGTCATTGCAGGCATTGGAGATTTTTCAGTAAATAATAATAGTATTACCGTAGTGAAGCAAGACTCAGCAAATATTGAACTGACATTGCCAAACTACATTTCGCTAAACGTCGTAGGACAAGATGTTACAATCTTGCTCCAGGGAAACAACACTTATGGCGTCACTATTTTAGCAAGTGAGAGCGCACAAGGTGTTGTCTCTATCGATAACAATGAGTTTGGTGCAGAGCATAAAGAAATTACTCTACACAATATCACCGACATCATCACAATCATTGGAACAAAAGCCGGCAATATTGGAGAGGTGAAAGTCGACCTGCTCACATCTATTGATGGGCAGTTTGTCAGCACTGGCCTTAGTGTGAAGATAAGTATCGATGTCGTCAATGGTACACATGGAATATATGTGGATGAGAATACCAAGTCATTCACATTCAACCCATGGTCCACACTATACTTTAGCGTAGTCATCTTGACAGACAAGAATGATGAGACGCTATACATTAGGTCGGGCGACACCGTGATAGGCAAAGTGCTATATGTAAACGAAAAGTATCTACTATCTGATCCAATGAATGGACTATTCATGGATGATAGCAGCACTATTCCGTTCTACCTAGCCCTTGGCAATATCAAGATCAGCCTAGCATCAGCTACATATATGACAACATCTGATCCTGCAAAGAATCACATCGAGTATCTATTTAGAGTAGAGTTGTACCTAGATAGTCTCATGGGGAACATCGATGGTCGTGAATACTTATTAAATAATGACAATTATCTAGGACTTGACCAAAATATTATGCTAAACTTCGCAACACAATTGGTGGGTGAAGAGTTTACTTATGAGACCGAGCCAGTGTCTATCACCATGCTAAGTCAGGCAATGGCTGATAGCAGTGTGAAGTCGACATATTATTCCTACGCGCAGGAAGAAGTCACAGGTGAGAATGGAGATGAGCTAGTATACAACCCAACTGAAGCATCTAGTGAGTCCATCGTGCTAGGATATACCGGAATGCTGACATACAGCATCCGACCAATTTATGCTAACGTAGATTACTTCGAGATCACATCTCGTGATGCAAATAACGGGACACTTGGCGTTGTCACATTCAATCAATTATACAAGTCTGGTGACAACTTCTATCGTCTAAATCAAGATATAGCAGGCGCACGCGGGCAACGCGTGGCAAAGGTTAGCGAACAGATCACTTCTAACCCGAGCGATTATGTCACAATAACCGACCGCGTATTTGACGGGCAATTGTATTTGGCCGTATTCGTGGGCGAAAACTTCAGGTCGACAAATTCTGTCGTCATCACTCTTTATGGCTATAATAAAGAAGGCAATGTCGTCTACACAAAGGAGATAAACTTATTTGTTGTGGAATCCCCAAGGATTGTCATGGCTTATGAGAATATGAATTACGGCGTCGTAGCACCAAATACTACTATGGACTTCGTAGCCGTGAAGTATGGATTCACGGAGGATATAGACTTCCGCGACTCAACTATCCTTAGAAATGGCCAAGTGATAAATAGTGTGCTAAATAATAATTTTGAGATAGTACATCTATCGGGCAATAATTATAGACTGCGCGCAACCTCGGTGAATGTAGGAGACACTATCATCCTGCGTGCTCGTGCTACAAAGATTGTAGAGGGCAGGATGCTACAGGCTGCATTCGAATTGGATATCAAGGTAGCGACATTCGTTATCGACCGATTCACTATATCTCAGGGCACGGACGGCGTGCTGATAGACAATGGTTATCTGCATGGAATATTCGGTCAATCCTATCCAATGAATATCAAGCTTTATACCACCAACCCAAATATAGATAATTCCACAATGTTGACGGATAAGGCAAACGAATTTAGTACCAGTGACCATACATCATTTAAATATAGACTAAATAGTAATGATGATAACTATACAGAGCTTGATAAACCTCAAGATAATACTAATGAGACTACGAGTTATGCAGGATTCTCCGCTACATACAAGGTGGCAGAGAAGAAATATTATCTGCGTAATACCGATATAGATACCACCACACTTGTTAGTATCTACATCACATATGTTTACAACGAAGATGGTAGCATCACCATTGTCGATGACGCGTCAACAAATGGATTACTGTATAAATTTAGTCGAACTATCGAATTTGGATTCAATTGCTATAGGTCGAGCGACAACGAACATCCTGAGCCAATCGAGAGCGCAGATCAATTCCTCGACGCTATGAAGAGTGGCACTAGTGACTATATCCTGATGAACGATATTACGCTAACTAACTGGAAGCCAATTGACACCAACGTTAATAGCTTCGATGGCAATGGATACTCTATCACAATCAATTCTTTTGATACATCAGAATTACCATCTGACACGACCAGTGTGAATGCCGGAATATTTGGCACAATCGCCGATGGCACTATTATCAAGAACGTCATAATAATCGTCCCACCTACTACAGATAGTATTGAAGACGAGAAGGCTATTGCAAACCTCAATAATCCACAGAGCGTCACCAATCACACATTCGACTTAGTGGCAGATATGAATGGTCACTCGACTATTAGATTTGGATTACTTGCCGGCACGAATAGAGGTAGCGTAACCAACGTGCAGATATCATATATCGCAGGTAATATCCCATCATATAGAGGGGGCTATATTGATCAAACGCACTTAGATAGGACCTCATCCTTTGTGCGTGTGAATGCTCCTACAGAGGGCGTGCGTGCAAGCATCGGATTGCTCGTTGGAACGAACTTTGGTTATATCACCAATTCCAGTGTGGAAAATGTCTCCATCATCGGCGTTGGCTATGTCGGAGGACTAGTTGGTGAGAATGGCAATAAGATATCGTCATCATATTTTAAGGGTGGCAATATCCAGAATCAATCCACATCATCTCAGGAAGCAGGCACAGGTGGACTTGTAGCATACAACAACGCTAATGCATCCATCACCTACTCCTATGCACTTGGTAGAGAGCAATATCCAGATATGTACTACACCGAGACCGTGCTAGATAGGAATTATACTACTGGTAATGGCACAAAGGATATCTCAGGTATAGCAGATAATGAGAAGCAAAACTTCGCAGGGTCTAGATACGATGATCTAGATAGTAGCCTAAAGGGCTATCGTGCGATGAATAGCAGTATATCTGCCAATACTCCAGCAGGTGGATTCACCTATTACAATGCAGGATACATCACCAATTCTTATAGCAACATCCTAGTCAATGGTTCGGCATCTGCAGGATTTGTCTATCACAATACAAATAGTGGACAGATCACTGAGACTTACTCACTATCGTCCGTGAGACTAAATTCTACTACGCACTCACCATTCACAGGTAGAAATACAAATGGTAGTTACCTTGATGAGGGTAGTATCGGTAGTAGTTACTATCTAAAACTAGACAGACAACCAATTTTAAACAATAAAAATGGCGAGGAAACTTATAGTGAAGACTTCGCTGATACCAATGGGGCAGATGAAAATCTAGTGATACTAGAGCATGCTAACCCAATCAATTCCGCACAGTTTGCTAATTACACTACGTTCGCTGGTTTCGCATTCAACGATACCGATGCAGAGGAAGATATCCTCACATCTCGTGCAAGCGTCGTGTGGTTCATGCCAACGAGTTATGCGGATAGTAATACTATTGGAAATGGAGCAGAGAATTTCAAACGCTCTATCTATAGGTTTGGCAGACCAGAGTTGGTCTCAGCTAACCTCAAGACTATTTCTTATAGGAACTATGCGGATGACGTCATATACGACACATCCGATCCAGATAACGTGCCACAAGTGAATTACGAGTGGGATGAGAATTACATCATCGGCACTACTGTGGCAAATCCATACCTCATCCACAGTGCGTCAACATTTGATGAGCAAATGGTCAATGCTACTGCGCTAAAAGGTACAGGCCAAGCAGCAGCTACGAGCAATCAGTCAATCTTCACCCGTATGATAAACGATATATCCTATAGGAATGACGATGGCACGCAAGTACCTATCAATACTTATACAATCAATTATCAAGGTATGCTCGATGGCAACAACATGACAATTAGTGATATAGGAGTTGTTGCAGACTTCACAGAGGAGGAAACCAAAGTCTCCAATATCACCGACCTTGGATTATTCGCTAAGATTACTCGTGGTATAGTAAAGAACGTAAATCTCGTAGTCGAATCAGTAGATGGCTCGGCTGTGAAATACGTGGGCTCGCTCGCAGGAGAAGTGGTCGATTCCTACATCTTCAACGTAGATATCACGGGAGGAGAAAATACTGTCATCCACGGACTAAATGCAGTCGGTGGAGCAATTGGTAGAGTTTCCGGCAAGAGCGAGATAGTCAATGTCTCGGCAAATATTAGCGCACAGGCACACATGTCAGTGCATAGGAATGACTATTACAATGGTTACTCCGCAGTGGATACCACATACGAGAGTTATAATACAAATGGAGACAATATCTCAAGAGTATCCTACGTCGGTGGGGTAATTGGAATTGTCGACGTTACAGTTAGGTCAAATAGCGTAGGCACGGGCAGTAGGACCTTTGGTTCACGTGTGCGTGTTATCTCTTCTCGTGGCGCAATACTGACAGGTGAGAACGTCGGAGGACTTGTTGGATACCTAAGCGATTCCTCATCGATGAGCAATAGCTACTTTGTGGTAGACCCAACTACTTCTCCAAGGTTCTATGGCACAAGGTCAGTCGGTGGAGCAGTGGCTGAGAATCACGGCACATTGGACCGCGTGTATATCGAGCACGTCGCATCGACGCAAAATACAATTGACCAATATTTGAAGAATAATGCAAGTAGAAACAATGTATATAGCACATCTAACTACAGTGAGCTATTCGGTTATAATACAAAGACTCAGATGCGTAATAGGAACGCTCACTACGTGGGAGGCTTAGTCGGTATCAACATAGGTGGAGATATCGGCAATAGTTATAGCAAGGTGCCAGTAGTAAGTTACGATAGCTTGTACGCAGGAGGCCTAGTTGGTTACTCCATAGCAGGCTCTATCACCAATTCTTACACTACATCAAATGTCAGGTCAAACAAAGTAGCAGGTGGTCTTGTCGGCTACGTGTTATCCACATACAATATTTCAACAGATGGGGATAATAAGTCCATCGACTTGTATATCTCGAATATCAGCGATTACATGCTGACAGAGAGCAATGAGAATATCGCAAAAGTGCCAACGCTTATCGATGGCAGCACAACACTTTCTATCACCGGTGGCGTGGCTATGAATACTTGGAACGAAGGAGATATCACAGGCCAACTCCCATATGCATATGTGAAAGGTGCATTCGTCGGTGTCATCAATGATAATAAATCTAATGATGATATATCCTACGCACTCAGTACCAACCTCGTAGAGGATAGGGCAAGAGTGGAGGATAACTACTATGCATTTATCACCGGCCTTGACCCAATTGGTTATGAGGAGCAATCAGCAAGAGAGATCAACTTAACTCCAAAGACTGTAGATACTAAGAATGTCAATACTCTATATACCGGTGGTCTAAAGGTGCGTGACGAAGCACAGCAGACAGAGACATACAATTACTACTTGTACAAGAATCTATCCGCTTACGCATCAGGCAGGTCGTACAGTGAGTTTGTAAGTAGAACCCTCACATATCTAGGCCAGAACGATTGGAACGACAAGAATTGGAATAATAAGGCTGAAGATGGGAAAATAGATTTCGGTAGTTTAGGTAGTGATAAGATAATTGCCAACGACATCTATGGAGTTTACTCCGATGTGTATTGGGATGGCATCAATGCTTCTACTGTCGGTACGGACAATTTCGTGACGCCACATATCAAGCAAGAGACCTACAAGAGTGTGGTCTATGTGTACAACGAAAAGGATCTAAATACTCTTCGCGACTACGTGGATAGCGAATTCATCATCATGAACGACATCGAATTGCAGCATCCATGGGTGCCAATGACCGAACCATTCATGGGCACACTCCGTAGTAGTGACGGGCAGCATTATAGTATTTCGAATGTAAATATAGTGGATTGTGCTAGCGAAAATGTTGGATTCTTTGAGACAATCTCAGGCGCTACACTAAAGGACTTTGACCTCGGTATCAATCAGATTACAGCAAAACCAGCTGGGGATATCAAGTCACAGAATGTCGGCGGCTTAGTAGGAAAGATAGTTTCCGGCACAGGCAGCATTATCCAGAATATTAAGGTGTATGGCATATCCGCTGTATCAGCAGATGTAACGGGTATAAAGGATGGCAAACTAAATGGCCATGTCACTGCAATCAATCCTCGCTCACTTGGTGGAGTGATTGGTCTATCCCAGAGCGTCACAATAGATAGCGTGACAAACGAGGGCCTCACACTAAATGCTTATTATGACAATAACTTTGGCCCACAGACAGGTGCAAATGCGGGAGATATCCAGGCAAACGATATAGGTAGTGGTACTACAGGAATATCCAATATCGGCATCGGCGGTATCATTGGTTATGCTAATAATAGTTCACCAAATCCATCTGTCTATGGCACAATGGATGTAGATGCGGTGAAAAATGCCGAGATCAAGCCTCAGATATATGTATCAGGTAGTGCTGAGGTAGGCTACAATTCATCTATAGGTGGATTGATTGGTCACTTCTCCGAGGCAACACTGATGTTTAATAGCGAGATAGATGTAAATGGACATGAAATCTCCAAGACAGATATCATAGGAGCCCTTGCTACTAAATATAAGGATAGTAATCTAGATAGCTCTTACAATGTATCCAATATCACAGTGGATGCAACGAATCTTAGTGTGGCAAGTGGCAAAGACTTGCGCCTAAGTGCAGGCATAGGCTACTACTCAGTCACACAGTGTGCAGAGAATAACGCAGTGATGCAGACTGCAGACTTTAGCGGTGACGAGATTAGATTGGATGTCACAATCAGTGACTCTCACGTGAAATCATCAGCTACTACACCATCCGCACAACTAGTCGGTGGCGCCTTTGGTAGACTGGATATCACTTGTAACAATGGTGTATCTGTCGACAGCGCATCAAATACCATAAATATTGATACTAGTGCAAAGAGATATGTCGTCGGTGGTGAAGTTACGAATGTTAAGTTTACTACTTCAAAGGAAGTAAACGACATTGGTGGTTTTTGTGGATCTATCAAGGCAATTGTAGATACAGTAAATATTCAGCAGGTATCTATTACTGGTACCAGCACTAATAACAAAGTAGGTCTCTATGCAGGGTCTACCTATGAATATTCATCTACCAATATTGATATATCAAGTAACTCCTCTTCTTTGGAGATAACTGGTAATGCAGATGTTGGTGCTTTGATTGGAAATGTAGATGGCACAGCAATTAGTGATTGTGGCGTACAGGCAAATATAACTTGCGGTGGCGCACATTATTTTGGTGGTCTAATTGGAATAGTAGATAGTAGTAGTTTGATCACTAGATGTTATGTAAATAACAATTACAAACAACATAGTGAAGATAATGAATTTGCAGGCAGCTTTGGTGGAGCATTTGGATATTTAAATAATGCAATAATAAGTAACGTTAGCGCAGGCGGCACTATTGCTGCTGATACGGAAAAAACAATTGACTTTGACAAAGCAGGAGGATTTGTATCATCCATTGGTCAAGTTGTGCAAATAAATTATTGTTATACTAACACACCGCTCCAAACTATAGATAGCGACACATTAGCAGGATTTGTGTACAGTGTTTCAGATCCATATTCAGATATAGATCATTGTGCCACAACTTCTAGTATGGTAATCTTAGGAGATGTTGACACTAATATATATGGTTTTACTGGCAGCAAGGTCCATGTTAACAATAGTTTTACTTCCGCTCATGTGATGTATCATCATGCTTACAGTGAGGAAGCAGGTAATTTTACATATGAAGTCTTTGGAGATATTAGTGGAGAGAATAACACTTATGTTTCCAGTGTTATTTCAGAAAAATTCCATGTTACAAATATTAGTGATGCACAGGCCGTAGAAGTACCAGATGTAAATCTTAGCCAAGTACATGTATTTACTGATACCCATGATATTAACAAGGGTATTAAACCATTTGTGGTGGCAGATACAGATATTGGCGAATGTGCTGACGACTGCGTGTACTTCATGAATGGCAATAATGTGACAGCAACTTCTCTTCCAATGAGGTCCATGATCGTTGGAGCAAGCAGTATTCCAGCTACCTTTGAAAACAATGGTGTCATCATACATAGCAGTATTGGTCATGATACTACAATAACCAACCATGGTATCTTAGATACAATTACTGCAACGACCGATACTGCAACCAGCTATAATGTAACTCTAAATGATCAACAAGCAAACTCCGTGGTCTATAGGTTGGCAGCAAATAGCTTATCTACAGACGCAGCAGGGACATTCGAGGAAATCAGTGTAACTACTGCAAACGTAGGAGATAATACCATTCTCCACAACTCAATAATTGGCGAAACAATTGTATTAAAGCAAAATGGCTCAACTAGTTATGTAGCAGTTTCGGGAATTGTTAACCAATCTATCTCTGAGATAATGAAATATAGCAATTCTTCAGATTACACTTATGTATTCGACCCAATAGATGTATTCTATCTATCGATAAATGAGAATGGTACGTACAAGACTCCAGCTCTTCGCTGGATAACCAATGTGGAGTATTGGAATGATATAGATTCTAGCGCAGTCAATCTAGATGTAAATGAAATCAATGCATACACTGTATCAGACGGCGAGGAGCTATATGCAGCATTAAAGAATAACGACAAAGACATAGTGCTGACCGAGGATATTGACTTATCCGCCAAGATGTCCAAGCCAATTTCAACATTCAATTATTCGATAGAAGGCAACGGCCATAGCATATTACACTTAACGATGGCAGTAGGGCATATAGCAGCATTTATATTAGAGGGTGATCCTACAATTACCAACCTTGGTTTTGAGGATGGATATGTATATAGTGGTGGTCCTTATGCTTCAGGTTTGATGTTCTCTAACTATGGAACTATTAACAAAGTGTTTGCAGATAGCCTTGAGGTTCTTTCACCAATAGGTATAGCTAGTGGGCTTGTAGATCGTAACGAGAAGTCCATAACCAACGTCTATGCAGTTAATAACAGATTGTGGGAGGATACTAACCATACTGAGCATGCAGATAATGGAATATTTGGTTTATACGCCGATGGAGTTTTACGTAGTAATGCAACGAATGCTACATTCGAAACATCTTATTCCAGTTTCAAGGATGTGAAAACTTGTGACAGTGATAATTGCACAAATGTCTATGGTTACGTTGATGAACAGAAGTTACAAAATGACGACCTAGGATTTGACTGGATGGCAACTTGGACACGAAATAGTGTGACAAACGATGGCACACCAATACTTATGTTCCAAGCAACATATTGGGCTGAGCGTGGCAAAGACGCCGTGCTTGGTACTGATGTGGCTGTCAGCGGTCATAATATTACTATTAAGACCAATACCGGTCTTGGCTGGTTATCATTCTGGACGAATAATATTGGCAATGAGCAATCCGGCGCAAAGTCTTTCTCTAATGGAAATGAGATTGTAGACTTTAACGCAAGTGATATGAAGATTTCTTCATCACCTGTGTATATTAAGAACAGTGGTGGCTCATGGCAGACTATTAGCCATAGCAATAGTAATGATTACACAATAGGTAATCTCCGTACTGCATCTATTACAATAGAAAGTGACCTAGATATGAATGGTTCACTCTGGACACCTATGTATGGTGGGTTAGCCTTCATTGGTGAATTCAATGGTAATAATAAGACTATTAGTCATCTAGCTACGACCACTAGATCCACTAAGTTTAATGAAGAACTTGAAAATATGAATAATGACTTAGCACTCTTCAACCGTGTGGGTGGAAGCGACCATGCCACAAATATCCATAATCTAAAGATATCTAATGCAGATTTCAGAGGAGTAAATTACATCGGTGGTGTGGTGGCAGATACTACATCTACTAATAACAATATTACTTTAGATAATATCACTGTGGAGAATAGTATCTTTAGAGGAGATAGATATATCGGTGGTATTGGTGGCAGAGTTTCGCTCGATCTATCCGGTGGCAAGATTACTAACAACACAGTAAACGGCTGTACTATCACAGCTACTGGTGCTACTGAGGGTGGTGCATTTGCTATACTAAATGGTACATCAAGCTATGCAAACGATCATACATGCATCTACAATAACAAAGTGCTATCCACTACGATTACAGGAAAATCTGTGATGGGTGGTTTCGCCGCACAGACATCCAATGTGTGGATCAATAAAACGGAGATAAGTAATGTCACTCTGTCAGCTACAGTATTCACTACATCTACTAGTTTCCAGTCCGGTCTTGGATTCGTGGTAGGAACGCTAGATTCGGGGTATATCACCCAATCAAGAGTGAATAACCCAATAGACGATGTGGTAACTTCTAATGGAAGAGAAGTATTTGGCGCAATAGTTGGATATGCTTCCGGTGCAACTCTTGGTGAAAACACTGTGACAAGTGCACAGAGATTTGAAAGTATTGCATACCTATGTCACACATCAGATGGCGTCAAAGTCAGGAACTTCTACACAGACGCTGCTTCTGGCAACCTCTATGGCTCATCTAAGCCAACAGCAATATTCCTAACTAAATTAGGTGGCAATTTCGTGGATAACACCTTGCCAGACAAAGTGGCAAAGAATACCTATATCTGGCAATCTGGCGATAACAGCACGATAAATCTAGAGAATGTAGATTTGCCATATAATCAAACTAATTTTGATATATATAGCGCGGATGATTGGAATATTTTAAGATATATATTGACGCTTGAATTTACTGGGGATAAGACTACAGGAAATGCTGGTACATATCATGATGCTGATACATCATATACAGTTACTGTGAAGAATAGTATAAAACTTGAAGGTGGATTGTCTCATAATATGGTTGGTAACGACAGCTATAGATTCATAGGTACAGTGAGCGGAAACGGAGCAAAAGTAGTTACATTGAGTGTACCAGCAGATGAAGAGGCTGATAAACAAATGCTGAATGATAGCGGAAATACACAATTTGGATTATTCCCAAATGTTGCTAATACTAAATTTGATGCATTCTATTACGATTGTAATTATGACTTCGCAAAATCGCTTGATAAAGACGACTTGACTATAGGTCAGTTGATTGGATACGGACAGAGAGTAACTATTAGCTTAGGGAAATACAATTTTGCTGATATGACATATTTCCATAGTGGTGGATGTGTGGGGTCTATTGCTGGTAGACTATATTATGATATATTTACATCAAGTCTTGGATTTAGTAATATCATAAAGCCAGATACTATGACTACAAGAGATATAATGACTAATTCTTATAGCGTTGGATTGTATATCGGCGTATATATGTATTGGGGATCTCAACCAGGATCTCACATACAAACGCTTTATACAATATATCCAGGTTATTCGTATGATATTTCTTCATTAAATACTTCATCAAATACAGACCCTACATCATTTTTAAATGAAGATAAATTAAATACGTCAGAAACAAAAAATTTAGAAATTAATATGTATTCAAGAATAAGAATATATGATTCTGGAACATTAAATATCTCAAATAGATCATTCCATAGCGCAGGTCAATATGAAGGAGATATAGTAAAAGTTGAATTATCCTTTAATAAAAGTGTAAATAATATTCGTCAAGATTATATCAATTTACAAAATCATCCTGGTGGTGGACCTAATCGATTTGGAAAAGAATATTCTTCTGATAACATAGGTGAATTCGAAAAAGCAGCTTATCAAAGTTATGGAACACGAACATATGATGAACAATCAATTAATTTAATGAATGAAGATTATGGAATTCAACCAACTGCTATTGTTGGACCTGGAGGTGGAAATCAACCTACGAAAGCAGTATTATCTCAAGGATGGAGCGTGTCCTATTTTAAAAAGAATACATTTAAGATATATGATGTAGACAATGATCGTTTTGACTTAAATATGGAAGTATATGATAACGGATATTTATGGGAAATAGGTGAAGAAAGTGAAAAATTTTACACACAAGTAGATATTAAAGAAGGACACACTTATACAGTAGATTTTATGGATGAAAATATAGGACAATGGGTAGGTATATGGCAATCTCCAACATACAAAACAGAAAGATACCCATCAGGTATAGTGACTACTCCACCTTCAGGAACTCCACTAGTAGGCGTAAATTCTTTATTAATTGGTCTTATCGATTATGATAAACTTTATTTATATTTTGACATTTTGGCAGATAAGAATGGAGAAGTAATGATTTTTGATTGGACTTATGATATAAATAAGAGCCCTGGACCACGTAATGCTGAAGACAATTGTTTATTAATTCAATACCTCTAATCAAAAAAAGAAGGCTTTGGCCTTCTTTTTTTATGCGCTTATGGATGTGTTATATGCCTTTTATGTGGCTTTGATATATCGCTTATTTGATTGGTTATTTCCGCATAAAGGTTGGGAAAATTTGCCAAACTAAGGTAATGATGGGAGGCTTTATGGGGAAGTACACAGAGGCTGTAGACAACTCAGAATTTAAGATAGATACTCCTATGGTGGATATCCCCGAGGGGAAGATAGGAAAGTCGTTATCACGAAATATGGCAAAGCTTGACCGGGCTTATGCTAGCGACTTAATCAAGAAATCTATCACTATTGGTGGCAAGGATGCCGAGATAGTATATATCCTAGGATTAGTCGAGGTCAATTATATCTCCCGTTACATAGTAGACCCCCTACTTGCGGCAAAAGGCAAAGTTGGGACGATAGAGGATATCAAGGGGCACTTGCTATTGCCCGAGGCGAAGATATGTGAGACCTTTAGCGATATAAATATAGAGATATGCAAGGGCAAGGCGATAATCCTAGTAGATGGGATGAATCAAGCGCTGTCCTGCTCGGTGGATAACTTCAAAGTGAGATCGATCGAGGAGCCGCCAAATAGTGCCGTGCTATATGGTCCGCGTGCGGGATTTACCGAGGATATCAAGAGTAATATAAACCAGATCCGAAAAATACTCTCTACACCACATTTAGTGCGAAAGAGCATGAAGATCGGGCGCATCACACACACCGATGTGGCCATAATGTACCTAGATAACGTGGCAAGCCCCGAGGTAGTGAGAAAGATAGAAAAAGCTTTGCTTGAGATAGATATAGATGGAGTGATAGATAGCCATTACCTCACGCAGTACTTGTCTAGCCGAAAGTACAGTGTGTTTAAACAAGTGGGCATTACCGAGAAACCCGATATTGCCGCAGCCAAGATGTTGGAGGGTAGGGTAGCAATCATTGTGGATGGATCACCAATTGTGTTGACATTGCCATTCATGCTAATAGAGGATTTGCAGTCCAGCAACGATTATTACTCCAATAGGCAGAGGGCAGTATTCCTAAGAGTGCTTAGGATGCTATCCATAGTGATCACTGTGTATATCCCTGCCATGTACGTAGCCGTACAAATTTACCACTACAAGGCCATTCCATTAAAGTTCCTAGTGACTATCATTAACGCGACACAAGGCCTGCCATTCACACCGTTTGCTGAGATGGTGTTTACCCTACTATTATTTGAGATACTATATGAGGCTAGCCTTAGGATGCCATCATATCTAGGCCTTGCTATGAGCATTGTGGGGGCGCTAGTGTTAGGCGATATGGCAGTTGCAGCAGGATTAGTCAGCCCACCAGCTGTGATGATAATGGCTCTATCCGGCATCACGCTATACACCATTCCGCACCAAGTGACACAGTTTTCGCTGCTAAGGCTATTATTCGTGGCTGTGGGCGGCACACTAGGATTCTATGGCATTGTGATACTCACCATATACATTGTGATGTATTTGTGCGACTTTGACAGCCTCGGAACGCCATATCTTGCGCCAATATCACCTATGTATGAGGTGGATATGAAGGATGGGATATTGAAGTACGATATTAGCAAGATGACGACAAGACCTCGTGCTATCCCATCAATAAATACTCGTCGTCAAAGGAATAAGGATAATAAGCGATGAAAGAAAAGATATCTCCTAGGCAAGCAAGTGTGCTAATATTCCTTGCCATAATCTCAATGAAATTCCTATTCATGCCAGCCACGATGACTAGGTTTTCCGGCCTGGATATTTACCTGTGTGTGGCCTTTGGCCTCGTGTGTGACATGCTAACTCTAGTCATTTATTACTATTGCTCAAAGAAAATGCCAGATGCTACACTTTTTGACATTTTATCCCGAGTTTTTGGCAAGATTGTCACTAAAATTGTCTATATTGCCCTAGCATTTATATTCTTTATTAAGGCAGTATTTATCATCAAGGCACTGCATCTGTATATCCTAGATACACTGTATGAGACTTTGCCTTATGTGATGTACACCGTGCCTATTGCGATACTCATTTTCTACGCGCTTAGGAAGAATCTTGTCACATACGCTAGGTGTTGTGAGATATTCCTAATTGTGATAGCCCTAGCCATTATTGCTTGCATCACAATACCAATTCAGGCGATTGACACTCTAAATTTCTTCCCAATGCTAAAGGATGGATTCCTCGCCCTGCCACGCGGATATCTCTACTGTGCGTATGGGTTCGGGGATTATTTGGTGCTAGCGGTGCTGCTTGGTCATATCGATTACAGCCGTTCAAAGGGTCATAGCATCATCTATATTAGCATAGTTGCAGCGAGCTTAATTGTGGCATATTATGCTATATTTGTTGGAGTATTCGGCAATATGGGTGTGGCGCAAGCACTAGCTCTATCCGACCTATCCATCCATGCGCAGTTGCCAAATACACTAGGCAGGCTCGACTGGCTGATAATCTTCCTGTGGTCATTCACATTGGTGCTAGAATGTGTGCTGTACCTATTCTACTGCAAACGCTGTATTGTGGCCGCCACAACGGATAGAATTGACAAGTATCTGCCAATTGTAATTATTACACTTATGATTACCACAATGGTGATACTCTATCGCGATATAGACCGAGTGCTAGGACTTGTGACAAGCACGGCTTTTGTCAGCATAGCATTTAGCATATATTTTGGCGTGCCAGCACTAATACTCATTGCGTTGGTTGTAGGGAAAATTAGGGAGAGGAGTCATGAAAGAAAAGTTAAAAAACCTATGCGTGCATAGCACAGCTATAGTATTCTTTGTGCTCGCAGTGTTCCTCGTGCCTATCGCTATGTACACAGCCTCGGCTTTTGATAGATACGCCCTTGTTGCAGTGTTGGGCCTTGATGCAAAAGATGACAAGTACGAGGTATCCGCACTAGTTATCACCCCACAGGTGTCGGGGCAGTTCTCCGAGAGCCTTAGGAAGTTTGATTCATCAGGGGATAGTGTGGCGCAGTGCCTGCTATCCATGGGAATTTCCCTTGGCAAGCAAATTGACCTTGCTCACTGCGAGGCCATAGTGCTAGGAGATGAAATACTGGAAGATGATGCGACAAAGTATCTAGATTATTTCATGAGAAATAGCAATCTTGCGATAAACAGCATTCTCATCAACGCACCAGGTGGGGCAAATGAGTTGCTCGATGCAATATCTAGTGCGCAGACCAATGACGATATCTCCATCCAAAATATTATAGCGTACCACAAGGATGTGCTATTCACCGCCGAGGTCAATGTGGGGAATTATTATAGATATTACAATAGGCCGGACCAGACGTATTTCCTGCCAATTTTTGAGGGCAAACAGGGTGGAAGTGCGGCAAATGATGGTGGTAGCAAAGCCGGAGGAGAAGCCGAAGGTGACGGCGGTGCTGGAATGCCCCAGGGTGGCGGTGGCGGAGATAAGACGATTGACGCAGCAGGCAAGACCGCACTAATTAAGGCCGGCAAGAAACTCCGAGAACTCGACCAAGAAGAGATCATTGCATACAATATTTTCTCACGTTGGACTACTAGGACGCAGTTTACCGTTCCCGATCCATACCACGATGGAATGCTCGTTATAGACGGTACGGAGAAGAAAGTGAGTGTGAAGACAAGATTTGAGGACGGTGTGCCAGTGATTACCTTTAAGGTATCCATGCTAGCCCTATCCGATGAATTGCAGAAGTCTAGATACAACCTCACCGATTTCTTCACTACAGATAGTATGATAAATGTCCGCATGAAGGATATTATCCACGATCGCATGGAAGGTTATCTAGATATGTTAGCCGCTAATATTGCACGTGACAACACCGATACGCTAGATATCTACCAGCATTTTGATGCGTTCCACCACAGCGAGTGGCAGGAGTTTGTAAAACGTTATCCAAATGATTACCTATCCCATGTGAAATTTGAGTTCCAGTCCGACATCAAGGATACGCTGTAGGGAAAAACTATTTTAGGTGATAAAAAGTGTCACTTATATTATTAGAGGGTGGAGGAGTTGGAACTAAAATGGGTGAAAAAAGCCCGCTCAATGTGGCACGCCACTGTCCTTGATTACAATAGAGTGTAGTTATTGAATTATTTAGAGGGAATTTAGTTGGAATTAAGGTAGGTAAAAGAGCTTGCTCAATCCCCTCAGTCTGCACATTCGTGCATCCAGCTCCCCCTACTACGGGGCGCCTAAATAAGGTTAAAAGAGATAATATTTGGATTTGCAGGGCGCATTATATGGATAAAATTAATAAGATAACTACTTCACTTGTGGGTGCCTTATTAGAATTATTTTAAAAAGCAACAAAAAAGGTGAGATATTTCTCACCTTTTTGTATTTATGATTAATTATTATCTAGATATTAATTATTACTACACATCGTTGATTTATTTGTATCAATATAGGATAATTTTTATCTATCTATATAATTGATGTATAGAGAATTAATTAACGGTCCATGCCTTCATCAAATTTTTCGGAAATTCTTGGTTTATTATTTTCAAGTGCTACTTTTAGGACGGTATCTAGCATATCCATATATTTATCTATATAGTGTTCATCCCAATGTGCGTTGTAATTTTCCTTTTGCTGTCTAAGGAGTCTTAGATATTCCACTAATTCTATATAAGTACGTGGATGTGGAGCGTCACAAGGCTGTGCTTTCTTAAAAATTTCCAGCCAAAGCACATTCGCATCATTTAGGATGCTTGTGGCATTGTAAGCATATTCCCTAGAATTGTTATTAAAGGACTTGTAGCAAACATTCTTCCTGCCATAGAAATTGTCCACTCTATTTGCAAGATTTTCATACGAACCTTTGATCTCGTCGATATCTACTTGAGTTAGGAAAGTACTTAAGCAATATCTTAGTCTAAATAATTCGTCCTCAAAGAATATCTTGTCAGCATCGACATTGGTCTCGGTGAGGCGAGTATCGTCATAATAACTTCGCCTATCTACAGACCTTGGTTGTCTATAATCGTAGCTACCCTCGATGGTATCTACTATTAGTGACTCGTTTAGCGGGCCATCGTTGCGCAAACGATTGAGAATTGAACGTAGTGTACTTTGTCGGTCAAGGAATCTATTCATAAAATATGAGTAGATATCCAAATTCTTAAGCTCAAGTGGGGTCATCTTGGAAACGTCATTTACAAAATTTGGATAGTCGACAATCATTATATTGCCAAAGCTACGGATAAATGGTATGAACAAATTGCATGCGGTGTCGGTGTATTTATTGCTCTTGCCATACACTTCGTAAAACATAGGACATGCTACGCCTAGACTCCAGAGTGTATCGGTATATATCTTCATAGCACAACTCATGCCAGCTTCAAGTATATCTCTAGCTTCTTCACTTAGATTGAATTTCTCTTTTTTCATCAAATTCTTCTCCTATTTTACATTTCAATAATATTATCTTAATTTTAAATATAAAAGTCAATAAATTTTTTATCACTTTGTGCAATCTGCACAAGAGGATTTATGGGGAGAATGAAAAGATGTAGGGATATAACAAACTAGTGTTAAAAGTATTTGAGTTAGAGGGTAGAGGAGTTGGAACAAAAGTGGGTGAAAAGAGCCTGCGTTAGTCCCCTCAGGTGGCACGCCACTTTCCTAAATGTAAATTATGTGTACTCATGTAACTATGTGGTGGAATATAGTTGGAATATAAGTTGGGAATGTATGCTCGCTCAATCCCCTCAGACCGCAGACGCGGCCAGCTCCCCCTACTACGGGGCGCCTATATAAGGATTTGGATTTGCAGGGCGCCTTATATGGATGAAATTAATAAGATAACTACTTCACTTGTGGGCGCCTAGAAAGAAGGAATTATTTTAATTAGAGATTATAAAGAACTATTTTGTAAACGCGATGTTTAATAGCAAAAAATGTTTTGTGCAATGTGCACAAAAAGTGTATTTACTTATTGACTTATGGGTATGAAATTTAAGATAATAAATGTGTGAGTGATATACTTGCATAGCAAGGATATTAAATAGGGGAGAAAATATGAGAGTAACCGATAACTCAAGTTTGCACACAATTCATGTGTCAGATAGAATTCAAGAGAGAATTCTTGGGTGCAAAAATTTGGATGATGCTATGTACAATGTAGTGGCAAAAATTTGTAGTGACATTAGTCATAGCAAACTAGATGAGGTAAAACGCGAGAAATTATTTGATCTAGTAGTTATTCCGCTAATGGATTTGATCCCACAGTACAGGTCAATTGCTTCTTCTTGGGAAAATGCATTTAGCAATTATGATAGAGAGTACGAGGAAAAAGTCTCAACAATAAAGGATCCGAAGATATTAAAACATTACTACAAGGAAACTCTTGCAAAAGAAGTGGAATTGGACAAACAAGTGCTCCATACTACAAGGTATTTCCTATCTGTATATCGTAACGCAGTAGACGATGTGGAGTCTATGATAAAAAAGGACGAGATTGACGAATCCCTAGTCATGCCAATATATGATTTATTCACCAAATATTGCGGCACACTACGTATTGGCCTAAGGGATGAAGTGAAGGATATTGACACCGATGACGTGGCAAAGCGTGAACTCTACTTTGACATGATAGGTGAAGATATTAGATATTTCATGGATATGCTAAGTAGTATCCATACGCTTGCGAACAAGCATATGAAAAGGACGGACAAAAAGCGCCTATCTGTGAATAGGCAGCACGATAGATTATCATCCTACAACATGGCAATAATGCTGCCAAAGCAATTAAAAATGATGAACCTACTAGAGCATGACCGCGCAACCAATAGGGAAGTTGAAAGATATTTTAGAGAGGTTCAAGAATTTTACGATAAATTAGCACAGGCTGAAAAGTTGATGGAAAATAACTTCATTAACCTATCTAAGTACAATCCATACAGGAATGTAGCAAAAGTCTACAAAGAGGAAAGCAAACTGGGTGATGCCGAACTATATGTCGATACGAAAGTGCCAAGATATGAGGGCGAAGATGACTTCATCGACCATAATATATTCTATGGCTACAATGATGATGACGAAAGATAATTAGAACAATTTAAAATAAAGTGAGATAAAAAAAAGTGTTACATGGTGTAACACTTTTTTTTATTATTAAATTATTTTATTTTAAAAAATATTTTTAATTTAAATTTTAATTTTTTAATATTAATTTTCCAAAAAAATTATTTTTAAATGCTAATTTTTGATTTTATTTTATTTTTAAATATTAAATTTTAATTAAATTTTAACATATTTTATTTTTTATTTTAATTTTAAATTATAATTTTATTTATTATTTTAATTTTATAATTTTTAAAATATTTTTAATTTTTATTTTTACTTGTTATAAAATTTTAATATTATTTTTTATATAAATTGTTTTGCAAATTAATATAGATATTTGTAAATATATTATCAATTTATTTTAGTACAGCTTTTATGCGGCGAACGCCTGCACCACAACTCTCTTCTTTTATGATATGGAACGTGCCAAGTTCGCTAGTATTCTTCACATGAGGACCTTTGCAAATTTCCTTGCTATAATCTCCCATGCTATACACTGTCACTTGGTCGCCATATTTGCTATCGAATAGTCCAATGGCGCCGGACTTCTTCGCCTCGTCCACTGTGGTTGTGATACATGTGACTGGCAGAGCAGCCTTGATCGCACGATTCACTTCATCCTCAATTTCCTTGATCTCCTCTGGGGTCATTTTGTGGTCGAGATTGAAGTCAAAACGCAAGCGCTCTGGAGTATTGTTGCTGCCGCGTTGGTGCAGGTCAGATCCATACTTCTTCCTAAGTGCGGCATGGAGCAGGTGAGTTGCAGTGTGATACTTTGTCTCCATCTCACCCGTGCCAGATAATCCACTAGTAAAGACCTTGGTATTATCTCGGGAGGCATTGCGATGCGCCTCACGACATCTATTATATTCCTCCATATCTAGAGATAGGTTATTTTCCTTTGCCATCTCGATAGTGAGTTCAATTGGGAAGCCAAATGTCTCATACAGCCTAAACGCCACATCTCCTGGAAATACTGTGCCACTAATTGTGGACAGAGCCTTTCTAAATTCCTTTAGTCCCTGGCCAATAGTGTTATTAAATTTCTTTATCTCACGCACAAGTTCGGTCGTGACAAATTCGTGGTTTGTTTCAAGGCAAGTGTAATATTCCTTGAATTGGCTAATGTATAGCTCGGCTAATTCCACTAGTCTCATCGCGTCAATATTGAGTCCGCGGGCGTAATTAACCGATCTGCGGATCAGCCTCCTTAGCACATATCCACGGCCAAGATTTGATGGGGTGGTAGGATATTCATCGCCAAGTATCATAGTAGCAGCTCGCATATGATCTGCTATTATCCTCATGGCGCGAGTGGTGTCATGGTCTTTGCCATAAGTCTTGCCCGATGCAGCCTCTATCCAATGAATTGCAGGTAGATATGCATCGCAGCTGTACACACTGTCTAGTCCATTTAGCACGCAGCACACACGCTCTAGTCCCATGCCGGTGTCAATATTCTTTTGCTCCATCTCCACTAGTTTGTGGTCCTCGGTGTGGCGATAACCCATGAAGACATCGTTCCAGATCTCAAGGTATCTGCCGCAGTTACAGGATGGGTTGCAGTTTGGCCCACATGGAGCTTTGTCTGTGATGAAGAACATCTCACTATCTGGTCCGCAAGGGCCGACGTCGGATGCTTGCCACCAATTGTCCTCGCAGTAGAATATGTGATCCTTTGGGATGCCAAGGCTTGCCCATTTATTGTATGCCTCAGTGTCACGCGGAGCATCGCTATTGCCTGCAAAAACTGTGACGGCCAAGCGTTCTACTGGGATATCCAAGTACTCCTTTGAGGTGAGGAATTCGAAGCTATAGGATATCATCTCATCCTTGAAGAAATCCCCAAGACTCCAATTGCCTAGCATCTCAAAGCATGTCAGGTGTCCGATATCTCCCACTTCGTCAATGTCGTTGGTGCGGATGCATTTCTGATAATCGCACAGACGCTTTCCCGCAGGATGTGGTTGGCCTAGTAAATATGGGATAAGTGGGTGCATTCCGGCTGTGGTAAATAGCACGGAATTGTCGTTCTGCGGCACTAAGCTCGCACTGTCTATTTGCTTGTGTCCATGACTTGTGAAGTATTTTAGCCACAAGTCCTTAATTTGCTTTGTAGTATAATGTTTCATAATTGTCCTTTAAAATATATCGTCTATATTGCCGTCGTCGATAGGTGTCATATCTGGCTCATCATCGCTATCTTCTGCCTGCTTCTTAGCCTTCTTTGGGGCAGAGGCGTACAATGATTGTTTGTTAGCATCTTTTTCGAGATTCACAAAGGTGGTTGTGCTTGGTATCCACTTGACAGGTATGGTCTTTAGCTCACCATTCCTATGCTTTGCTATTATGATCTCAGCTAAGTTCCTGCCTTTCTCTGCTTCAGGAGCATCTGCGTACATATCTGGTCTATAGATGAACATGACTATATCGGCATCTTGCTCGATAGAGCCTGATTCACGCAGGTCAGATAGCATTGGCCTATGATCTTTCCTTGCCTCAGGGTTACGAGATAACTGAGATAGTAGCAGGATTGGCACATTTAGTTCACGTGCTGCGATCTTTAGACTACGGGTGATCTCGCTCACTTCCTGTTGCCTATTATCTGTGGATTTGCCACTGGACATGAGCTGCAGGTAGTCTATCATGACAATATCTAGACCTTTTTCGCTCTTTAACCTCCTACATTTTGACAAAATGTTGGCAGGAGTATTCAGTGAGCTATCGTCCACATATATCTCTGCTTGGTCAAACTTTGTCTTTGCTTGGAGCAGGGCTTGCCACTCAGTCTTATTGAGTTCGCCTTTTAACGCTTTGCCCATATCGACATAGGCTAGCGAGCAGATGGATCTCTGGGCGAGTTGAATCTTTGGCATCTCAAGAGAGAATATAGCGACCTTTTTCTTGCCACTCACTGCAGCATAGTTCACTATATTCATAGCAAGAGAAGTTTTACCGCAACCAGGTCGGGCTGCTATTAGTATCAGGTCACTATTTTGTAGACCATTTGTCACCTCGTCTAGGCCAAATAGTCCGGTGCTGATACCGCGCAGGCTATCCTTATCCTTTTGGATAGTCTCGAATTTCTCTAACACTTCGTTGAACGTTGGCTGAATGGACGTGAGTGAGGAGCGCTCTTCATTCTGAGATATGGAGAATATTGCACTCTCGGCGAATTCTATTGCGTGGTCCTTGTCCTTGCCATTGTATGCGTTCTCTATAATATCGTTGGATGCGGATATTAGTTGGCGGAGGATGCTATCGCGCTTTACCATATCCATATATGTTTTAAAGTTGCTTGCACTAGGCACGCTATTTGTAAGCGTTGCGATATAATCATATCCGCCCACGCTATCTAGCATATTCTCATTCTCTAATTCGTCCACTAAGGTTACTAAGTCAATAGGCCTGCCTGCAGTGTACACCTGATACATTGCATGGAATATCAGTTTGTGGGCCTCTAGATAAAAGTCGCCTTCCTTTAGTTCGTTTAGGATGGATATAGGCGCGCTCTCATCAATTAGGGCACACCCTAGCACACATTGCTCATTTTCCACACTATGAGGCAGAATTTTTGAGGTCTTATTCTTGCTTGATTCGTTCATAATTATTTATCCTTCTTGTTAGATTTTTTATCGCTCTTGATTGTAGTAGAGGAGTGGATATGATCACTTGCCTCGTCCTCAGCCTTCTTCACACTGAGTCCGGCATGGATTATTAGACATAGCAGGAATACAACTAGTCCACTACCCACGGTGATTAGAATGGAATATATCTGTTGCATATTGCGTGTCAGCACTGCGGCTAGCACCATAAATGGCAGGGCAATTAGCCCATATATTAGGTACAACTTCGCGGTCGCTTTCACCCTTCGTTTGTCAAAATAATATTCATTCATACGTTTTTTGTCTCCTATTATATTATCACATAAATATATCTTTTACAAGTAACAAAGTCTTAATTGGATTCATTAGACTGGTCTTTTGGCGCACGTTTCTTTTTCACATAATTTCCCACTGCGATCACTATTAACATCACAGCAACCGATCCTGCGATGATTGCAGATAAGATGTACCAATTAGTTGCATTCGGGATATTATAGTAAAATTTTAGATAAAAATCTTTTCCCACATCATCAGTTAAATTCCACTGATACTTCGTGTAGCCATAGGTCTCGTCATATTCCACACTATCGGCATTGGTGTGCATCTTGGTGCTAGGGCAGATGTAGGATTGGGTGATATTCAGCGAATCGGTGAAATTGTCCATCGTGTATTCCGTGCCCTCCATGTATGAGGCAAATACTTCACGGTTGGACTCATCCTCCATGAATGACTGGAACCAGTTCTTAGAATATGTGGCATAGTGTATGACGAAATATTCTTCTTCAAGCACATATCCTGTATCTTCCTCTTCTTCTGGTGGAGTTGGTTCTTCCTCAGACGGGAATAGACTGCCTGTACTAAATAGGTAGAACATATTAAGGATATCTTCATTTGCATACGTCCTAGATATTTGGGCTACATATGAAGAGGAGTTATCGAGCGTCCTACACAGTATCTGCAAGCCATTCATGTAGTAGTCACGCTGGGCAGGGTCGTCCTTAAAATACACATTCATCGCTTGATTGTAATCAGATTTTAGATTGCTACAATAAGCGGACGCATCGGCATAGAAATTATCAAAGATAGTCTTTGCGGTATTACTTGTAGTGACATTCGAGCTAGGTTTCTCCACAGTGATCAGATATTCATCACGAATAGAGCCATTGCCGCTAATAGTGCGACTAAAATCCACACTCGCACAGCCAGTGACAAATACACACATTATGGATAAAAGTAATGCAAATAAAAACTTTTTCATACTACTCCTACGATAATTATATAATATTACACTTTTAAAGTAAAGTAAGTGAATTGTACCATTCTACAATTATCGTCAACTATCGATAGGAAAATTATTCAAATTGCTACATAAGTGCGTGACCCATAAAATATAATAATACAAATAACCTTGGGGTGAGAAATGAAAGAAAAGAAAGATACTTTTTGGAATTTAATACTATCAATACTCGCAGCAGGCACAGTAGCGCTACTGTCAAACGCGTTCGTCAATACCAATAGTCTATGGTACAATTCACTCTTGCTTCCTGCTTTTTATCCACCAAATATAGTCTTTGCCATAGTGTGGAGCATAGTTTACATCCTCTTTGCAGGGATAATATTTTATCTATTGCAAAATGGCAAATTCACTCGCGACCTGACTGCAGTATTTATCGGAAACGGCATACTAAATGTGGCTTGGACTCTAGGCTTCTTCACATTACAAAATGTCAGCCTTGGTCTAGGCATAATCATCGCTAACCTGATATTCGCAGGCACTCTCACGTATCTATTATTCAAGCAAAATAAGACTGTAGGATTCATTAGCCTAATATATCTAGCATGGTTAGCCTTTGCCACCACTCTAAATGCCTTTATCTTTGTGTTAAACTAGAAAATAGCAGTATATCTTTGTGTTAAAGATTACTAAACCTAAAGAATTAGATAATATAAAAAAATATTATCACAAAAAATTTAATCAAGTAAGTTAGCAAAGTAGTTGCTAGCAAATGTAAATGCTAATTACAAATATGGATACAAAAAGTGCACCACAGCGGGTGCACTTTTTATTTGTATTATTTTGCTTGTGATTAGTCCACTAGGGTATAACCTAATTCTTCCGTGACGGACTTTAGGGTGGCAGAGTCTAGAGGAGATTTTGATACTATCTCCACTTTGCCAGATGCATAGTCTGCATGGACTTTTGTGACACCAGCAAGGTTGCCAAAAGCTGTCTCCACGCGCTTTGCACAGTGTGCGCAGTGCATACCACTAATTGTAATAGTTGTATTAATTTTCTTGCCAAACATAATTATCTCTCCTTATTTACTTTTATTAGTTTTAGTCTCAGAGCGTTAAAGACTACACTTAGGCTGCTTACCATCATGCAGGCACTTGCAATCATTGGGTTAATTAGAATATTTGCAAATCGTAGTGCACCGAGAGCAATAGGTATCATGAGCGAGTTGTAGAAGAACGCCCAGAATAAATTTTGCTTTATATTCCTTATAGTATACTTGCTTATTTTTAACAAGTCCAATATTTTAGACAAATTGTCTTTTAGTAGGATGATATCAGCTGAATCGATGGCAATACTTGTGCCACCTTGCACGCTCACGCCAATATTTGCTGATGCTAGTGCTGGGCTATCGTTGATGCCGTCTCCGCACATCATGACGATATTTCCTTCACTTTGCAACTTGCGGATAAACTTTGCTTTGTCACTTGGGAGTATCTCTGCTACTATCTCATCTATGCCAAGAGCGCTTCCAATAGACTCTGCTACTTCCTGCCTATCTCCAGATAACATCACCACACGCAGACCTTGGTCCTTCAGACTAGATACGACGTCTTTTGCCTCCTCGCGGATTATATCTTTAACTCCAAATGTGGCTACATGAGAGCCATCTATTGCCATATACACTAGACTATTGCCACTAGCGGCGAGTGCTTTAGTATCAGCCGAGTGCGTGATCTTTACCTTGTTATTTCTTAGTAATTTCTCGTTGCCAAGGAGTATTCTTTTATTTTTAATCACAGCACTGAGCCCGTAGCCTGCGAGATTCTCCACGTCCTTTGTTTCTAGGAGTGTTAGACCATTATCCATTGCATAGGATGTAAATGCGCGGGATATTGGGTGAGTGGATTTTTCCTCCAAGGAATTTGCTATCTCTAACAAGTCTTTGTCACTAAGGCTTGAGTAGTTGTTGATAGATGAAATTTTCAGTTGTCCATAGGTGAGTGTGCCAGTTTTGTCGAAGACTACGACATTTGTCTTGCTGGATAGTTCTAGCGACTCACTTTTCTTTACTAAGATGCCAGACTTAGCACACACTCCCACACTGACCACTACCGATAGAGGAGTGGCAAGACCTAGCGCACATGGGCAAGCCACAACAAGGGTTGTAGCGAATGTAACAAGGGCAGTATTGATACCCGCACCGATTATCATGTAGACTGCAAAGCCAATAGTTGCAATTGCCATCACTAGCGGCACAAATATTCCACTCACAGTGTCAGCGATTTTTGCAATAGGCATTTTGGTATTAGTGGCCTCGACAACTAACCTTACTATCTCAGATATGGTGGAGTCCTTGCCAATCTTCTCCGCTCTGTAGAGGATATATCCGTCAAAATTGATGCTGCCGGCAAGCACTTTATCTCCCACATTCTTTGTGGCAGGCACGCTCTCGCCCGTGATAAATGATTCATCAAAGTGCCCCGAGCCACTAGTGATAGTGCCGTCGACCGCTATTTTGTCACCCGCATGGCACACGACTATATCTCCAATTTTTATCTCGTCGATTGTGGTTACTACTTCCTTGCCATCACGCAGGATAGTAGCATTTGGTGGGGTGATCTGCACCAAGTCGCGTATGGCACTAATTGTGCGGGACTTGCTAGCATGGTCAATAGTTCGGCCTAGTTTTATGAAATAAATTATCATAGCACAGGACTCGAAGTATAGGTTGTCCACAAACATTGCCTGTCCCTGCCATATCATAACGAGGGAGTAAATGCTGTATCCTAGACTAGTTAGCACACCTAGTATTACCAGTGTGTCCATATTTGGCCGGCCATGGAACAACGCTTTCGTGCCTGTGTAGAATATATCATAACCGTAGATGATGAATATTAGTGCTAGGGATAGCATCACCATGCTGTAGACTTTTGGCGCATGATGCATGCTAAGAATCTTTGGTACTGGCAGGCCTATCATGTGACCCATGGATAGGTACATCATAAGTAGTATTAGTATGCCGAATATCACAAGTAGGGTGATAGGCAGTGCCATACTTCGTTCCTGCTGCATTCGGTATATTCCCGTACTCTTGTAGCCCGATTCCTTTATGAATCCCTCGATCTTCTTTTGGTCAAGGATAGCCTCATCATACTCGATGGTAGCATTTGCCATCACGAGATTGACTGAAGCAGATATTATGCCTGTTTGCTTATTTAGATATTTCTCAATAGCATTAGAGCACGCACTGCAACTCATGCCACTAATGCCAAGTGTTATCTTCTTCAACTAAATTTCTCTCCAAAAAAGTTATCTTATTGTATCACAATAATTACCTATCCGCAAAAAAAATATTTGTGTAGTAGAGCCCTACAATCGAAAAATTTTCTATTATTACAATATTTTTAAAATTTTTTGTATCAAAACGGGGCAGACTGTGGCGATCTCATATAACGTAAATATATTTGGTGGCAGAGTGTATATTATGGTATAATATTTCTAGAGGGTAAGAATGGAATTAGTAGATATTTTTGATAGACGCAGGACGCCTCAAGGCCGGGTGAAGGAACGCCACGACCTAGCAGATGGCGAATATAGGATATCCGTACATATATGGATAATAGATGGGGATAAGATACTTGTGCAACAACGCTCACTCTCGTCCCATAGATTTGCTGGGCTTTGGTCACAAACTGCGGGTGGCGTGGATGCAGGTGAGAGCAGCCTCGATGCTTGCAAGCGTGAGTGTATGGAGGAGCTTGGCTTAAGTATCACAGACCAGGATATATCTTTCGTTGGCAGTTATGCTAGGACTAACGACATTGTAGATATATTCGCTGTGGAGCACGAGATTGATTTGGCTAAACTTGTCAAGCAAGATAGCGAGGTAAATGATATCCGCATGCTGACACTGGATGAATTTGACCGCATGATTGATAGCGGCCTAGTCGTGCCATCTATCGACCCATCGTATACATATTTTAAGAATTATTTGAAGATGTATAGGTAAGGGATAAAATAAAATTATATAAGACCTTTATTATTAGGGGTCTTTTTTGTGCAGGGAACGGTCCTTGATTTTAACAAGTAATCTATAAAATATAATGCAAATATTTTATCTCTTTATTTTTTAGAGGGAAGAGAGTTGGTAACAAGGTTGGATGAAGAGCTTGCTCAATCCCCTCAGGTGGCACGCCACTTTTTTAGGATGATAACATAGTATAATTGTTTAATTATTAGAGGGTATGAAGTTGGCACCAAGGTGGGTGAAAAGCTTGCTCAATCCCCTCAGATTGCATACGCATTCAACTCCCCCTACTACGGGGCGCCTAAATTAGGGTAAAAAATAAGACCAAATTTTTGGTCTTATTTTTTATTACTTTACTATTACTTTTTCCTCATTTGAGTATTGGATTTTAAGTAACTTGCTGCGGCGGATGGAGTGGATAGATTGCTCTCGTCCACGCTAAGATAAGTGTCGTCGTAATTCAAGTATTCCCAATTAGAAGGGGAACCTACATTTACTGATGTTAGAGCACCACAGCCCATGAATATAGATGAACCGATCTTATTGAGAGTAGCTGGTAGGTCGATTGACTTAATATTTTTGTTATTAGCAAATGCTTGTGAGCCGATCTCTTCTACAGCATTGCCAATATTCATAGTTGGTGTACTACAAGAGTAGAATGCCTGATAGCCAATCTTCTTCACAGTATTTGGCAGAGTAATGTACTTGATGCTCCTGCTATGGAATGCATGGTCACCAATTGCAACTATATCTAAGTCACTTAGATTAAATTCGCCACCACGGCCACCAAAGATAACTGTCTTAGAAGCTTTCTCTATTACTAAAAGGCCCTCTAATTTACTCTCATAGTTAGCATTCTCAGCAGCAATATTGAGTTTTTCCATATTTTGAGAATCAATAAATGCGTTTGCTGCGATCTTTGTAGTTTCCTTTGGAACTGTTACATAGTACATTGTCATTCCGGAGAATGTAAGTGGCTTAATCTCAGTCACACCCTCTGGGATAGGAATGTCTTTGCAGTTGTAATCTTTTCCCTCTAATAGCACGGTATCGCTTGGGGTAAATAGATTTTGACTCACGCCTAATATATCCACATTGCACCAATTAGCAATACTTGGGATGCGCACTGTGCGGTGCTTGTATAATCCTGATGTGTCAAATGCGTATTCGCGGATAGTTTTTAGTCCGGCATTTATTGTAATATCGGATATAGTAGTAGACTCGAATGCAAAGATTCCAATGTCTTCCAAACTCTCTGGAAGTACTAAAGTGTTATAATTCTTATACGCAAGAGCGTAGTTATCAATTGCTTTTACTCCCTCTGGGATACTGCCTGTGCTGCTTGCGATTAATTTCTTATCTAGTCTTGTTATCAGTGAACCACTTTCCACATAGTAATTTTGGTTATTAGAGGATATGGTAATTGAGGTGAGACTTGGTGTATGGTAGAATGCCATCATACCAATGCTCTCCACACTCTCTGGGATATCAATAGATTGTAACTGACCATAACCTGCAAAAGCCATTGGGGAGATACTAGTGATTCCCTCTGGCACAGTTACATCCGTTATAGTCTTGCCATCAATTTGTAACACTGCCTTGCCATTGGATAGAGGGTTAGAGTCAATGCTGTCTTTCATTTGTGCCATCACATTTTCTGGGACGAAAGTAATACCCATCCAAACATCTATGCTTGGCACTTTCACTGTAGCAAGTTTGCTTCCGCAATCAAAAGCATCGCTACCAATTTGTTTTATTCCAGTACCAAATTCCACTGTGGTTAGAGTGTTGCAACCTGCGAAAGCAAGTTTGTCAATTCGCTCAAGTGAATTTGGGAATGTTAGGGTAGTTATCTTTTCGCAGAATCTAAATGCGTTGACGCCAATAGTTCTTAACCCGTTGTTGAACGTCACGCTGTCAATATTAGAACAATTGTAGAATGCCCAATCAGCTATAACGCGTGTGTTAGAATGTAAATTGACAGATGATATATTATCTTGACTATTTTTCACAGCTACTACGTACTGATTATTTTCATTGCCAATGTATTTGACGTTATTGTAAGTTGTATATTTTACTTGAGTGCTTGCATAGAATACATCGTCGCCCACACTCACCACGTTGTCTCCGATGGTTACTTTGGTGAGGCCTGTGCAATATTGTAGGGCATAGCTACTAATTACTAGTGGTCCATTACCTAGATTAACAGTTTTTAATTTGTCACACGAAGAGAAGATTGCAGTACCAATATGCTCGACGTTAGGGAATGTAGCTTCTTCAATTTGAGTAGTATAGAATGCCCAGTCACCAACTTCCTTTAATGATTGAGGGAAAGTTATTGTTTTTGGCATAACGCAATTCATAAATGCACCATATGCGATTGTTTCAAGCCCTTCATTGAATGTTACATCTTTTAGTGCATAACAAGCAGAGAAAGCCCACTGGCCAATATTTTTTACACTGCTTGGGATAACAATGCTTGTGAGTTTGTCATTACCCCAGAATGCTTCTTGTTCTAAATCTTGTATGTTATTTCCAAGGACAACACTTTTTAGAGAAAATCCTATCCGAGTTTTACTAAATGCATATGCTGCAATTTTTGTGACAGGGTAGCCATAGTATGTGTCTGGAATGACTATATTTGTTAGGCTGCCTTTGCTATTAAATCCCGTGACGGATACGCTAGCACCGTCTGGGTTTAACTCAAAGGATAGATAATCTGTAGAACCTTTGTTGTAGTGACAGATTTTGCACTCAGTGCTTCCTGGGTTGTATGAGTGCTCCTCGTGTGTGTCATCTTCTCCACAACCATGTAGGCAGGTGTGGTAGTGATGAGTTGGAGTCTGGATGTAATTTCCAGTAAAGTCATGACCTAGGCGAGTAATCGTGGCAGTATCGACTTCGCTACAAGTAGTGCAGTTCCTAGTCATTGTGCCATCGCTCGTGCAGGTCACCGGGGTGGTTATTGTCCAATCGGACCAATTGTGTTCGTGGATCTCGGGTGTAGCAAATTCTCGCTCATAGCCACATACACTACAAATATCGCTATCAGTAGGATATGTATGCTCGGCGTTGTCTATTATCGTCCCACAACCATTCTTGCATAGATGATAGTGATGAGTGTGGGTCTTGATGTATGGGTCTGTGAAGTTGTGACCAGTCTTAGCTACAGTGGTGGATTCGCTATAGTCGCAACCGTTGCAGCTTCGCTCTAGCGTGCCATCCTCAGTGCAGGTCACTTGCTTCGTCATCACCCAACTCGACATATCATGCTCGTGCGGAGTATAGGGGGGGGGTAGAATTAGGCTGAGTACAGCCAAAAAGTATCAGTGCTGGCGCAAAGAGTACGCCAAATAATGCGGTTAAAAATAAAGATTTCTTTTTCATAATCACCTCGTCTCTCGTAATCTATTATATAGAAAAATTTCAAAAAGTCTAAGCAGTTTTCGCTATAAAATAAAATTTTAATTAATTTGTTTACTAGTATAGTTGCTCCTTACTTTTACTTTGGCCTAATATGGCACTAATTAGTCATATGTGGGGGAAAATTGTGAGGGGAAAGGGGATAAGAAGTGAATGAATATTATTGTTAGTGTGTAGGAAGTTGGAACTAAGGTGGGTGAAAAACACGCTCAATGTGGCACTCCACTTTCCTAGGGTGATAATATAGTATGTTGATATTATTTTTAGAGGGAAGAGAGTTGGTAGAAAGAGAGATAAAAGCCGGCTCAATCCCCTCAGGCAACGAAAGTTGCCAGCCCCCTTACTAAGGGCGGCCTAGAGAAAAGGTTATTTATTGAGTACAATCCCCTCAGTCTGCACATTCGTACATCCAGCTCCCCCTACTACGGGGCGCCTATAATAGGTTGTAGATATATAAAATTAGGTCAAAAGACCTAATTAATAATAAGTTTATTAAAAAGAAAAATTATATTTTTAATTATCTATTCACTTTTCACCTCATAAGGCTCCCTTTTAGTAAGGGGAGCTGGCGGAGACTTCCGCCAGAGGGGATTGAGCCGACTTCTGTGCCCTCTTAGGTTCGCGCACACTTGCCCACTAAAAAATAAAGTAAAGATAAGGTCGAAATATTAGAATAAGATATATTTATATAAAAGATAAAAATAAATTACTAACACATAAACATCTACTTATTGGCTAAAAAAAAGACGACTAGCTAAGTCGTCTTTTGGTTCTTATCGCGCGTTACCATGTATAGATGTCCTTAAATTCATAATGTGGTCATCAGTCACGCCTTGTAGCGTTACATTGCGATATACCTGTTGTTTATGCCAAAGAATATGTTGCTCGTTCTTGACACCTTTTTCCGTATATTCACATTGCAAACGAATATATCTATCTTCGCTAAAAATATTTTCTTCATCTTGCGATAATTGAACTTGAACATATTTAGGATCAATTAATTCTACTTTTGCATGATCAATGCGCTGTCCATTCTCATCTAATATCTCATATGTCCATGCATAATAACCAAAGGCAAGTTCTTTATTGACTATTTTAGCACCATTTGACAATTCCACTCCACTTGCTAGTACATAACTACCATTTTGCCATACTTTGACGGTGGAAGTGATATCACCCATTACAAACATCAACACATTGACATATGCTCTGTCTGTAGTTTCTGTATCAGTTTGTGATGTACCTGATGGATAAATAGTAAATGTATCAGTCCCGTGCCATTCTAGATAATCTTTAACATTGGCAACAACTGTGCTATACATCATTCCAACTAATGGATTCATGCCCTCTAGACCCGTCTTATTATTAAAATTGAGTATATCTATATTGCCTTTTAAATAAACATCTGGATTATGTTTATTTTTGTCATCAATTAAGATGCCGACGCCTGTTTCCACAATAGTAATATTTTCTACATAAAGTGGTTCATTCTTATACAATTGAATAGCGGCCTTTGGTATGCAGGAGAATACTGTATTCTTCACATAGATAGCATTGTCTGCCGTCCTTAGCTTGTAATAATATGATAAGTCACAATAGTAAGCATAACTCATCATGAGCACAAATTTTTGTTTAGTAGAACTGATCTCATCTATTGGGTTAGAACCTTTTATCACTGCATTGTATGCTTTATGAATTTTAACACCTGAGTTTTCATCTTTACTTGAGAATGATTCATTCATTGCATTCAAGTTCACTTGATAACCATTGCCAAATATTGTTGATTTGTCCAGTTTATCTTTGTTGCTTAGGAATAAATTTTGTGCAGTAGCTTTGTCGAATAAATCTCCGCTAGTGCCGAGTTCTCCAACGCCATACAAATTGTTTTGAAGGACGACATTATCATTATTATAATATCCATCAGCATTCACTACGTTGACAAGAGTAATATCATCAGGGTCAGCTAGTACGTTAAAGTTAAAGTAACAATTCTTGCTACCAACTACGCCGTCGCCTGCCTCAATCCTTAGGAATGAGTAGGCACCTTCTGATGGGGTGACTATCACGCCACCACCTTTTGTGTCATTTTGTACTTCTGGGGTAGTGTAGTCTGGCATATTATCGAAATTGCCAAAGTAATCGTTGTATACATCGGACTCAGATAATCCACCAAAATTTCCAAAATAAATTCTTGCATAACCATCTGCGCTCTCGGTATATGCGTCTACCCAGATGTATCCTTTAGAGTTCTCTCCGCCTACACCTGAGACAACCTGGTCGCCATCTTTCAGCACATATTCATCACCGGATTTTTCTATTCTGTAAGTCTTATTATCAATTATCACGAGATCTCCTAATTGAGAGGTGAGAATAGCTGCATTCCTATCTCCTACGTATCTAGTAAGAGTCCAAGAAATGGTGTCAGCTGATGCATAACTCTTGTCGTCGGTGATGCTGGTGAGTGCTGAGAGTGGAATCCTAAAGAAATCCACAGTCTTGCCGTCGTAGTAACTATGTTTTGCAAATACGCGCACTTGTTGATAACCCTTGTGGACATCGC
>CANREZ010000002.1 GCA_947629745.1 uncultured Clostridia bacterium
ACAAACGACACCGACGAGGTGCGATGGCTCGCAGTGGACATCGCCGTCGAGTGACATATCGAAGCTATCTAATTTGTTTGTAAAGGAAATTCTCTCTATATTCACTTTCACGAGTTGTATCACAAGGCTAATTTCTCCACAAGTGAGAGTAAACTCTTCGTTAAACTCTGTACCTGTGAAATTCACTGTGATATTTTTAGCACTTGCATTGTAATTTACACTCCAATCACTATCCTTGAGTGTGCCAAGGTCTATATTGAATAACTTGCCGAAATCTGCATTTGTGCCAAAGCCACCAAGTAGGGTAGATGTGTCAAACCTTATATTTAGTATCAAATTATTCTGTCCATTGCTTGGCAGGGTAATTGTGGTCTGTGCATTAATTGCCACATTTTCTATCAAGTCTAGTTCTTGAGTGTCTCCGCTAGTAGTATTGAACGATGGTTGGATATCAAAGTCCTCAATCTTCCCACGTCTTAGATAGAAAGATACTACTTGTTCATCGCAGAAGAATTTTATTTGGTCTGTATGGTCAGTAGATACAGTCAGTGTGCCATCGGTGACATCTTGTAAGTCGCCCTCGTTATTCAATTGATATTTTATAGGGCTTGCGATAGTCTTGCCATCAGTACGGCTCTTAGTTACACTGAATGTCACACTGTCTAGTAGTGAGTGATAAGTATTGCCATTAGATATAGTTATATCGCCGGATGTTACAGTCAACTTTTCAGCTTTTGCTGTAAATTTCAAAACAAGCGTGAATGATTTGTTGCCAATCTGCAGTGCGATAGTCTCGCCGTCGCACACATCGAGGCTAGTTAATGTAAGGGTGTTGCCCGAATATGTTACATTCACATAGCCATTTGACCTTGGGGGAGTTACTACCCAGTTTTCGGGATTTTCCACACGCAAACTTACTTGCTCACCAATATTTGTGATGGTGATAGTATTATTACCACTGGAGGATAATTCATCGCCTCCGAGGAACACTTTTGAGTTATTTTGCATTCCCGCTTTTGTGATATAGAATGAATCTGTCGTGTCAGATAGGGTATTAGTCTCTCTGCTATACACTTTCGCATGAACAAGTACATGTATGAAATTATTGAAAGCAGGTAGATCTCCCCCCCCTACAACTTTGAACTGGCGGGCGACGTTATCGTAAGTTATTACATTAGGGTCACCATGACCACCACCAGTCACCTCACTATCTAGCCCGCATTCCACACTCAGTATCTCTAAGTATGCATTTTGGTCTGGAATAGGATTGAGGTTCACTGGGATATGGTCGAGACCTAGGCAATCGTCATAGTTTATCTCAGCCTGTCCACTAAATAATGTGTCTGCGAAGTGTCCCATAGTGGATAGGAATTTTAGTTCATCAGTTTTGCTATTCCCACGGTAGTCAGTGACGGTCACGGTCACAGTGACAAGTCCTGCCTGTGTGAATGTGACAAGGCCATCTTTACTCACCGTTGCAATATCTGAATTGCTAGAGGAATATGCATATGTCACATCGCAGTTAGCTGGCGTAGTGGTTACTCTTGGGAAATTGATAGACTGCATCGATGTCTCAAGTATGGATTTTGATTTATCGAAAGATATGCTCTTTAGTTTTGCATGGCACGAGATAGTAGTGCTGGTCTTAATGATGCCATTGGTGTTATCGCGCGATGTAGCAGTGACTGTGACATCTCCATTGCCTTTTGCGGTCACTGTGCCATCTGCGCCGACTTCTAAGATATCGTTATCTGAGCTAGTCCAGTCTATAATCTTGTTGCTAGCTTCCTGAGGATAAATGCTGACAGATAGCTTGAATGTATCACCTTCGTACAAGTCGGATACAGTATCTTTGAATTTCAATTGGTGAACGGATGTGTCGGTGAATATTAGCACCTTTTCTGCTTTTGCTGCCACATTTTCTCTACTTGTGACTGTGATAGTTGTCTCTCCATAAAATACTGGAGTGATGATGCCATTGGCATCGATTGTAGCCACAAGAGGATCGCTGCTACTGAAGATCAAATCTTTGTTCCTAGCATTGATCGGGAAGACATTGACTTGGTCCATTATATTGATCTTTTCGGCAGTAGTCATATCCTTGACTGTGAAAGCCTGAAAGTTTTTGTCCACAAACTCTATATTTTCCACATATATGTAGGTAGCAAGGCTAAGTATTGCCCCGCTAACGAGTAAGATAGCAAGGAGTATTAGTGGCAATATTATGATTGTGGAGGCCATTAATTTTCTCATTTGTTACACCTCTATTTTCCTATATTTCTTGTTTACGGTGAAGTAGAATACTAAGAAGTTAACTAGTGCATAAATTAGTGCAATTGATATGATTACTAGATAGGTGATCCATGCGCCATTGGCCATGTACATCTTAGGGAATATTATGCTAAGACCACCAAATAGTGCGGATATCACAAGACCAATTAGTAGCATATAGGTGACGTTAATTTCCTCAGCCTCGCCATTTGCCTTTGGCTTGATATTAGGATTTGATAGATTGATATTTGCACCATTGAATACTGCACCTATCACGAATAGCACTTCACATATGACGAGCACTAGTATTTCTATAGCGCTTATGAATTGCAGTGCAGCTAGCACTATCACGCTGATAAGCAGTGCACCTAGGCTCACTGCCACATTAATTGCGCTCTTCACTAACATTTGTTTGCGATAAGATACAGGAACAAGTTTTGTTATATAAAAGTTTTTGCCCTCAATGCTCAGCACAATCGCAGAGAATGAACTGATCATTGCCATGAATACCGATACGACTAGAATGGATGCACCAAAGTTGATGCCGCTGCCAATAGATGCAGTACCTACTAGGCTCACTAGTCTATCGCAGAAGAATACCATGACAGGAGTTGCAATTGCCACACCTAGATAGAAATATGAGTAAGACTTTGTGTGCAATATATCGAGCAGCGTGTGCTTTAGGATAGCAAAGCCGCTACCGTAGTCATCCAATTTGCTAGTCTTACGGATTGCACCATCTCCACTATCCAATTGCTTCGTGCGGATATGTACATAGACGAATTTTGCAAGGACTATGCCTATTGCAGAAAGGACAATAGTTGCGCCGATTATTATTCCAAAACTCATCCAGAATTTGTGGAAGAAGATGATGCCGGATAGATAATATCCTGGATTGTACAATTTATCTAATTGGGTAAGTAGGTTCCTCCAGATATCCAGTGTGCCTTGCTCCCAATTCCTATTGATAAAGAATTTGGCAAGAGCAGTTAGCACGAAATAATATAGGGTGAATAATCCAGCAAGGAATATGATGAATATGATTAGCTGAATTACATTGTATTTCTTAAGAAGTGAACTAATATACATGATAGGTATAGCAAGCAAGGTGGATAGTGCAAATGGTATCATTGGCAGGAATATCACGCCAAGTATTATGCCAAATACAAATGATGCCGTGATGCATCCCATTGCCCAGCCAAAGACTAACATCATTGGCACTAGGAAGATTGCGGAGTATATAGTGAGGTCTATGTAATTCAAAATTAAATTGCTAACGAAAATTTTGAATGGACTAAGAGGGAATCTAGCAGTAATCTTGAGGTCAGCAGGGCGATAGAGCCTACTAATCTGCATGCTAGTAGCAAATATTGTAAGGCCGATTAATAGTAGCGTGATGTACATGACAGATAGTTGTCTCGGCTCGACATGAAGGCTCTCGCGCAGCACGTAGGATAATCCCCATACTAGCGCTAGGCATATAGCTACTGCGAGTAGGACGGCAACTGAGGTCATTATGGCGTTGCCCTTGCTATTATTTTTGTTCCATCCCCATTTTAGTTTGAACTGTAAACGGATGAAATCAAACATTGTCCACCTCGTTTATTTCCATGAACATTTTCTCTAAATTCACATTTTTGGTACGAGATAGGTCGACTTTCTTCACAAGCTGTCCATGGCGAATGAATAACACGATGTCACAAGCTTTTGCCACAGTTTCGAGACTGTGAGAGGAGAATAACACTGCGTGATTCTCATCAGCGTATTCCTTGATATATTTTACCAGTAATGCCATAGTCTGAGGGTCGAGTCCCACCATTGGCTCATCTAGCACCCACAACGATGGGCGGTGAACCAGAGCACCCAGTATGCAAATTTTTTGTTTCATACCATGAGAGTAGCTCGCGATCTGATTGTCCAGTGCGTATTCTATATCAAAGAGCTTTGCTAGTTCGCCCACGGCGTATTCCTTTTGCTCCTTGGTCGCACCATATAGGCTGCCCATATAATTGATATATTCTCTGCCAGTCAATTTGTCATAGACAGAGTGGTCATCAGGCACATAGCCTATGTGTTTCTTTGCCTGCTCAGGCTCGTTATTGATATCATAGCCACAGACAGTGATTGTTCCTTCACTGAATGGTAATACTCCGATCAAACTCTTGATGATAGTGGACTTGCCAGCGCCATTGCTACCGACTAGTCCCACGACTTTGCCAGCAGGGACAGTGAACGATATGCCCTTTGCTGAGTACTTATCATTTGCGGGATACTTTTTAGATAATTTCTCTACTTTTAGCATTATTTTCTCCTAACGTAAATTTGTGACCCGGGACATTCCCAGTATACATTATAAATAGTTTACTATTTATTCGACGATAGTGTCAAACAATCGACAACTTATTTTTATTTTGCGCAAAATACGACTAATTATTGAGTGAAAAATTATTTGACAGAAGATGAGTGGAATAGGGGAAATGTAGGGAAATAATTATGATAAAAGTGAAGAGAGGTTGAATTATATAGAGGGTAGTGAGTTGGCATCAAGGTTGGATGAAAAGCCCGCTCAATCCCCTCAGTCTGCACTTTGTGCATCCAGCTCCCCCTACTACGGGGCGCCTTTAATAGGTTTAAGATATATAAAATTAGGTCAAAAGACCTAATTAATAATAAGTTTATTAAAAAGAAAAATTATATTTTTAATTTTTAATTATCTATTTACTTTTCACCTCATAAGGCTCCCTTTTAGTAAGGGGAGCTGGCGGAGACTTCCGCCTGAGGGGATTGATCGGGCTTACGGACCATCGTTGATTCGCGCTCATTCACCCACTAAAAAATAAAGTAAAGATAAGGTCGAAATATTAGAATAAGATATATTTACATAAAAGATTAAAATAAATTATTAACACAAGAAAATTTATTATAATCAAGGAGGGTGGCGTGCCACATTGAGACGACTTACGGACCATCGTTGATTCGCGCTCATAACCTACTAAATAATTAGTATAAAAAGAGGAATATGGATTATTTATGTTGAAAAATTTGGGGATATAGTGTATAATGTGTCTATACCATGAAGAGTGGCGGAGGGACAGACCCTATGAAACCACAGCAACCTACAATTTTGCAAGGTGCTAAAGTCTGACCGATGGGTAATAAAAAGTATAGGATCCCACCGGTAGCGATGGGATTTTTCTTTGCTCTTTCATGGGAAAAGGAGTATTTATGAAAAAGATTATAACAAGTGAGAGTGTGAATTGTGGTCATCCAGACAAGACTTGTGATATCATCGCAGATAGCTTCCTCGATGCAGCACTAGAGTCTGACCCAAATGCACAGATGGCGGTGGAATGCGCCATAAAGTCGGACAAATTATTCATCTACGGCGAGGCTACCACTACGGCAAAAATTGACTATGAGAAGATCGCGCGCGAGGTATTAAAGGATATTGGCTACAAGCAGCCATTCAAAATTTATAAGACCATCACTGAGCAAAGTCCAGATATAAGCCAAGCGGTGAAGCGTGAGGAACTATGCGCCAACGATCAGGGAATGTGCTACGGCTATGCTACAGATGAGACGCCCGAGTACATGCCCATGCCAATAATAATGGCACATCGCCTCATGCGAAACTATGAGACATTTAGGAGAAACAATGAGGGATTCTTCGCCGATGCGAAGTCCCAAGTATCTATCGAATATGCGGACGACAAGCCAGTCCGTGTAGATACCGTGTTAATATCTGTCTCGCACAGAGAGGACTTAGAGCCTGCATTTATACGCGAGACTATTTACAAAAACGTCGTATTGCCTACGCTAAGGAACTATCCAAATGTGTCGGTGGAGAACACACATTTTATCATCAACCCTAGTGGTAAATTCACCATCTGGGGCAGCGAGAGTGACAGCGGATGCGTGGGAAGAAAAATTGTGGTGGATACCTACGGTGGAGTTGGTCGTGTAGGTGGAGGATGTTTTAGTTCTAAAAACGCTACCAAGGTCGACCGATCAGGTGCATACTACGCGCGATATGTAGCAAAAAATATTGTCGCACATGGTCTTGCACATAGGTGTGAGATACAGATAAGTTTTGGCATTGGGCTTGCCGAGCCGCTTAGCCTATACATCGATACTTTTGGCACAGAAACTGTACCACTTGAGGAAATCTATTCATATGTGCGTGAGCACTTTGACTTCCACTTATCCAATATTATCCGCGAGCTGGACCTATTGCGTCCTATATACAAAGCTACTGCCTGCTATGGGCATTTTGGCCGACCAGAATTCCCATGGGAGAGGATTATAGAATAGTTGATAAGAAAGGTTATTCAATTACTTAGTAGGAACAATGTTGGAACTAAGGTGGGTGCAAAGGCTGCTCAATGTGGCACTCCACTTTCCTGGGGGATATTTTAATTTAACAAATTATTATATTGTTACTATTTTTGTTTAGCCAACCCATATTGATAGAGAGTGCAGGAGTTGGTAGCAAGAGAGATAAAAGCTGGCTCAATCCCCTCAGTCACCTAATCGGTGCCAGCTCCCCCTACTACGGGGCGCCTAAATGAGGTCAAGAGATAATATTTATATTTGCGCGGCGCCTTTAATAGGTTTAAGATATATAAAATTAGGTCAAAAGACCTAATTAATAATAAGTTTATTAAAAAAGAAAAATTATATTTTTAATTTTTAATTATCTATTCACTTTTCACCATATAAGGCTCCCTTTTAGTAAGGGGAGCTGGCGGAGACTTCCGTCTGAGGGGATTGAGCAGGCTTACGGACCTTCTTAGGTTCGCGCACACTTGCCCACTGAAAAATAAAGTAAAGATAAGGAAGAAATATTAACATAAAAGATAAAAATAAATTATTAACACAAGATATAATCCTATAATCAAGGAAAGCGGCTCGCCACAAAAAAAGACCACGGGCGTGGTCTTTTTTGCTATCGATAATTTAGTAAAATTTCGTGTACAGGAAATTTAGTTATAAGGACTATATATTTGATTTATAAGATGCATATATCTATTAGATGTCTATTAGTCCTATATTGATTAATTCCACAATATATTAGGTCCTATAGAGTCTTACTAATTCTACAAGATATTAGATTCTTAATGGTTATTAATCCCACAAGATATTAGTCCTATAAGGCAATATATTAGTCCTAAAAGTTGTTTACACTATTCAGTTACAGTTTTTTGGGTTTCTGTAAAAGTTCCGTTATCATTTGTGTAATATTTGATGGTATTTGATTTTGCATCAAAGATAGCAAAGTCAAAGTTGTAGTCCTTATCCTGATTCATCTCAAATAGATAGGTATTAGGATTCTTTACTAGTGTGCCGTATGTCTCGTCTGCGGCGTCGAGTTTCCTAATAGCGTAATCTATCTTGGTGTTGTACTCGCTGTTGACACTGGATAGTTCACAATTCCAAATGCCCTCAGCTTGACTGTCTTCGAGTGAACTGAATGTAGAGCTGCCATAGCCTATTGCCATAACTTCTGGATTGAAGAAGAATATTAGCTCAGCTGGTATGGATGCTTCCATATCATATAGACCGATTGAAGCACGGGTCTTTGCTTGGTCTGGATACTGTAGATATGGATATCCTGGGTGACCTTTGTAGTAGAATACATACTCGTCACCATAATATGCGCGGGAAGCCTTGACATAATCGGTGAAGTCATCCTCACTGATTGGAGATGAACCGACGATGACGATCACTTTCTTATTTTGGTCAGTTGCTTCCTTAAACATATTGTCGCCGAAATTGTACAATTCTTTCAATTCTTGCTTCTTTGTCTCATCAAATTCCTTTAGGAGGTTATAAAGTGCAAAAACTTCTAGTTTCTCCCCCCCCTGTACTCGGCAAGTTTTGCCGTGATAGTTGGAGCATCAGCCCTTGTGATATCGCTAATCAGCCATAGTTTGAAGTTATCCTCATTCTCTAGCATTGGGATGGTGTAATTATTGATATTCTTTGATAAAATTCCACGAGTTGAAGCGTGATTGCTAATTGCTGTGGTGTATGCTATATACTCATTGCTGAGTTTATCTAGATCATCATTAAATGTATTATCATCCTTGTATACTTCGTTGAATACAGCCTTGGATGCAGTACCATCGGAGATGAGTGTGACATCGTACAATTCTTTTGGTAAATTATTGCCGTATGTTACGTCCAAGCTCCCTTGTGGGTGATAATCGTTGTAGAAGAAGTGAAATTTGGAAGTCTCATCTAGGCTGTGCAATTCCTTCACCCAAGCAGCGGTCTTGGAATACATTTCATTGGCATCCCCGATATGAGATGTTGTGAATTTTGCCACTGGGATTAGATGCACATTCTCTGGCATTTTGGAGTAATCCCATGCTTGGTCTCTCTGGAACCACACAAAGGTTGGGATGGTGTAGTTACTTGTAATCTCCTGTAATTTAATAGAGAATACAGTGACTGGCACAGTTGCAACTAGTGGGGCGATGATATACTCATCGGACGTGATTGCAAGAGTCTTCTTCTCACTATCCTTTGCATTCTTTAGGTGAGCGGTGAGTGAGACATTGTTGTTACCATAATATCCAGGGATATCTACATAACCCTTAGCAAGTTCACTAGAATTACGGATATCATAGTAGTTGTATGTGCCATCGAATAGTTTGTTTTCAATCTCTAATCTATCTGGCACGTTGTTTGACTCCCATGTCACTCTAATCGTTTCGTTATCGACTTTGGATAATTCGACCGATTTTAGTTCCATGGAGTAGTCGTACACGAATAGTGGCAATAAAAGTATTACTGTCACTACGATAGCAATAACTGCTACGACGGAAACGCTAGCAATTATTATCTGCTTCTTAGTCATAAAACCTTTTTACCTCCTAAATTTTTTTGACCAAAAATAGTCTACTAAAATTTGTCGCATTATGTCAAACGATTGTACCTTGTAATTAATAAGGTTATAAATATACTAATTAGTGGGCTCCTTTTATGGCCAAAACTGTTAGAGTAAGGCAAATAGATTGCGATGATAAAAACTAGGACAAGAGACATAAAATTTTATTTCTATATAGTAACTACTTCTATACTAAAACACAGTTAATGTACTACACAGATATATCTCCTGACAAAAAGTGCTAGGTTAGTGACAAAAATTATATTATAAAATATTTGCCGAAGAACCTCGAAATATGTTGTATAATGGGGGATTTTTGTGCTATCATTTAATATGAATAGGATAAACTTGGAAAGTCTTCCATACTTTATCTATATAGCGATATTCCTTGTGCTAGTAGTGTCGCTATATTTCCTCTTTCGGCATAGGTCCTACAATGCAAAGCGTGCGGTGCTGCTTACTATATTATTTTTTAACCTAGCAGTGCATTTTGCAAAATTACTTATGCCGGGATACATCAATAATTTCCCAAATTCCATATCTCATGTCACATTCGAGAATGTATGTGCGGTGACCACCATGGTCATGCCATTTGTGTATCTAATAAAGAAACAAAATGTACTCCACGACTATATGTTCTTCGTAGGTTGCTGCGGAGGATTTGGTGCAATGGCCTACCCAATGCCAGTGATAGGATATGTGGGTTATGATATTGAGGTAATTAGATTTTACATATGCCACATAAGCATCGTACTTGCTCCGATACTTGCCGTACTATTTGGAGTGTACAGGCCGAGAGCTAAAATGCTCTGGGTGATACCATTGTTATTCTTTGTGCAAGAATTTATCATATTCGTTAACGACTTAGTATTGCTAAAGATCGGGGCAATTCAGCTAACGCGCCAAGAATTACTAGATAGCAGCATACACAATACTTCGCTAATATACGGGCCGTTGCCACCATTTAAGGCAATTGCAAATTTACTCATCGACCCATTAGTGCCACAATTTTTCAAAGTAGATATATTCAATATCAATGGCGGCATACCATACTATCACCCAATAGTGTGGATGGTGATACCGGCTATGATTTACTTCCCAATCGTATACATTATCTTGATTAGTCCGGTGATAATCGCAGATTATATCAAGGCGCGCAAGGCAAAGAAGACATTAAACGCTAAAGCATAATGATGGCTGCTTGATTGTGGGTATGAACTTGTGATATGTATCTATATGATGCAGGTCAGATAATATACAAGTAATTATTGGTTGATAACATCTGCAAGTTACAATTTGTCAAAAATATATGTGTTATTGGCAAAAACTACAAGTAGTAAGTTTTATAAAAGAAGAGATACTCAGTGCGGTATCTCTTTATTTTTACCAAATTTTGCATTATGACTAGGATATTGTGCCATACTAGGATTGTAGATAGGTCATTTATATAAATATAAATGAAAATTAGAAACACTGCCAATTCGTTTTGTTTACGGGAAGATATTTAGTATAATGGTAGTATCAAAATTTTTAAGTGATTTGCTTGGAGATATAGATAATGAAAAAATGGAAAGGTATAATACTCACATCTGCGCTACTTGGCACAATTGGTTTTGCTGGGTGCGGATGTCAGAATGAGATCCCGGATATAGATCTGCCGACTAATATCGTTGTGCAGAATGAGACCGAAGTGCAGGAAGTGCTAGGTCTAGGGCAGACCCGAGATATTACATATAGGATAATTCCTGACGGTCTAAAGCCTGAGTACGACGATGTGCGTATTACTTTTGATAAGACTGGAATTGTGGAGTTTGCCGATGGTGGCGGTAGCGACCGTATTGAGGGATTTGATACTTTTACCATCAAGGCAATAGGAGAGGGCACAGTCACCATCACTGTCACCACTCGTCATAGGGCATTGTCTGCTAGTATCACCATAGAAGTGGTGGATATCGAGACCCTTGCTACTCCAAGTATTTCTTGTGATGGCACGAAGATATCTTGGGATGCAGTGAATAACGCCCAGGGCTATATAGTGCGTGTCGCAAAGGGTAACGAAACTCCTAGGACATACCAAGTAGACGCTAATACCAATACATACACATTGCCAGAAGACTTCCGTCAAGATGGCGTGCAGTACACCGCATCTGTCCGTGCAATTGGCGATGGCAAGAAATATCTTGCTAGCCCATATAGTGCAGGTTATACATTCTCGTTCCTGCCACTGGTGAGTGACTTTACCATTGACGGCACGAAGTTTGTATTCGAGCCAGTAGATGGCGCTACTTCGTACTCGGTCACTATCAATAATAACGAGCATGATGTTACTTTTAATACTACTGACACCACTTTTGATTTAGTGGAAAAAGCTGGCGTAACGGCCGATAGATACACTGTTAGGATTTTGCCACAAAATGAGTCTGCAAATGTGTTCCAGAGTCACCAGGCGTCTGAGGGTGAGTTCACAGTAAATAAACTAGCTACTGTAAGTAATATCACCACATCAGTCGATGCTACGACTATATCTTTTGATGCAGTCACTGGCGCTGAGAAATACACATATTTATTTACGCAACAGGGTAGAGATACGACTATCACCAAGACTTCGACTAACCCATCGCTTGAGATTTCATCATTAGAGGAAATTACAGCAGGGCAGTGGACAGTGAAGATTTACCCATCTAGCCACACTATGGTGGATGGAGATAGCACTGAGTATTCATTCGAGAAATTAGGCGAGGCTGGGGAATGCACTATATCGAATAACCAGCTGACTATCGCTGAGGGAAATATTACGGCTAGCAAGTACCGCCTGACATTCGTGGATACTATTACGGGTGAGAAAACCTATTACACATCCACCAATAGGACGGTGGACATATTGGCAGCTCTGGATAGCAAATCCGGGAAATACGAATTGTACATCGCACTGGCAGGTACAGATGGCGAGCAACAGGTCACAGGTAACGATAGCGAGACCGCGCTAGAATTTACTATCCTAGCACTGCCAACTGTGACAAAATACACGAATAATCACAATCTATCTAGTGATACATATACACACGGCCATGAGACTATCACCTGGAGTGCAGTCGAGGGTGCGGTAAGTTATAATGTGTATATTAAAAATGGTTCGGGATTTGAGTGCATAGGAAGTGTTACTGCTAATGATTCAGAAGAATATTCATTTGAGTTAAATGAAAAATTTAACACACTCTTAGCTGGTGAATATGGCATATATGTGAGTGCAGTTGGTGACGGCACAGATTATTTATCCAGTAAGACGCTAAAGAATGAAGAAGTCGCCGATTACAAGATAACGAAGCTAAATAACGTTCAAGCCGAGACCGCAACATTCGATGAGACTACTAATAAACTTACATGGGCTGCAGTCGAGGGTGCAGCAGGCTATGCGCTGAGTTTTGACGGCGGGAAAACATATTATCAAACTAGTGAAAATGCTTATTATGTTACACAAAATCTAAGTGAGACTACGAGTGTCACAATTATTGCACTTGGTTATGATAGCATTGGAAGTGATACATCCAATTGGTCGGCAAATAGCAATAGTGGATCGCTTTATACTATCAAGAAACTGCAGAAGATAAGTACGGTAAATACTTCAGGTGGCAAACTGACCTTCACCGACCCTAACACAAGTGATAGCATTGCAGGACTTAGATATGTTATCTCAAATGATTCTAGGATATTAGCAGAGTTCCGCGATGTTGAGGCAGCTGAGGGTGTCATAACTCTAGACCTTGATGCGCTAAATCTCGATGGCGGCACTTATACAATAAAACTATCCGTGCGCGGCACAGGTTGTCTTGATAGCGATGAGACCGAAGTAACAATCAAGGTATTAAATACGATTGGCAATTCGACCGTTACATATTCAAATGATGATACATACAAGTTAAATTGGGATAGTATAGAGGGTGTCACGTCGTATAGTTTCGAGGGATATTATCTCGACAACGGCGGGAATAAACACATTATTCCAACAGATGTTGTTAATGGAATATTAGGAAATGATCACAAATTAGACGCAACCAAACTTGCTAGCGGCACATACAAATATCGTCTGCGCGCAATGGGTGGCACTATCACTGAGACTGAATATATATCCAGCAAATGGTCCGAGGAATTCACATTCGTGGTGTTCCCAAAAGTCAGCGTAAAGACTGAGGACAACAAACTCGTGTGGAACGCTTCCACTGTTGGCAACCTGTCAGCAGATCAATACGATATCTATATGGCAAATGGCACAGGAGATGAATACAAGAAAGTCGGCACAGTAAGTGAGGGCTTAGAGTTTGATTTAGCAAAGGTTACTGAGGCAAGTGAAGCTGGCACATACAAATTCTATGTCGTGCCATATGGCACACTGACCGACACTGTAAAGGGTGCAAACTCCGATGTGTTGACTCTAACAAAGAGTGATAAATTATCCGAAGTAACTGTAAAGAGTGGTGTCCTAACCTGGACAGATGATGTAGATGGTGAAAACGTCACTTACCTAATCTTTGAGGGAGATACATTACTCGGCACAACAGCTGAGAAATCGATTCTAGATATATTTGATGCAGGGAAGGAGTATACTGTAAAAGTTGTGCGCCGCACAGTAGGCCAGATGGATTCTGTAGCAAGTGACGAGATATCATTTACTAGACTTGTGGCTCCAGCTAACTTCGTTGTGGCAAATAACGTCATCACATTTGATGCAGTAGAGAATGCTACTGGATACCGCGTGACTGATGTAGGCAGTAGTGGCACTTGGCAGATAAATGTTGGCGATGATGGCAAAGTAACATTTGATTTACGTCAATATGGCATCACAGGTGCACACCACTTGCAGTTTGTGGCACTTGGCAGCGAGACGGCAAATGGCGCAAACTATCTAAATAGTGCACCAAGTGTAGCTGTGGGTTGCTCAGTACTTGCTAACCACATTTCGCTCGCTATTACCGATGGCAAACTCACTTGGACCGCCGAGTCAGGCGATATCTCAGGTTATGAATTGCATATCTACACCAAGACGGGTTCAGGTGATGAATATAGCGAAACTACAACCAAGATTTTTGATAGCAATACTCGTACATACGACTTCCAGGGACTTGCTGGTGAATACTATGTGAAGATCCTTGCAAAAGGTAACAACTTAGAGATATTCGACAGTGTGCTGACCAACGATTACTTCCATGTAACCAAACTCGCAACTCCACAGATTACACTCAATCTTGGCTCAATCAAGTTAGTCAAGGATAACAACATAAGTGGATGCAAGTTCACTCTATATCGTGGAGGAGAAGTATTAACCACACTAGCAGATAGCGAGAGTTCATATTTTGACTCAACCGCTATGACCGGCAATGTGTATGCATATAGCCTAGTGTTAACCAAAGACGGGTGTGTGTCTAGTGACGTGTCAAAGGCTCTTCGTGTGCAATATCTAGATATTGTGACCGGACTAAGACTTGTAGAGGGTGACAATATGAATGTCACACTACAATGGGCACCAGTAGAACACGCAAATGGATACAATGTATATAGAGTGTTAGATAATGGAATACATCAGTTAGTCACAACTGTTGAGTCAGGTGTTACATCAATTGATGTGGATTTGCTAGCTAATTCACAAGGCCACATTGTAATCCAAGCAATTGGTGGCAATGTAGGATATAGCGATATAACGGACGGAGATGAAGCACAAGGTTATTGTAACGGTCAATACAGTGCCGAGATAGAATTATTCATCCTAGCACAAGTTACTGATCTAAAATTGACCAACGGTGTCCTCACCTGGACGGATGCGGAGAACGCAACTGAGTATCTAGTGCGCGTTTACAAAGTAGAGGGAGATGGCCCAAGGCAACTCGTGGCAAGCGCATTTGTGGCAGGCACAGAATATAGGTTTGAGACTGAGGTCGACGGCGAGTACTGCGCAGAGGTCTACACCATCGGTGATTACAGCCAAGGCACAGGATATATCTCAAATAAAAATCCTAAGATACTAGATCACGTATTCAAGCACAACGTGTTAGAAATGGATACAGTCAAGATGAAGAATGGATTGTTTACATTCGATGTATCTGTTAACGAATTAAAAGATGTGTTAAGTGTTTTACCAGAAACTAATAAACTATCTAATAAAGAATTAGGACAAGTTGCAGAAACAATTTTTGCAAGGTTTAGCGAAGGCACTGAGCTTACTGGTGAGATAGTTATAAGCGGTGTGCATATCAATGTGAAGGATGCATCGGATGCTTTGTATCATCTATTCTATCTAGATGTCGCGTATGACAAGATAGCTAATTTCGGAGATATCACCACATCATATGAGTATAGTTATGGCAATCTAGCAAGGTCGGTGAGCTCGACTGATGCTGGTATCACAGTGACCTTTGATTTCCTACTAGGTGAGGGATATTACAACATGATGTTCTGCACATCGGGTAATAGCGGAGACGAGGAGTCTACATACAAGCTTTACCTTGCAGGCAACATGACCGATAACATCAAGGTGTACAAAGCCTTGACTCCAACTCCAGTGCAACATGGTGAATTACAACATTACATCATCGACGGCGATGTGCATTTCAACCGCGTGTATTACACCGAGGATAATGAGCAAAAGGAAAGTGGTTATGTCGTGGAAGTCCGCTACACATTAAGTGGCAGAAGATATACTAGAGAACACGAAGTAACGCAGGAAGAATTAAAAGAAGCAGCAGGTATTGTCAAGCTAGATACATTGGTTAATGAATTTAACCTCCCAACTGCAACCACACTTCAAATTAGTGTGAGGGTAAAGGGTTCTACTGGAGAGATAAACACAGATGAGATAATTATCAGCCGTGGCAGTCTGGATGTAACTAGCGAGACCAAGATATTGCCAACGCCAAGTGTATCTGTGCGTGGTGGACACGCTGAATGGATAGCAAGCGGTGAGGCAAGTTATCAGCTAGTTAAAATTTATAACGAACGCAATGAAATATTAGACGAAAGACAATTAGTCCCAGTGATTAGTGAAGTGTTAGGTGTAACGCCTGAGAGCGCTCCAACCTATATCACCAACGGTGGATTCCGCGTGAGCAAGGATATGACACAGTTTATGACCACAGCACTTGGAGCTGGAACTAACTACAACATAAGCGTGCAGGAGTGCGGAAATAATGTTGACTTGATAGACTCCAAAGTATCCGCAAATATTACATTCAATATACTTGAGGAAACTGTAAAAGACTTTAGGTACGAGGGTGGAAATATTATATTCTCTGGTAAGAATAGCGCTCAAGTGACAGTCTATAGGGTAGATACTGAGGGCAACCTCGTAGCATTCAATCCAATTGTGCTAAATAGGAGTGACGCAACAACTAGTGGACAAGGTGACGGATTCTACACATTCACATTCACTATGCCATCGACATTCGAGACATATGATGCCGAGGGCAACAAGATTGACTACAAGATAGGTGTGAGAGATTATCCAGCAGGCATTAGTGGATCAAACTTAGTAAGTACCGAACACATGTTAGATAAGACCTTCAATAGAGCAGATACTATAGATATTAGTTCTGTGACAATTGATGGGCAGAAGTTAAGATGGACCGGCGTGGACTATGCAACTGCATACGAAGTGAGTGTGAGCGGTGTCAATGTGGGCGAGTTAACACACGTTGATGATGATAACCCATTAGACACTGAGATTGACTTGACGGAGTTCCCAGGTGGTATGTATCAAGTGGGTATTCGCGCTACATCATCTGCACAGCCAGTGGATTCAGAAAAACAACTCCTGCTTGGTCAATACGCTTATGTGACTATCACGAAGTACGACGCACCAGAGATTAGACTAAAAGACGGTCAATTGTATTGGGGCGTGGAAGACACCATGATTGCTAAGAACACTAGCCATGTGGAAGTGAAAGACGAGAGTGGCACTGTGATATATTCTAAAGACTTAGAGAGTGCTACATTCGACTTTGCAACTGAGATGACAAATGACGATACAGTGTTTGACCCAGGCACATACACAGTGGCAGTAAGCATACTAGCAACTCCTGGCACAAAGGATATGACTAGCCCAATTGAGGAGATTGAGGTAAATTACTTAGGTGCACCAACTGTGGATACTGTAAGGGAGACACTAGATAATACTCCAGCAGTGAAGGTGACAGTAGAGCAGCACGCTAGCGGATACAGATTCACTTGTGTGACGCATACAGCGGATGACACTGAGTCTACAATGTTCCTATACGATGTGTATTTGACAAGGACAGAAGAGCTAAGAGTCGACCGTGTGGCTGTGACTGAATACTACTACGATATAGAAAACGAGCAGTTTGTCTTAAGAGCTGATCAATATGATCTACAAGACTTTAATGAAAAAGTATACATTGGTGAAGATCAATGCCTATACTTCTACACCAAGAATGTAACCTTGCCAGTAGGTGGCAGTGACTTTGAGATAACAGTCCGTGCAATTGGTGGCGAGATGGAGGAAGTCACATACGTTTCGGGCAAACCAGCAGAGACTATCTACATCACCACTCCAACCCAGCCTAAGAGTGTGAACGTAAATGCACAAACAGGTATGGTCACATGGACTAATGACAAACAAGGATTCTACTCACATATTAGATACACTATCAAGCAGACATTAACGAATGATTATACAATAGAGACCCTTGCTAAGAGATTTGCTAAGTTTGAGAACAAGACTATCTACAAACTAGCAAGTGACAACCACAGAGTTGTATATAGCGCAGACGCAGACAATGCAAGTGAGTTTACTGCAAACACCGAAGTCTATATTGAGATAGAGGAAGCACTAGATCAGAATGTACAACAATTTAGATTGAAGACTATTGGCTCATACAGCAATATCTACATCTTCAATATGTCTAGCACGGGTGAGATCTCGGAGAATTCAGATATCTATTCAGCCGAGTTTAGACCATTTGAGTCTGGTGATGGTACGACCGAGTATCCATATATCATCAAGACTAGTGATCATATGAATAGGCTAAATGTATTTGGTACTGAGAATTATCAATACAAAGTCGAGGCAGAGAGCTTAACTATCGCAATGTTTACTACAATTAGCACGTTCAATGGAACTATAGACTTTGGCACATCGAAGATTACTTATTCGGCAAGTAATGCATTTATAGAAAACCTTGCAGGCAAAGTATATTCAAGCGATAAATCTGCTGAAATTACAATTAGCAGTAATATCAATTACTTCATCCATAGCATTGCCCATGGTGGGAATTTGAGCGATATTAAGTTCGTCCTATCATCAGTAAATAAGACTATATCTAGTGGCACAACGGGTGTGTCGTTAATCACTACAAACAATGGCACAATCAGTGGACTGGATATAAGCGTTGGTGAGATGAATTACACTATCCAAAATAGCGGTTATGTCGCACTACTTGTTGGCACGAATGATGGCCAGGTGAGCGATATCAATATCCATGCAATTGAGAATACTGGCAAGATAAGGGTCACTACACAGGCTGCAAGTTACATCTCCGCAGTGGCATACAGGAATGGTTCTAACGGAACTATGAGGAATATAAAAGTAACGTTAGATATAGAAGTAGATGAGACGAATAATTCTATCAGCTACGTCTCCACACTTGCTACCTACAACCATGGAAGTATTACATTAGCTATCGTGAAGAGTAACTTAACCAGTAAACACAGCAGCTTGTCTGGTGGTGTGAACTGGAACTTAGGTTCACTCGACCAAGTGTCCTATCAAGGTAAGTTGACTATTACCGAATCAAGTAACAATAGCATCTACGCAGTGGGATTAGTTGGCATTATGACAGATAGCCTAAATATTGGTGGATCTAGTTATCAGTCAAATAGTGTGACGGTATCCAATTGTTACACCATTATTGAATCAGTGAATATTACAAGCGGCCGTGCAACGGTGGCAGGACTCATCGGCTCAACCAATGTGAAGAGCACATTCAAGGTCGAGAACTCCTACACAATAATTGCATCAATTAGTACAAATGGAAGTCTCACAGTAGGATTAGTGACAGGTAATCCAAATACAAATAACAATTACACCAATGTCTATTACTTAGCAGTGAATGGATACAATGCTACGTCAGGCACAACGGGTATAACCGGTGCAAGCAGCACAGATGCATTCACTACACAGAATGGAAATGCTATAACTCTTGGAGATAAATTCAAGAGTACTAAGACGCAGATTACATTTGATGAAAAGACTTACTATATCTATGAGTTTGCTGAGGTGACTGACTAGGCTAATAATAAAAGGCTCGCTACATAATGTGGCGAGTCTTTTTTGGCAAAAATGAATGCAACCTATAGCATAGTTTTTGCAAGTTTTGGTGCTTATTTGATATAATAAATTATAGGAGGCGGGCATGTATACTAGGTCAAATGCGTTTATGTATTATCTATCGAGCGTCGTAGCTAGCATTGTTATCTCGCTAGTGTTTACCTTTGGCATATCTCTGCTTGCGGGGTGCAGATATCTAAACGTCGTGACCGGCAGCATGTCACCGGCTCTCCCCGTAGGCTCGCTAATATGCGTGAATACCAATGTGGATCTTGAGGACCTAAAACCAGGGGATATAGTGACCGCGGGCAATACTTTGAAGGTCACACACAGGGTAGTATCTGTCGACCTTGAGGGCAGGACATTTACCACTCATGGGGATGCAAATGGCCCGTCAAATGAGACTTTCAAGGCAGAAGAACTGTATGGCAGGGTGATATACCACATACCGTATTTTGGCAAAGTAAAGACCTTCATGCAAAACCCAATAAATGTACTATGCCTTGTAGCCCTAATAGGGGTTGTAGTATTTGGGTACAAATTTGTATAACTTGTTAAAATATTATGATAATTATCTCGCATATGATATAATATAAATAGAGGCGAAGAAAATGAATTTTGAAGATAAATTTACACAGATTTTAAAGGAAGGGGAAGTCATCAAGCGCACTTACAAGCCAAATAAATTCAAGTATTGGCTGAGCAACGGGCTTAGATTATTCTTCCTACTTGTGATGCTACTAGGATTTGCATGGATAGCATCGATGACGGAAGTTGACGAGAATAATCCAGGGCATTTACAATTTAGCGCCATGACGTTTGGCATATATGCAGGCATCATTGGACTAATTATAATCCTTGTGCTAGTATATCGCATATTCTTCTACAGGAATTTATATTACGGAGTCACCAACGAGCGTATTGTGATTAGAAAAGGTGTGTTTGGCACAGACTTTAAGTCACTGGATATGTCCATGATTGGTGCACAAAACGTCCATGTCACACTGCTAGATAAAATCGCACGTCGCAATACGGGCAGTCTAGTATTCGGGTCAAATTCCTCACCAATTACCCCACAGGGTGGCACGTTTATGCTAAAGGATATCCTCGACCCATACAATGAGAGTAGATTTATCAAGTCTGTCATTGACGAGTATAGGGAAAATAACAAATAGATTTGCTATGCCGATAGTCAACAAATATATAAGTAAAATTATTAAGTAGGCAGTCAAAGTATCTTTATTTGGTAGATAATCTAAAAAGTAAATAAAAAATGACAGTGTTATAACTGTCATTTTTTGTTGTCGTCATTAATTGACTGATATTGTTAGTTATAATATTTTTTGTGTCAAAATTTCTCAATTGGTTGCAATTGCTAGTAATATTACTTTTTGTTAATTAGAAATATTATTTTGTTAATTAAAATAATACACTCAACTGTCATTAGTACTATTGTTATTTTTTATAACCTAAGATAGTACGCAGGCCAGATACTTTGCGTGCATCGTGGATATATGGGATGCGCTCCTTTACGAAGTTCCTAGACCCGCGCTCCTCGTCAGGGTATCTAGGGATTAGTTGGAGGTGATAGTGATTCATAGGTCCATCACACATTGTGCATAGATACACGCTGCTGCACCTATAGACTGACCTGATGGCAAGCATCGTGCGCTTTGCTATGGACATCATATGATGTGTGAGGGTGATTGGTGCCTCCGACATATCCTTGTAGTGCTTGACGCTAGAGATTATAGTATGGCCCGCACATCGTGGGTTGCCACAGAGGAAGCACTCGACCAGATTGTCACGATAGATTATCATCCGAGAGTTGTCACCAAATACACAGTGATTATGCGATCTATCATAGCACGTAGGGCATATCCCACTATCGGTCAATTCCTTTGCAGTAATCTTTCCCATATTCACCTACCTTTACCTTATCTTACTACAAAATATTTTTTATTCAAATAATTTCCTATATAGTTTATAAAAAAGACTAAGCGGGCGGCTTAGTCTAATTTTTTAAAATTTTATAATTAATCTCTTCTTGTATCTTCCTTAATTGCGCGATAAAGTATTTTGCCGCCTGCATTACATATAGTGGCATTTGGGAATTCTTTCATTAAAAATAAAATAAATTCTTTGTTTTGTTCTTGTTTGCTAGACAATATGAATGCGGAAATATACTGGGAAGGTACAGCTATTGGAAGGTATGCGTATTCATCCCCCTCACGCATTGGACTAGATTTACATCTTAAGCTTCCTAAGGCTTGTTTTTGCGCTTCAGTATTTATTCCATTTGGATATTTATCTAATCTATATGCATATTGTCTATTAGTAATAGGATCTATATAACCTGGACCCATTAGAATATGAGGTCTAACATTTGATATGTCAAATGCTAGAAGTTTTTGAATGCCAGGGCTTGTTGAATCGATAACAATTCCTAATTCATTTATAGAAGTTATGTTTGTGTGATTATAAAAGGAATGTCTAGTCATTATAGAATCGTATTCTTCAGACACTGATCTTGTCTCAGCACATCTATGAAAACTGACCATATATGGCACTTCATTATCTAAACCTTGTAAATCGCCAACATTAAATGAAGCAATACTTAATAACCCTTTTTCCTTAATGGAGAGCAATTTCTCATAATCAATTTCAACATTTCCATAGGTTATAGGCGACAGATGTATCAAAGTACCTGCAGGTAATATCATTTCATTTTGTTTATTAACACTGTAATTAAATGGCGTAGTTTTATAATTATTAGCCTTAAAATACGCATCAGTTATACAATTTGTTATATTGTTTGCAAGTGTTTGATCGGTTAGAAACCTTAGTCCATCTGTTCTAAAACTCTTTATCCAATTATTGAGTGAAGGTTCACCAATCTCTTTTGGGATACCTCCCATTGCTTTAATGTTAATTCCGCGAATTTTCATATAATTGCTCCTATGCATATATTTTACTTCAAATTTTGCCAGTTGTCAATATCAAATATTTTCTTTAGCTTAAAATTTAATATATAAAGAAGAGAATAAGTAAAAAGACTAAGCGGTCTGCTTAGTCTAATTTTTAGTTAGTTATTATTTTCTTGTATTTTCCTTTCTGTCGTCTGGGATTGACTCCATTTGTATATTAGTCATATTGTAGATTATTTCTATATTTTTAGATTTAATTTTCCTAAGTGGAATATTCGAAAAATCGGTATATGGAGCTAGTGGTGCGGATCGTAAGGAACGAAGTGACGGAATAGCGAGAGAGATCTATCATAATAATTGATGAGTAATCAATATCGAGCGTCACATCATTTCGTTATCCGCCCAGTGCGTGTAGATATGTGACAACGGAGGCACAATAGGGACATCCGGAGTCACATAAAGTGGAGCTACTGGGCGGATTCGAACCGCCGACCTATTGATTACGAATCAATTGCTCTACCAACTGAGCCACAGTAGCATACTTGTGACGAAAATATGCATATTCATCACATATAAATATATACCATAAAACAGAACTTTTGACAACATTATTTTAAAAGATATATTTGTAAATGGGATAATAAAAAATCGCAAGGGGACTTGCGATTTACTTTATTTAGATACTAAGTGCAGATTATCTAAAGATTGGAAGTTAGGCTTATTTTAAAATATATATCTACACTTACTAGTATTACTTATTCTCAAATTGGCTACGATATAGGTCACTGTAGAAGCCACCTGCCGAGAGTAGCCCCGCATGTGTGCCTTGCTCTACAATATTGCCATCACGCAGCACGAGTATTAAGTCAGCGTTTTTGATAGTGGATAGTCTATGGGCTATGACAAAACTTGTGCGGCCCACGGTTAGTCTATCCATAGCCTCTTGGATAAGTTCCTCAGTTCGGGTATCCACGTTGCTTGTAGCCTCGTCTAGGATGAGCATTGGGCTATTTTGAACCATAGCACGCGCGATGGTGAGAAGTTGCTTTTGACCTTGGGAAATACTGCTATCCTCAGTTAGCTCCATGTTGTATCCACCAGGTAGGGACTTTATCATATGATCAATCTTTGCTTCCTTGCAGATATGTTCCAATTCCTTGTCGGATATCTCCTTGCCATAAGTGAGATTTTCCCTAATTGTGCCACGGAATAACCATGTGTCCTGCAGCACCATGCCAAATAGGTCACGCACTGTGCTGCGCTTCATGTCATATATGGATACGCCGTCCACCCGTATATCTCCAGACTGTATGTCATAGAACCTCATAAGTAGGGATATTAGGGTGGTCTTGCCCGCACCAGTTGGACCAACGATGGCCACTTTTTGGCCTGGTGTTACCTTGGCGCTAAAGTCATGGATGATTGGCACATTCGGGTCATAACCAAATACCACGTGGTCAAACTCGACTGAGCCTTTTACATTCTCAATAGTTGCAGTCTTGTCGTCCTCTGGGTCTTCCTCAGATGCTCCTAGGAAATCCATGATACGTTCATTTGCAGCCATGAGATTTTGCACACTAGCTGAGATACTAGAAATATTGCTAAGTGGTTGGTTGAAGTTTCTAACCGATGTGATGAATACTTGCACGTCGCCGATGAGGAGCACTTTGTCTATCGCATAGAATGCTCCCATTAATGCACAGGTGATGTATGCGAGGTTGCCGACGAGACCAAATAACGGATTCATTATGCCGGAGTAAAATTGGCTCTTCCAAGCAGCGTTGTATAGTTCGTTATTGCTAGTATCGAAGTCCGACATAGTGCGAGGCTCTAGGTTGTAGGCCTTCACAATAGTGTGATTGGTGAATATTTCCTCGATTTTGCCATTGACTGTGCCCAGTGCGTTTTGCTGGATTCTAAAATATTTCTGTGAGAATCTGACAACGAGTAGCACTATGAGTAGGCTTAGTGGAATGCAGCAGAATGTCACAAAAGTCATAGGCACGTTGATGGTAAACATCAGCACGACGGCTGAAATGATCATGGTGATAGATTGGAACGTCTGGTTCACGACGGAGGAGAGGTTGTTTGCTGTGATATCCACGTCGTTTGTTATACGAGATAGAATATCTCCGAAACTCTCGTGGTCATAGAACGATAGAGGCAAGCGATTGATCTTCTCAGATATTTCCTTCCTTAGCCTATATGTGATATTCTGACTCACTATGGTCATAATGACAAAGGATGAATAGTTGAATACATAGTTTGTGATTAGGAACGATAGCGCAATTAGAGCGTTCTTCGTAACTAAAGCGAAGTTGATAGCACGCTCATCGTCACTGGCTGTCTGCAATTCGTTGGTGATATCTCCTACGAGTCGTGTGGCTAACATGAATAATACTGTTCCCACCACAATGAGGCAAACTGCTAGCAACACGGCCCATTTGTAGGCCTTTAAATACTTTAATAAGTCTCTAAAACTTTTCTTGAAATCTCTGGCCTTTGAGACCTGATTTACACGACCTCTAGGCATTGTCCAGTTCCTCCTTTGATATCTGTGAATATGCTATTTGCTGATACACTGGGCAATTCTTTAGCAATTCCTTGTGTGTGCCCATTCCCACTATCTTGCCATCATCTAGCACGACAATTCTATCACTATTCATGATAGTGCCGATCCTCTGGCCCACAATTATTGTGGTGGTAGAGTCAAGCAGGGTGGATAGAGTAGACCTAAGTTCCTGGTCAGTCTTGAAGTCCAGTGCTGAGAAGGAATCGTCGAATATTAATATCTCTGGTTTCTTAATTAGAGCACGGGCTATGGACAGCCTCTGTTTTTGCCCACCTGAGACATTGGTCGAGCCCTGGGATAGATTGTAGTCCAGTCCCTCATCAAGGGTCTCTACGAAGTCCTTTGCCTGTGCGATACGCAAAGCCTCCCACATATCCTCCTCGGTAGCATCAGGGTTGCCGTCTAGCAAATTTTCCCTAATCGAGCCACTGAATAGTAGGGTCTTTTGGCTAATATATCCTATTTTGTTCCTAAGTTCCTTTAGATTGTAATCCCGCACATCCATGCCGTCGACAAGAATTTTGCCCGTACTTACGTCAAAGAATCTTGGGATGAGGTTGATAAGTGTGCTTTTGCCCGAACCAGTTGAGCCGATGAATGCCCAAGTCTCGCCCGGCTTGATATCTAAGTTGATATTCTCTAACACATTTTCATCGCCATGAGGATAGGCAAATGACACGTCAGAGAATGTGATAGACCCATCAGCTACAGCTGGGGTCTTGCCTGTGCCAGATCTTATCTTCACCTGGGTTTGTAATACCTCATTAATACGGTTGGCGGAAACTAGCGCTCTTGGGATCATGACAAACACCATGGATAGTGTGAGGAATGACATTAGGATATGCACACTGTACTGTGAGAATGTGGTGACTGTGCCGATATCTATCGTGTTGCGTGCGATTAGGTACGAACCAACCCAGACTATCACAAGGCTTAGTGTCTTATTTAGGAAGTTCATAGTAGGGAATAGTAGGTTCATGACATTCTCAACTACTTTTTGAGTATGGGTGAGAGACTTATTCGTGTTATCGAATTTCTCTTCCTCTTCATCCTCAGTATTGAACGCACGGATAACTCTAAGTCCAGTCAAATTCTCGCGCGCTAACATATTGATGTCGTCGGTGTATTTCTGGATGTGCTTAAATTTTGGCACAACGATGGTGACGCATGTGATGATGAGTGCTACTAAGACAAATAGTGCTATCATGGTGATGAGGGAGAGTTGCTTGTCACTCTGAAGGATCTTTAGTATAGCGCTGATTGCCATGAGTGGGGCGGTGACTAACATCCTAAGAGACATTGTGATAGTCATCTGCACATTTTGTATATCGTTGGTGCAACGGGTAATAAGACTAGCAGTCGAGAAACCAGATATCTCATCCATGGAGAATTGCTGCACTTTTTCAAAAGTCTTGTGCCTTAGGGTCTTAGCAAAACCTGAGCCGATATGGGATGACAGGTAGTTTATGATGATAATGACAAAGACTTCGGATATAGCAAGGGCAAACATTATCCCGCCAGATTTCCAAATAACATCGCGTTGCCCATCGGTCACAGCATTGATTATTGTGCCTAGTTGACCAGGTATTGCCATAGTGATCTGGGTCTGCAAGAAAATTAGGCCTAACATGACTATTAGCCCTATCCACTGCGCAAGCGAAAAATATTTTAGTAATTTCAGCATATTTCCTCTTTTTAACTTCTTTAATATTATGAATAATATTAAAATTTTGTGTAACACACCTAAATTACCACTAAATAGCAAGACTGTCAAACAATTGTTACGTTTAGTATAAAAATAGTTTAACTGCAGACACTATAGATATAAATAGGAGGATATTATGATAAAATTAGGCGCGGGCGAATATGCCCCATATACAGGCACATACAGTGTGGTGGATGCAAATGGCACAAGGCAGTACACTATAGAGGCTACTCGTGGAGAGAAGCTGCCGAATACATCAAATAGCACACTTCACTATGAATTTGACGAAAATAATTAAAAATAGGCTACACGCGTAGCCTATTTTTTTTGTGCGACAAAAATCTACTATTGCTATAACAAATGAATTATGATAGCCGTAAAGTCATTAGTGTATCCTATACTAACTCCATGTTACATAAATTATTTGTAACAGAATAGTTATCAGCAAATATTAGATAGTTAGTGACAAAAAGTTACGAATTATTGTCATCAACTTTTCTTTTTCTTATCTATTCTCCTATCTAGTCTTAAGTCATTGCTTTCCATGGACAGCATGATAGAATTTGACTTGTCATTTAGCCTTGAGAATATCCTCTCCTCGTAGGTATCCAGGATATATTCTGGATCGTAATTGGTATTGATTAGAGTGTGCTTGCCATTTGCCACACGATTGGTGAGGATGACATATAGATATTCCTTTGTCACATTCTTCATCTTTGGCTCGGAGCCTAAGTCATCGATAATTAGCAAGTCACAGTCAAAGTATGGGGCAAGGTATTGCTCCTTATCCTGGATGAGTGCGCAGTGATAATTTAGCATAGCTTTGTTTAGATCAACTGCGGTGGTAAAGACTGTGTATATTCCCTTGGATATAGCGTATTTCATGGTAGTGAGGCACAAGTTTGTCTTGCCCACTCCGGTGTAGCCGGATATGGTGATATTTAGGCGTTTCGTGTTATCGAATTCGTCTATATAGCGCTTTAGTAGGTCATACAGTGCCATGATATTGAGCCTATATTCTTCCTTGTAAATGCTATAGTCCACTTCCTCAAATGGCTTCACTTCAAGCAAGGCTTGCTTTGAGATATTGCAATTAGCAAGTAATATATTAGATAATTCCCTATTGAAGCACTCGCACCTTTCATCCCCATTGTATCCAGTATCCTGACATATAGGGCAGGAAAATTGTGGCACGAGGTCGGATACTTTGTATCCCATGCGATTGATATTTTTCTTTAGTTCAGCCTTTGCGGACTTGATATCTTTTTCAATTTTCTTGGTGTCAACACCTACTAATTCGGCCTTGGCAACTTCTAGTTCCAGGGATCTAATTTTGTAGTATAAGTCATGACAAATTTTGTCAGACAACACATAATCTAGGTTCACACGCGCGGTGAATATTTCCTGATTTCTCCTGCGATTGATTATATCCATGGCTTGGCGTTTTAGGTCACTTGTCATCATAATTCCACCGTCCTTATATCGTCAAATAGACTGGATATATCTTCTTTTTTGTAATTGCGTTTCTTCATCGTGTCGTGACTCTTTGTGTTATTTGAGTCAAAATTCATCTTCTTGGCCTCGTCTACACTTGTAATATTGCTAGAATGTAAGCTTGATAACACTTTGTGCAGATATATCATAGGATTGGACTTGCCAGCAGATTTTTCTATTGCAAAGGATAATAGCTCGTCTGATATATTCCACTTTTGCCACAGACTATATTTATCTCGGTCGTCTTGGGTGACATTCCTACTAGAGCCAAGGGATTCTAGGATATTTTTGATTTTGTTATCTATTTCCTTGAGCTCCTCAATATATTCGTGAATACTGCCGATATCGATCCTTCCCATTTGATAGAATTTCTCAACTAGGGCATCTAGCCTATCTAGTGTCCTAATAGAGCGGAGGAAGCAGTAATCGGCGAGTTCCACTAGCGTGTCCTTGTCATAACCTTTTCTCGTCCAATCGGTCACGTACTTGTCTACAATGTTTTCCAGATTATCATAGTATAGACCCATGTGTTTGCACACAGATTTTGCTATATCGTAGTATTTCTCGGAACTATCGAAGTATGCCTCCACGTCATTTGCGTTCTCGCATCTTGCCTCATAGCACTTTAGCACCAAGGCATTTAGTCTATTCATACCGCCAGTCTTCACGTGGTCTGCAATTGAGAGGATAGTGTCAAGTGATAGGTCAAATTTCTTCGTCCAATCTAGATACATATTGTAGTCGTCGGGAGTGATTGCACGCTTTAATTTTAACACTTTGAATAACTTTTGCATCTCAAGGGTGGATGCTTCCTGATCATGGAGTCTATCCTCCACACTCTTCTCATCGAGGAGTCCATTTGAGATGAAGTCGCGCACGACTGTGCTGATGTATGGATAATTGACCTTATTGCCCTTTAGGTTAGCGCAGTATTTGATAATCAGCACTAGGGCGGTCTCGGATAGGCCTTTTGACCCTATCAGATAGTAATATTCGTTAAATTCGTTAGGAGTAATTTGTCTGCCGGATAATATCTCCTGCACTTCGAGGTTAAAGGCTTGGAATTTTGACGAATTGTATTTCTTGTAGGCGTGGCTAGCAAATTTCGTTGGCAAATATCTCACTTCAAAATCATTTGATGAAAGGATCTGAAGTGCGCCTAGTTCCTGCCAATATATGAATGCACTCTCTATGTCGCTGACAGGGGCATTTAGCGCAATGGACATATCCTCAATGCTAAACGATCCGTTGTTTCCGCAAAGATATAGGCCGTACAAATATACTTTCACGCAAAAATCTGGGGCTGCGGGTAACAATTCGGATACAAATTCGTTGTCAACCTCAATGTGTGATGAGCGGACATATTCTGTGGAAAATTTACAAAAAGCCATACTCCCTCCATGTTTTACTCATTATACAATAAATTTAGTCTAAAAAGCAATAAGACGACCATGACTAGGGAAAAAACTTTTTTTATAGATTAGTTGGTCTAAAATCTACTCGTGCTCTCATAAAATAGTGATGTAGGAGAGTAATTTATGAGAAAGTTAAGAAATTATTGTCTAGCACTAGCCCTAGTAGTCCTATCTATGTTGACACTTGCAGGGTGCAACAAGCTTGAGGGAATCGACAAAGTAGCGAAGGACCTTGATACATATTCTATCACCGCGAATGTCGATGTAGAAAATATGACTATGACGTGCAGGCAAGTGCTAAATTATACCAATAGATACGATACTATCATTGAAGACCTGGACTTCCACCTATATCCACGTGCATTTAGCGAAGGGATTGTGAATAAGCCAGTGAATGAATTAGATAAGAATAATGCTTATCCAAATGGTGTGGACTATGGAGATATAGTGATCACCGAGATAAAATACAATGGAGAGGTGGTGGATGCTATATACGAGGGGCAGGACTCGGATATCCTAGTCATTGACACTACGCTAAATCCATATGATACAGCGACCGTGGAGATGGCATTTGAGATAGATATCCCAAATATAATCCACCGATTTGGCTATGGGAATAACACTATAAACCTTGGCAATTTCTATCCAATACTCTGCGTGTACGAGGACGGTGCATACAATACTAGCCCATATGCAGCCAATGGTGACCCATTCTATAGCAACGTAGCAAATTATGATGTGACTATCACATACGATAGCGATTACACTCTAGCGCACACTGGTTATGTGGTGGACTCCTCAACTGATGGGGAAGTAACCACGACAAATATCGCTGCCAAGGCCGTGCGTGACTTTGCGTTCGTACTATCCGACAAATTCGAAATAGTGAACGCTAGTGTAGACGGTGTGGATGTTAGATATATGTACTACGAGCAAGATAATCCCGAAGTGTACTTGCAGACCGCAGTGGACGCTATATCTACATTCAATAAATTATTTGGACCATATCCATACAGCACACTCGATGTGGTAAAGACCAATTTCATCGAAGGCGGCATGGAGTATCCAAATTTAGTCTACATATCCGACGCAGTAGAGGGAGTGGAAGATTACAATAATACTATAATCCACGAGATAGCACATCAATGGTGGTATGGAGTTGTTGGCAACAACGAATATGTAGCAAGTTTCCTAGACGAGGGGTTGACTGATTATAGTTGTGCGCTATTCTACGAAGCAAACCCTAGTTACGGCGTAGACTATAGCACGCTAATATCCACCACACGTGATAGATATATTACATTCGTAGACTTCTACAAAGATACGTTTGGCGATATAGATACTAGCATGGATAGAGCGCTAAATGAGTATGGTTCGGAATACGAGTATGTATATTGCACTTATGTCAAAGGAGCATTATTTTTTGACAGCTTAAGAGAACTTATTGGCAATAACAAGTTTATGAAAGGACTACAGAGATACTATGTAGACAATGCATATAGCATCGCTACAGTGTCGGACTTACTTAACGCAATGGAGAGGGAATCAAGGTGTGACCTAGGCTCATTCTTTGACTGCTGGATAGAGGGCAAAGTGGAGATATTTGACCTATCCAAAAACTAACAATTACCATAAAATAACTTTTGTAAAAAACTGTCAGTCTATGATATAATACGTCTAGCGGAAGGTATTATGAAAGTTTGTATGTTAGCTAGTTCCTCAAAAGGCAATTGCACGGTAGTGTGGAACGATCGTTATGCGATTCTCATCGACTGCGGCATTGCTATGCGTGATGTAGAGGAGAGACTGAATATTCTAGGCATTGACCCAAAGATGGTGGTAGCCATACTCGTCACTCACGAGCATAGTGACCATATCAAGGGGATATCGTCATTTGTGAGAAAATATAGGCCAAAGGTGTATATCCATGCAGACGGCGTGGATGCCACTATTCCAAAAATTGGCAAGATTGACACAAATCTTGTTGTTGAGTATTTCTCCGACTTTGCACTATACGACTTTGATATTCATCCATTCAAGATTCCACATGATGCATCAAACTGTGTGGGTTACACTATCCGCGAATTTGATAGGCAGATAAGTATTTTGACCGATATTGGTTATACTACTAGTGACATTTTATCCAATGTCTATGGTAGTACATTAGTAATCCTTGAGGCCAACTACGACGAGAAGATGCTAAGGGTATCGACTAAGTATCCAATGGCGCTAAAGAGTAGGATTAGTGGCAAGTTTGGGCACCTATCTAATAAAGATAGTGCGGACGCTATATGTGACCTTGCATGCCATGGGGTGAAGCAGATACTTCTTGCCCACCTTAGTGAGGAGAATAATACTCCCGACCTATGCTACGATAGCGTGTGCGAGATGGTTAGGTCCCAAGGCGTGATCCCAGGGGAAAATATAATGATAGACGTAGCCCCGGCTCATAGGATTAGCACTATATTTTCACTTAAATAAATTTTTGCTACCATAAAGGAGATAACGTGAAACGTTTTGTGGTAGCAATTTTTTTATCCAGCATTGCTTTATTTGGTTGTGGGGCAAAATCCGCCTACAAGGTCGAGCCTATCAATATCTTAAGTGAGATAGGCGATTTTAGCACAGTTGCAAATATGGTGAGACCAGCCGTAGTGACCATCTATTCTAGGACAAATGCGACTGAGAGCCTGGGCAGTGGCGTGTGCATATCTGATAGTGGGCATATTGTGACAAATAGTCATGTGGTGCTTCCTGGTGGGAGCAACTACGTCTACACCCTTGATGGAGGTGAATATTATGCTAATATGTGCTATAGAGATGAGAGTCGTGATATAGCGATAATCAAAGTTTCCGCACCTATCCCATATCTAGAGATTGCAAGTGATTATAGCGTGGGTGAGGCAGTGCTTGCTATTGGCACACCACTAAGCTATGACTTCAAGGGCACAGTGACCAGTGGCATTATCAGTGCGACCGATAGAGTGATAGAAGTGGAGGGAGATAATGGACCAAGCTATATGCAAGGGCTAATCCAACATGACGCCAGTATTAACCCCGGCAATAGCGGAGGCGCGCTAATCAATAGCCGCGGTCAACTGATTGGTATCAATACGCTAAAAGTCTCAACCTATGAGGGTCTAGGTTTTGCTATCCCTGCCAAGTCAATTACAGGCGCTGTATCTAGGCTATCTAGCAGTGACACAATCGATGTGCCTGAGATTGGGATACTGGGATTTTCGGTAGACGTAGCACGAGCAAATGGAGCAGATGTGTCATGTGATAGAGGGCTGTATATCGCAAGTGTCAAGGAAGACAGTGCTGCTATGAGATCGGGCCTTAGAGTGGGAGATTGCATCAAGACTATATCGGGCAAGAATATAGACAGCGAAGCAGACCTAATGAATCTATTATATGAAACAAATGCGGGTGACACACTAACGATAATTTATAGCCGTGCGGGGCGTGACAAATCTACTATTTGTTGCCCAACGAAGAAGTAATAGTATAATATTCTACAAAATCTATGTTTAACACTACAATTGTAGTGTTATTCTTTTTGCGTTATTAGGTGGACAATAATTACTTTATAATATATAATATAATTAGAAAAATTATGAAGAATAACGAGATAGGCAAGATTAATGATAATGTTTTTCGTTCGCGCTACAATGTAATTGATAGCGTGAAGACTTTTTTTTACTCACTAATTATTCCTGAAGTTGTCATATTCGTTGCATCAATCCTTGGATTAGTCATAGTGAGACTATCAGGTGGCAGCGATGCTACTATTTCGGGCAATGTGCCTTTCCTAATATTCCTAAATGTGATTGGCAATCTAGCACTATTAGTGTACTTCGTCGTATACGTTAGACACAATAAGATTAATGCCCTTGCAGCGACTAAGATCTCTAGGCCAAAGACAGTAAATATCATCCTTGCAGTAGGCATTGGTATTGCTGCATTCGCCGGAGCGTATTTATTTGTAAATTATCTATCCTATCTATTTGGCGAGTGGTTCAATTATCACCCATCGAATGAATTTAGCTTGTCTCCAACAAGTGTTGGCTCATATATTGGTGGGCTATTTGCACTAGTAGTAGTGCCAGTATTTGTGGAGGAGATAATTTATCGCGGAGTAGTATTCGTAGGCCTTACTGAGAAATTTAATGCTATTACTAGCATACTTCTATCATCCTTCATATTCATGATCATTCACAATAATCTCAATCAGACAGTTTATCAATTCTTATTGGGATTAGTCATAACCATCGTCGTGTACTACACAGGGAATCTCGTGTATGGCATGGTGATACATTTTACGAATAATTTTATTTCGCTAACTTGCGACTTTATCCTAAATATGACAGGCACTAAGGAAAAGTTTGTGTTAAACTTCACGGACTGGAAGATAGTGCTTATCGCCTTTGGTGCACTGATTGTGGGGGCAGGGATTGTGGCATTGCTAGTGTATGTAGTAAAGAGACTAAATGCAGAGGATAAATTAGTTGCATCAGAGAGGAATATGCGCTTGTCCAAGACCGAGATAATATACCTTGTAATAGCCGTCACTCTTGCAGTCATTCTCTGGATAGTGGGGACAATATCCTCGGCAGGAGGTGGCAATGGATAGCAGAAAAAATTCACGCCAAATATTTGTCGCTTACATGGTGTATTTTATGTGTATGTTAGCATTCCTAGCAGTGAGGATAATTAGTGACAAGCACTTAATATCCGCTGGGTCATATTATCTACAAGAGGCTATATACACCACAATTATCCAAGTAGGGATCATGGTGATATTGCCGACTGTATTACTATTTTTGTTCCTCGGCCATACTCCAAAGAGACTAGCGCAAAAAGCGAAGTTTAGACCAGTGAACTTCATGTCAATATTAATATCTTTTGGCATAGGGATTGTAGTATTTTTCCTAAATATCGCTATATCATCTATGTTCAATGGAATTATCAATTTCACGGGATACACTCCACCATATGGGCTGGGTGATGGGCTATATATGACATATGACATGAATAGCTTCTACTTTAGCATAGTGTTTACCGCACTACTTCCTGCAATTTGTGAGGAATATTTGCACCGAGGGTTACTATTATATGAGACACGTGGCATTGGCATCAAGCGTGCCATACTTTTCTCATCACTACTATTTGGACTGCTACATTTTAGCATAGACAAAGTCTTCTACACTACAATACTTGGCATATTAATAGGATTTGTCGCGGTGTCATCTAGGAGCATTTTCCCTGCAATGATCATACACTTTACCAATAATTTTCTAAACGTCTACTTTGACTTTGCATCCGAATTAAATTGGTGGGGAAAAGACCTATACACTGGCATTGAGAATTTCCTATCAAATACCAATTTCTTTCTCACATTCCTTGCGATATTTGCATTCCTACTCGTGTGTGGAGTAGTGTTATTCTTCCTGATATCAAAGTTATTCAAACATTCCACACTAAGGTCGCTAAATCGTGCGATAGACAAAGTCTATGCCGCTCATGATCTAAAAGACGACAATACACCTATAAAATATGAGGCAAGCCGCGTGATAGATGAATTGATTGAGAGCAATTCTACACTAAACACCGACTTTAACTATCTGAGAAATCCAATTGATATAGTGCTGCCTAAAGACAAGAGATATGGCAAAATCACTTGGCCGACTATGATATTCCTCTATGCTAGCCTCACGCTGGGAGTGCTTGTCACACTTGCTACTTTCATATGGGGATTCCTATAATGTACGACGAGAAATATTTAATTGCAGCACTAGATGAAGCGCGAAAAGCTGCAAGATACCAGGATGTGCCAGTAGGGTGTGTGATAGTAAAGGACGGCAAGATTATTGCCCGTGCACATAATAGGAAAGTAGCATCAGTCGACCCTGTAGCACATAGTGAGATACTGGCTATCCGCAAGGCCGCAAAGAAACTTTATTTATCTAATCTATCCGGATGCGATATGTATGTCACATTCGAGCCTTGTCTCATGTGCGTTGGCGCCATAATTGGGGCAAGAGTAGATAACGTCTACTATGGCGCGCGGGACTTAAAATTCCCAACCGTAGATAAGATAAAAGATATCCCAGTGAATCACAAAGTAAATTTCGTGTATGTGGAAAGTAGTCAGTGCAGCGCGATATTAACCGATTTTTTCAAGGAGTTAAGGAATGGTAAAAGAGGAAACAAGAGTAGAGGTAAAGACAGCAACAATTGATAGCAGCATGAAGGTGATAATCCTGCTATATGCTAGCCCTGCATTTCACACACTTATGCCGGGATACAATATGGATATAGCAGGGATTAGTATGCTCGATTGGGTGAAGCGTGCGGCAAAAGGATATCCTACTATTTGCGTAAATGTAGGGAGCGACACAGATTTCCTGCCGGATATAGCGGGTGTGCTAGATGAGTCAAAGTACACTGCAATACTATTCTCTGACACTCCACTAATTGACACGAATTGCTTATCGGATATGCTAGACTATGTAGTCTACAAGGACCAAAATTTAGTGAAATTCACTCGCGCATATGTAGCAAAGACTGAGTATCTAAAGAAATGTGAGAATTTATCCAGTGCAACCTCTAGCCCAATGCACCAAGATATGTTTTATAAAGTATCAGATATGCGAGATCTATCTGCTGTGCGAGGTGTGATAAATAGACGAATAAATGCTTATCACATGAGCTGTGGAGTGAATATTTTAAATCCCGAGAGTGTGAATATCGACGCGATGGTCGAGATAGGGGATAACGTGACAGTCGACGGTCCGTGCAAAATACTTGGTGCTAGCCATATTGGGGATAATTGTACGATTAGAGATAGTAGGATCAATGCTTCCGATATTGGCGCAGGTGCTACTATATCTCATAGCGTTATCGAGCACTGCAAGATTGCAGAGGGTAGCAAGGTTGGACCGTTTCAGTATCTATCAGATAAATAATTGAGGATAATATGAAAGATATATATGTTTTTGTAGGATTAGGCAATCCAGGGGAGAGATATCGTGACACTCACCACAATATGGGATACATGGCAATTGATCATTATGCACAGTCCCATGGGGTGAATTTTTCTAAAGCGGAATGCGACGCTGATGTGGCTTATATTATCTCTGGCGATAAGAAAATAATTCTCGCAAAGCCAACGACGTTTATGAATAACTCAGGGCAGAGCGTGGCAAAATTTGTGAAGAAATACAAAGTGCCACTAGATCATCTAGTGATAATCTATGACGATATAGATATCGAGTGTGGCACACTCCGTATGCGAAAGGCAGGAAGTGCCGGCACGCACAATGGGATGCGAAGTATTGTGGAATGTTTGGGTGATACAGCATTCCCTAGGATTAGAATTGGCACGGGATATGACCGAAGTTATGATCTAGTGGATTTCGTCCTATCTCCGCTAAATGACCTAGAGAGAGCGGTGATTGCAAAGAACAAAATTTTTGAGCGAGTGACAAGCGCTCTGGACAAATTCGTTGCAAATGGTGGCGATATTGAGAAAATAATCTTGTAAGAAGGATACTTGGATGATAAAGAGATTGCTTGGTAATGGGCCACTTTTGAAACTCATTACCTGTCTTGATGGACCAGATAGAATTGTTGCCTATGGGTTGGACCTAGAGGCAAGATTTTTGGTGCTGAAAGAAATTGATCATCCTATAATGTACATCACATCCGATGATGTGCAGGCAAATAAAATTTGTGACCTTGCTGAGCGCGTGGGATATAGGTCAGCAAAAGTAGTGGCATTTGACTACGACTATAGCATAGTGGCATCGGACGAAGTGCGATCAAACGCAGATAATATTGCAAGGTTCAATTGTGGGCAAACTGATTTCCTATGCGTTAGCGCTGGGGCATTGCTATCCAAATATCCGGGGCACTTATCTTCACTAGAATTTGGCGTAGACGAGGCTGTCCGACCGAATCTTGAGGAGACGTTATCGAGCCTGGGATACTCTAGGACCAGCGAAATTAGTGGCGTAGGAGATTACTTCCTCCTTGGTGAGAGGCTAGATATCTCAACTCCCGGTGGCAGGTTCAAAATTGATTTTGACTTTGACACAGTGAGCAAGATTACGTCAGTAAATGGTGACCCACTTCATCCAGATAGGATCACTATTCCGGCACTATCGGTGCTCGGGGCTCGAGACATAGACTTTGACCGATTGCTAAGTGACTTAAAGCGTAATAAGGGGACCTGCGATATAGATGCTAAGTGCAAGGAACTAGAGAATCTTCGCGAACTAAATATTGGAGATATTCCATATCTATTCCCATATAGCAAGGTGGTGGATAGCACAATATTTGACCTCGTGCGCGATGACTGCAAGATAGTGGTCGATGATTACAAGCAAGTGTATGAGACTATGCAAAAATATTTGCAAGAGGAAAAGGATGTTATAAAGAATAATAGATCCCTTGGCCTTGCAACCAAATTGCACGAGAGTGCACTATTTAGCATAGAGGATGTGAGGATTAGATTATCTAAAACCTCAGTCGTGGGCTTTGGGATAATATCCTCCAATAATAGATTGTTCGACGCGACGAAGTTATTTAGTATACACTCAAGTCCGGTGATCAATTATGCAAGCCAGCTAAAGATGTTAGCTTGCGACATATCTAGGACTAGCGGATACACTTATATAATATTCTGCGACAATGTGGAATTTGCAAAGAGCATATCAGGCGACTTTGATAGGTATAGGATACCTTATGAGATAGTCGGGAATCTCGCTGCAATCAGCAAGGGCACAGTAAATCTTGTGACTAAATATTTGCCACTAAGCTCTACATTTGATGCGGATAAGTTGTGTATTATTGGCACCAACCACATACTTAGTGACAAAAAGATTAGTTTCACTCACGATGACTATACAGTAGATTTGCCAAAGATTGGTGACTATGTCGTGCATTCATCTTATGGAATTGGAAGGCTAGTCGAGTCAAAGATGATCGATGTGGGTGGCACGCAAAAGGAATACTTTGTCATAGAGTACAAAGGCTCGGATAAATTGTATCTGCCATGTGAATACATCGATAGGATCACAAAGTACATAGGCGGGGATCCAAAACTAAATAAGCTTGGCTCAGGGGACTTCCTAAGGACTAAAGAGAGTGTCAAGAAATCTCTAAAGGCTCTTGCATTTGACCTAAGGGAAGTGTATAGAGCAAGGACCGGCAAACAGGGCATTGTCATCCCAAGACAGGCTGAATTAGAGGAGATGATAGCATCTACTTTCCCATACGACGAGACAGCTGATCAATTGCAGGCAATTAGTGATGTTTACAGTGATATGGCATCGGGCAAGATCATGGATAGATTGGTCTGTGGTGATGTGGGATATGGCAAGACTGAGGTGGCCATTCGTGCAATATTTAGGACAATTATGGCGGGATATCAGGCGCTATTCATGTGCCCTACGACCATCCTTGCTGTGCAGCACTACAATACTTGCCGAGATAGACTGGCTGAATTTGGCATGAGAGTTGAGATGCTCTCCCGTTATGTGCCGGCTAAGAAGAGAGAAGAGATATACGCGGATTTTCGTGCAGGCAAGATTGATTTGCTGTGTGGCACACATAGTCTCTTATCCGATAAGATTGAGGCAAAGAATCTAGGACTACTTGTGCTAGATGAGGAACAAAAATTTGGCGTGGGTGACAAGGAAAAGATAAAGAATATCAAGAGCAGTATCAATGTGCTGACTCTCTCTGCCACACCTATTCCAAGGACACTGCATATGTCACTTGTTGGCATTAGAGATATATCCATCATCGGCACTCCGCCATTTAGTAGGCTAAATTGTATCACCAGTGTGACTGGTTATAGCGATGCACTCCTAAAGAACGCAATCATGCGTGAAGTAGGTAGAGGTGGTCAGATACTTGTAGTCTACAACCGTGTGGAGAAGATATATGCTTTTGCTAGCCACGTGAGGGAATTATTGGATGACCCGAATATCACAATCGGCGTGGCGCATGGCAGGCTAGATGAGAAAGAATCTAGTGCCCAGATATATGACCTATATTCTGGAAAGACAAAGGTATTTATCGCAACGACTATTATAGAAAACGGCATTGACCTGCCGAATGCTAATACACTATTTGTCATAGATAGTGATAGACTAGGTCTTGCGCAGCTCTATCAATTGAAGGGACGTGTAGGCAGGAGCAATATTCAGGCATATGCGTACTTCACATACAATGAGGGAAGTGTGCTAGGATCTGATGCATACAAGAGACTTGAGAGTATCATGCAATATAGTGACTTAGGCTCAGGATACAAGATAGCTATGCGAGACCTTGAGATTCGTGGAGCAGGAGATATATTTGGAGCAGAGCAATCTGGACATATGGGGAAAGTCGGATACAATATGTATGTGACCCTGCTTGGTGAGAGTATTGCCGAGCTTGATGGCAAGGCTAAGGTCGATACTGAGTGTGAAGTAGAGACCGATATTGAAGCGGTCATCCCTACATACTATCTATCCAGCACGCTTGATAGAGTGTATTGGTACAATCAAATTTCCGGAATATCGGATGATGAGGGACTAAACAAAGTGTACAAAGCTATGGTAGAGCGTGTGGGTCCAGTGCCAGCGCCGGTGAAAAATATCATGCTCGTTGCTATGCTAAAAAATATCTCTAGCCGCAGTAATATTAAAAAGGTTATTGTCAATAATTCAAAATGTGAAATGCAATTTACTGACCTATCGTCCATGCAAGATTTTTATCTCGCCCACAGTGATTCACCTATATCCATCATATCCGATGTGGGGTATACGATAAAGCTAGAGAGCAATTTGCCAAGGCTAGAGAAAATTATAGAACTATTAAAGTTGCAAGGTGTGCTAAAAAATATTGACGTAACGTTTGATTTATTATAATTTTTACTATATAATATCTAAGACAACTATTGGAGTGTGCAATTTGAAAAGAAAATTTTTAACTATCATCCTTGCTCTATTCATGTGCGTTATGACCCTTACGGGTTGTAATATTTTCGTGCGCGATGATTATGCATATTATAGCCAAATAGTGGCAAGTGTGGATAATATGGATTTCTCCATGGAAGACTTGGAATTATACTTCTCGCTATTCAATGGCCAGAATTATATATCTCAGTATAATATGTCGACCGAGGAGGCTTATAGACAAGTCCTAAGCAACATGATTGACCGCAGACTGATAACTAATGCTCTACTAAATGGTGATGACTTTAAGGAATTGGGCATTGCTGGAGAAGAGTTTGACAAAGCATACAAGGCTGATATCATGACCGACGTGTATGAGCAGATCAATAAGGATCTAAAGGTGTATGTCGATGCTATTCTTGACGAGCGTGGGCAGTTAGTGCCAGACGAAGAGGAAGAAGAGGATAGTGAGGACGAGGAGAGTACCAGTATCTACGAGCATACCACAAAGGACGAGTGGAATACTAATTTCCGTGAGACTACAGACGATGAAGGACACTGGGCACTTGGCGTAGTGTATGATAGCTATCTGCCAAAGGAAATAGTTGTGCCAGAATTCGTATTCAAATGTGAAGACGAGAGTGTGAAGAGCGAGGCTTGGAGCAGATATATTAGTTATCTACAGATTACCGCTAATAGACATGGCAGATTCGGCCAGACTGAGGCAGAACTCTTTGCTGATAGAGTACAACAGCAATACGAGATATCTAGGGAACAAAAGATAATAGATGTTTTCCAGAATTATTACAAGTCCACTGCAAAAGTGAACTTAGCAAAGTATGTCGCAACCTACAAGCAAAAGTATGAGGAAGCATACAGTAAATATCGCAATGATACAGTAAATACTACTACAAACGATAATCACTATGCTAGTTACAAATCCGATATGGGTGGCAATCCACAGGATATTTACTATCATATAGACAATGCATATACATCTGTGGCACACGTGCTGATATCATTTAGCACTGCACAAAAGCAGATGATCACTGCGTGGAAGAATGACAACGACTATGTCACTGAGTCTGCAACAGATGAAGACAAGGCAAAGCTCCAAGTATATCTAGAGCAATTAGCTGGCACCAATGGTGAGAATATCACATGCTTCTACACCGATGATAATGGCAAAGAGGCTACCAAGAGTGCAAGCGCTATATATGCTGAGATCCTAGATGCAGTCAATCCTGAGAGCAGGACTCTCACATTATATGACAAGGCTGATAGGTTCGAGCCATTTGTCTACAAATATTCAGATAATAATGGCGGCTCACAGAATGCAAACTTTGGATTCGTCGTGCCAGTCAATCCAGATGATGGCAATAACAATTTAGTTGACCAATTCGCAAATGGCGCACGCGACTTGTTTGAGGAGAACCCAAACGGTGGCAATATCAAATACGTCATATCCGAATATGGCATACACATCATATTTAGCTTTGGCGGAGTGAAAAATTTTGTTTCCCACAACCAGCTAGATAATGTCGATGCGAAATTGCTTTGGAATACACGTGTGTACCCTATGACTAGCAAGTCAATTCTCGATGTGCTTGCCGAGAACGATGGCTCACTTGATGGGTCCGAAAGACTACAAGATATGCTAACTGATGAGAAAATCAAATTGAAACAAGCAGGCAAAGAAATCACAGTCTACGATTATAGACTAGAGAGTTTGTGGAATATTTAAGAGTAAGCGATGTGACTTACTCTTTTTTTTTGCCTTAAAAATGAGAGATATGGACAAATTGGTTTGACACAAAATGCGAAAAACTTATAAAATAGTAAGAGTATAAGGAAATAAGATGAAAAAGCAAAATAACGAAGCAACGACCGAATTTACCGTAGATAATGACAAATTGCTACCTAGCGATGAAGACCTAAAGCGAGTCGAGATATCTGACAATAAGATATTAGACGAAGCTAAGCAAAAGATGAAGGAACAAAGTTCCCGTAGGACAAAGATCTTTAACATTGCATTCTTCCTAGTGAATATTGCAGTGCTTGTCATAATACTCATTGTGCAGCTAAATCGTGACGGAATCAGCAATCTTGGCAGTGCCATTGGAAGCGAAGTAGGTATCAGATATCTATTCCTAGCACTCGGTGCATTCGCCGCTATCATGTTGGTGGATAGCCTTAGGACATTCATATTGATTCACAAGTCCACTGGACGTGTCATGCCGCTTATATCTTACAAGTCTACGGCGATGGAGAAATATTATGATAGCATCACGCCACTATCAGTCGGCGGTCAACCATTCATGATATACTACCTATCTCGTTGGAAGATAAAGGCTAGCACAGCAACGAGCATTCCTATGGCAAGACTAGTGTATAGCCAACTAGCATTCGTCGTGGTATCTATAGTGATACTATTTACTAATCTAGATATATTCAATTCCTACCAGGCTGATGCCAATGTGGTTTATGTCATATCCATTGTGGCACTCTGCCTAATATGTTTACTGATACTTAGCATATTTGTGTTATCTTATAGCAAAGTGGTTGCGCCAAAACTCGTTATGGGGGTATTAAAACTCGGTCACAAAATGCACTTAGTGCGCGACTATGAGGCATCGTTTGAGAATATCATGCGCCATGTATTAGAATATCAGAAGAGCATGAAATATTTCGCGAAGAGTCTGCCTGTATCGATCGTCTCATTCATACTATCTGCCGGAATTTATTTCCTAAAGGCTTTAGTGCCATTCTGCATATATCTAGCGATGACTCCAGTGCCAGTAGTCTCATATTTCTCAATATTTGCTAGGATCATACTGTGCGAGCTAGTTGCTCACATCATACCTTTCCCAGGTGGGGCAGGAATGGTGGAATTCTCATTCAGCACGCTATTTGCTAGCCTATTCTTGGACGGAACACTATTCTGGGCTATGTTATTCTACAGATTATTCTCATACTATATCTACTTGCTCCAAGGATTCTGCGTTATGGTCTATGATTTTGCTATTGGCAATCGCAGGAGGACCAATCGCCCAAAGAGATTGGAGAGGCGACGAATAAAGAAGATAGAGAGATCTAAATAAAAATTAGGGTGCATCCGCACCCTTTTTTTTGTCTAATTATACTTCACTTCCCGCATAGGGTCATAGATAGATTGTGCGTCAAAGAATGGGGATAGTTCCTCACTTCTCTCACGTAGAGTCTCTCCACCAACGAGTGTGGTGTGGAGTAGGCCATCGCTACATCCAGCCTCATTATCCGCCACTAGGAAATATGTGTAGTCATCTTGCGCCTGCGAGAAATTCTCGCTTTGTTTATCAATATTCCCATTTGGGCAGAAGTAGCACGAAGTCTTGCCCACTATGCTTGCCACTTCGTTCTCGAATGAGAATAAATTCTTCGCATAGTCCATAGGGCTAGATATGGTCATATCTAGATTGCTATATCCGCATGAGCCAAATTCCCAACCGAGCCTCTTTAGTTTCGACACGATGGCGGATACTTTTTTCACCTCATATTTATAATTTGCATTGGAGTGTTGGGTCTTGTATCCCAGTATTCCATTCTCGCCCGATAGTGTAATTATCCCACGTGCGGAGCGGAAGCTAAAGTCGGGGTTGTTATGGATGAAATTCTCCATAATTGGCACGAATTCGTTGTCTGTGCTTATTCTATCGCGTATGGATTTCTTGCCCGTGTATGTGGCAATTTCGCCGTCATTATTTATTATTAACCTATCTATCTGGCACTTGTAATCATTGCCATAACACACGTTGTCGAAGATTAGGATTATAGGTCGTTTACCTTCGGGAAGTCGCCTGTCGCTGGAGAGATAATTGCTATCCACTAGCACGTAACCATTGTCGTAAAGCTCGGATAGGATGCTTCGGAATTCCCTTGGCGTTATATATTCTCTATCTAGGATGTTAGCATTTGGATTTTTGCTAGTCAGGGCATATTCGGGGAATGCAAGTAAGGGCTTAAATGCTAGGCTAAAAACCTCTCCGTTGTAATCCACAAGTTCTCGGTCGGAGAGGATATTCTTTAGCCGTTTGATGGTGGAGGTCACATTCTCGTCAGTTGAGTAATAACGCGAGTTTTCTACAAGGATGGATAAGGCTTGCTCAATATCTCCCTCGCGCTCATAGGCATGAGATAAGAGGAGTAATTTTTGTTTGAATTTCCCTAGAGTGTCATCTATAGGAATTTTTAGTTTGTCATACACCGCTGTCATATCGTTATTTTTTAATATCTCATATGCACCCTCATAGTCACCGGAATTGTATCTATCTTGGAATGCTTGTAGCATTGCATCGCACTGATACTGACTATAAATTGCACCTGCCGGGCTGGCGTAGGTGTCAGGCACAAGGTACAGTGCAAATAGCATGATAATTAGCGCGAAAAATACAAATTTTTTCATAACTTAGTTTGTGCTAAATTTGTGGGGTATTATACCTGAATTTCCGTCAATAATTAGGGTATGAGAAAATTTTTTGTACTAATATTTGCACTCGCTGCGACCATTGGGCTATGCAGCTTGCAATACACCAATCTCTGTATGCTCGATGTAGGTGGCAGATACATATGTTATAGCAGAGACAATACCACATTTATTCCAGTGGACATGGATGAGGCAGTGGAGGAATATTGTAGGGCAGACGCGCCATATGGCGAGTGTATCATACTGTATAGTGCCGATGATTTTGAGTATGTCAAGCGCACATTGATGCTAAGGCAGGTGTCAAGCGATATGTATGGACAAACCAAGATAGAGTACTACTATAGCCCACGGTTAAAGGAGAAGATAGATATCCGTGGCAAGTCGGTGAATATCACCGTGGCATATGGCGAGAACGTAAAAATAGGTTATCCAATAATTCGGGATAGTTTCTAACAAATATGTATAGGAAAGGAAAAATCTGTCAATAAAAATTGTAGCAAGGAGGAAAGATATGAAATTAACTTGGGAGAAAGTCAAGGATTACGCAGGAAGATATGGCTACATAGCCTTGATAATAGTCGCTATGATAGCACTTGCCGTGGTGATTGCGGTAGGGTCAGTGCTCGCATCAAATAGCGGGGATACACCTATAACAGATATCCCGACTGAGGGACAAGTGACTACATTCTACGACCCAGTAGCCGAATTTAGACTTGGCAAGGACTACAATGGCTCACATCTAGTCTACAATGAGAGTCTAGAGAAATGGACTCCTCACAAATGTGTGGACTTGCTCGTAAATGACAAGGCTGATGTATATGCTGTACTCTCGGGCACTGTGACAAATATAGACAAGACCTATATGCGCGGCACAGTGGTCACAATTGACCATGGCGACGGACTAGTCACTAAGTATGCATCACTAGAGAATGATGTGCCACTCACAGTCAATGCGACCGTTGAGCGTGGCCAGAAGATCGGAACAGCTACCATTAGCCCAGAGGGCAAGCAATTAGGCGCCAGACTACAATTCTCAGTATTCAAAGACGGCCTAGCAGTAGACCCTAATAATTATCTAAGTCTAGGGGAGAAGTAATCTAATAGAAAAGACACATTAAGACGACTTGGCATATACCAAGTTGTTTTTTTTGTTGGGAGGATGGAGAATTTGGATAGCGCATTATAAGTCTCCCAAAGATTTAAGTAACCTAAATGAGGATAAAATATTGTAGTTAGATGGTAGAGAAGTTTGAACATAAGCGGGTAAAAAGTCGGCTCAATCCTCTCAGTGTGGCACGCCACTTGCCTGGGGTAATAATAAAGTATGTTTGTTTAATTATTAAAAGAGCAATGAGTTGGTAGAAAGAAAGATATAAGCCTGCTCAATCCCCTCAGTCTGCACTTCGTGCATCCAGCTCCCCCTACTACGGGGCGCCTAAATAAGGTGTTAAGAAATTATAAAAAGAGTGCTGCAATTGCTTGCAACACTCTATTTTATCCATCTTAGTTATTAATTATATTTTAGTTATTAGTTATATTTTAATTAATAATTAAATTTTAGCTATTAATTATATTTTAATTTTCTATTTTGTCTTAGTTATTTAATCTTAGTTTTATATTTTATTAGTAATTTATTTTGGTAATTAATTTTATATTAGTTATTAGGTTAATTTTGGTCAATTATATAATAATTTTGTTATTTACTTGATAATTTCTCAACAATTCGGGCTACGTCGCCAACGGTCTTTAACTTAGCTGCTTCGTCATCGCTAACCACTATGCCTTTTTTATCCTCAAGTATCATTAGTAATTCCACGACATCTAGACTATCTGCGCCTAGGTCATCGACAATCTTGCTATCTGCACTAATTTCGTCCACTTTAAGAGATAATTGGTCGGCTAATATCTTCTTTACCTCGTCTAACGCTGTCATATCTCCTCCTAAAACTGCTTATTATAATTATATTGATAATAGACCTTATAGTAAAGCAAAATTGAGGAAGTTGTGCATAAAAATCTACTTATCCAAATATTGCATAATATGATCACAAAAACGTGATAAGGTTCACCATGTGCCACAAATAGTGTAAGGGTAAATAACCACTAATTCTGTGGCGAACTATAACAATTAATTATCATATAATAGTACTCTATATAATCAATTGCTATACTACCGAGAATTATCCTTTCACTCAATATAATAGCTATATGTCACTAGATTACTGCAAAAGTATACTTTATCTGATAATCGATAGATTATCCTAAGTGATAGAGTAATTGGAATATAAACTGCAAGATCCCTTCATTTTGTCGAAAGTTGTCAAAAATTGGCATACAACCACATATTGATTCATATTGTAGATTAAGAGGTGAATCATATGTTATTTTATAAAACCCGACAAGAAGAAGTTGGCAAATATATCCTAAGGCACAAATGCACAATTCGTGCCGCGGCTGCACACTTTGGCCTAAGCAAGAGCACGGTACATCTGGATGTCTCCCATAGGCTAAAGACTATCAATCCAGGGCTATATGCTCGTGTGAAAAGAGTGCTTGAAACGAATTACGACGAGCGTCATATTCGTGGTGGAGAGGCTACAAAACGCCACTATGCGCAAGCAAAAGTTAGTAAGGTAAAATAATACAATAACTAAATATTTTATTCCAAATATACATCACTTATTGACAATATCTATTATGATATTGTCATTTTTTATTACTTACCAAAATCGCAAATTTTAGTAAATTGGGCAAGTATTAAGGCGTGAGAACTTTAGCAAGACTAGGTGGAAAGAGATCTTATCCTTAATGAGTACAAGAAGGTTTAGGTGTGAGTATTTTAGATATTTGGAATCGTGGGTTTTCATAAATTCTGCTTATGATTAGTGGTGTGTATGATAGTTATCTTTGTGTTCCACTAGTAAATAGGATGAAATGGTGATAGGCAGGGGTGGTCTTGTGTGCTAAAATTTGACCGTTTATTAGATGAGTTAAATGTATGCAGATATCGATCTTCATCAAGGTCCATTGGCGTTTTGATGAGTTAAATCTTTTAGCTAAGTTATCGCTCTATTTAGCGAGGTTATTGCCCACAGCACTAGCCTCATTTTGGTGGGCTTAATTTATCAGTCAATATCCGTCCAAATAGATATCAAATCGTTTGACATATTTCGTCAAAAAAAATACAATGGGATTAGATATATTATATTTTATATAATATACATTTATGAAACTGTGACAAGGCAGGGAAAATTTTGATGCAATTTTGCTACAAATAACTAGTCCCTCAAACTATCTAAAAAGTGGCTCGTATAATTTGCCAAAATTTAGATAAAATTCACCCTTTTGTAAATACTAAAAATGGAGATAACTATGGTAAAGAAATTATTTGGACTGATTATCACTATCCTTTGTTCGACGATTGTCCTATTCGGGTGCGGTGACCCGTACAAGAATATGAATCTCATCCTGTCGGACGAAGTGGTTGATTTATATATAGGCGAGGGAGATGACCTGCTGAGCCAAGACGTGACAGCTAATGTGACGGGCGCGGCAAAGGGCGTGCGCACCAATGTCGAGTACTGGCTAAGTGGTGATGAGAATATAACTATCACGACCAGCGTATCCGGCTCAGTTACAACTCTACATATGACAGCAAAGAATCTCGGCCACTCACTCTTGACGCTTAGAACCATTGAGGGAAATATAAAGCGCGAGATGCAGGTGAATGTGTATCGCAAGATTGAGTCTGTGGACTTTGCTTCCACTGACCTTGCTATTGCAAATGGCGGAAGCCTAGATCTATCTAGTGTGCTAAACTTCACACCAGCAGATACTAACCAAAGAGATCTAAGGTACGAATTCTTTGATGCTAGCGGAAACGTATTAAACGAGGGCTACACACATTTTGAATTAGACGGCAATACCCTAAAGATGACTAGATCCATCAACTTGACTGACGTAGTAGATGGATACATCCGTGGCACAAACATCCCACGCACGACTAGCAGCAAATATCCATACCCATTCATACGCGTTCGTGCTATATCGACATTCAATGAGACTATTTCCTCCGAGATAAAGGATATCTACATAACCGACGCTGTATCGAGCGATGATATCAAATTATTCGCAGAGAGCTTGTCCAGTGGCATGAGCGAAGTGGGCAGGAATAGCCAAGGAATGTATGAAGTAGTGTTATCCAGCAACACTGCAGGGGAGAAGACTGCTCTGTATGACAGACGACTAAATTTCCGCATAGGTGATGATGACTCGGCTGACCTTGGACTAAATTATACAGTCAATTTGCTTGAAGCCGGCAAATACACTGACAATAGCGCTAACGACCCAGTAGCATTCGTCTCAAACCTCGATGTTGAGGAAAGGGAGGGCTCACTATTTAGATTCCGTATCACTTCGCACAAGAACGGCACGGACACGTTAGTATTCCGCGTACAGCACAAATCTTTCCCAAATCTTGTAAGCTACGATATACCTGTACTTGTGCGAGTGTTGGCTTTCCCAAATGACCTAGTCATAACCTCAGGTGGGGTGAATATCCCTACATTAAATGAAGAGGATTTATTTAACGACGCACGCACGTATCAGGAACTTAACGTGCTAAATCTATTGCACAATAATCCAAGCATCGAGGCAATCGCATTTAATATCCTGCCTAACAATCAGGCGGACAACCGTGATGCAAGGATTACTTTTAGGATAGAACTAGTTACTGCCGAGGGCGTGCAGATGGCAGGTATGACCTTCGTGGATGACCGCTCAGGCAGGCAGATTCTTGGCACCAGCGAGACAGTATCTCCAAATAGTGAACTGTATATCTATCACAATATCTTAAGTGGAGATATGATAAGGGATATTGCACATGGCAAAGTGGCGCTTAAGATTACCGCAAATTGCGATATGAACCCACAGAGCGCGGGTCATGATGTGTATGTCGATTCGTTTACTAAATACATTCCACTTGGCTACTACAAGAATGTGGATACATTCAATGTGTCAGGTGAGATATTCCTAGATATAGTCAATACTGAGTCTACCGAGGTGGCAGCACAAGCTGATATCATCTCATCCGATATAGGTGTGGATGTTGTGCCATTCAAGCTGTCAACAAGAGACCAGAATGTCACAATTACGAGCGTGGCGCAAGATAGCGCGATAGAAAATCGCGTGAGCCTAGACGGGCAGTATCTATTTAGCATATGGCAGTCGGATATGAGGATGTATGCTGTGGCAAATAGAGATGGTTTCACCGGACAAGTGAATATATCCATCTACGACCCAATAAGGCTAAAGAATATCAGCACCAACATCATAGTGTTTAGTCCAATTACTGAAGAATCGGTAGTGGTCGATGCTATCAATCCTGCTTTTGATAGGAATATCGTGCTAAATGCTAAGTTTAACAATGAGGACACTCTCCACCAGGAATTAGCTGAAGTGGACTTCGCAGTAAGACGCGAGGACGAGCCAGCAAAATCCATTGAACTTGGATTCTACAACGTAATCAATTTTGGCAACAACGATACACGAACGGTGATTGATAGTTCTCGTGTGTCTGTGAGAATCTATGCAGGGGATAGAGAAAATTACACTTATCTATCATATAGAGATAGCGCGCTATTCGTGAGCTACAGGACTTATGTCGACCCTGAGCCAATTCGCGTGGTCATATCCATTCGTGGATACAATTATACCACATCGGGCGAAGGTGTCGTAGCCGTCACTGTGGAAAAGGAAATATTAGTGCATATCTATCAGATAATCTCCTCAGTAGATGTGAGGACATCAAATTCTGATACATATGACTTAACGAGCCTAGGATTCTTTGATAGATCAGTTGAGGCAAGTGATCGTGGCCATGATGTGAGCGTGATAGACCTCTCCTACGACGTGGCAAATATAGATTATGACAGTGTCTTTAAGAGATTCACTATCACAAACTTTGACCAAGTAGTCTACACATATGGAGATATAGAGGTCACACTGGGAGACCTATTATTCCTACTAAGATATGACGAGGATGCAACCACGTCTGATATAGGCCGAGCAATAGAGATAAACGGTGCGGGAAATCTCGCACTTGTGCAATACGCTGACCTTGCTAGTGCAATGGTGGCAGGCGGAGCTATGCCAGATGACGAGACTGTCAGAATTCTCGGTAGAGACATTGGCTTTACCTACAATGGCAGTATTGCAACCCTAAAGACTCTAGCTGTGACAAACGTGTTAGATGAGATTCTTACACGTGGCAATGTCGTAGCAAATATTTATGTGGAAGTCTATCAGTACAAAGGATTTGATGTGTCAATCACCGACAATGTGCAGATTAGACTAAACAACGCACGCCAGACACTGGATATTATCAACAACATCCCAGACGACGGAGTATATCTAGAGGTATCCAGCAGGGATAGACAGACCAACCCTGGCAAGTACAAGAGTTTTGAGACAACATTTACCCTATCACCAAGTGGGGTATTCAATAATAAACTCGTGGTGACCAATATTCCAAATATTGTGACCGTGGAGTACAATAATCAAATTCTATCTGTGGGCGATGTGATTGAATCTGGTTTGCCACTCACATTTAGGAGCAAAGATGCTAGCGGTACAGGATTATTCACTGTGGCTGCTATGGATAGTTATACAAGAGAAGATTTTGCAAGACTCACTCGCTCAGTCCGCGTGACTGTGGCTGACGGTAGGAATACAGCATTCCACGTAGCTGATGTAGAAGATTTCTTGCAAATTGGCAGTGAAGCAAATAATGGCTTCAACTATATGCAGACCAAGGATATTTCCTTGCCAGCAAATAGATATATTACAGATTTTGCAGGTTCATATGATGGGCTATACACCTACTATGACGCAGACTCGGCTGTGCACTATGTGCAGACCACAATTGCAAATCTTAATATCACAAGTGGAACTGGGAATATTGGATTATTCGCTCATGTGGCAAGTAACGCAACGATAAAAAATATCGTGGTGCTAGGTGCACAGATTAGACTAGACAATGTGACAAGTGATGTGAATATAGGAATTCTATCTGGCAACCTCGAGGGTGAATTGTTATCCACAGATAACGGCATCACTCGTGTGCAAGGCTCAATTACCGTATCACTCGGCAGTGTAGCTGCTGCAAACATTGGTGGAGTGATCGGAAAGTCCGGTAAAGACCTGATCTTCCTAAATAACACAGTAGATATCAATAATGCTGATGTCGAGATCAATATCACAGGCAGTGCTACTACGCTGCTTGTCGGTGGCATCGCAGGTGATGCTACTAGCTCTATCACGGGCGCAATCACCCGTGGTGTGATAAAAGCAGAGAATGCAATCGCTGGTGGTATTGCAGGACGCATTACAGGCAAGGCAATCAACGACGTTGTGAGCCAGACAGTGATATCGGGCGGCAAATATGTCGGTGGTATCGTAGGTGAGTTAAATAACGCAAATGTCAATAGAGCGCAAGTGGAATTCATAACAAGTGAAGTTTCACTACAAGCAAGTGAATATGTCGGTAGCATTGCAGGGCATAGCACGAGCAGTGACATCACGGCATCTTATGGCAGGTCTTACACCGAGCCTACAGATAAGAACAATATGACCGCAAAGACAGTTGGCGGCATCGTGGGCCTTGCAAAAGGTGGCACGATTAGTCAATCTTACTTTGATGGATATATCACTTACTCTGAAAGCACAAATCAAAATATCGGCTACATCATCGGTGCAGACGAGGAGACAAATGTCGAGACTGCAGGTGATAGTGTCGACCTAACAACAATTGATAGATCATTTGCATATGTGGAGGGCACACTAAAAGAAAATACTGATGTGCTCCCATATGTATCTAATAGAAAGACAGATGACTCCATGATGGAAGTCACGCTTAAATCCGGCTTTGACCCAGATAAGGCAGATGAGTTAAAAGAGAAAGGCCTCAAATTATTAGATGGTTCAAAGTCTGAGACTACACTTAGCGGTGAGTACTGGATAGACGGCGTGAAACTAAGTGGCGTGACGGGAAAAGAATCTCGCTACCAGGCTTACTCAATAATTGATGCTACAATTAAGAAAGAAGTGCAAAATGACACGACTCATAGATACTTTGTATCAAAAATTGATAACAAAGATGTAATCGTCGGTGTCATTCGTCCAGCGGATGGTGACTATACAAGTGAGCAATGGACTAATGATGATCAATTCAATACAAACAAAGATAATCTCCAAGTAGAGCCATATGGTGGTGAGTTCTACAAAGGGGCTAGGAAGTACGACGGTGAGGAACAAACTGGTGAAGGCAACACACCATATCGAGTCACTGTCAAAGGAATTACAGAAAATCGCGCAACTGACTTAAATGGCGAGATCAGTAATGACAAAATCTACTTTGTGGCTTACTACACTTATAGGAATTACACTTTAGCAGGAGCAGATGGCAAAACTAGTATCAAGCTGCGTAACATCCCAGGTATTGTGGCTTCATATCTTGCAAATAAGGACGGCAAAGGAAGTATTGCAAAAGGCCTAGAGGATGAGTCAGGTTGGAACGTAAATGACTCAGTGACACTAAATGATATGCAAAAGGTTGCAGTCGAGGCAAATGCAAGTAGCAACGTATTCGCATCCATGAAGTTCAATATAAATGTCGTGGATGGAGCAAGCGCATCTGGCACAGTCACACTCACAGGATATGATTGGATACAGTATGTGCTCTCAACCGATGCAGTCAATCACAATCTGCCAGTACAGATAGTGGATGGCAGACCACTCTATAATCTATTACCAACTACAATTAGTAGCGTAATCCATGATAGCGAATTTAATGTAAACAATTCTAACTTTAAGATAGACGAAACACACGTTGTCCTCACATACAATGAGCCTGAGAGCGGTAGCAATGTGTTAGATATCAATAACCTCTATACAATAGGGTTGTACGAAGATAGTACCACCCAGACTATTTCATACAAACTGGGCGTACCAGAGAATTTATCCAATGGATTGTTCAACGTGGATAGCAGGGTAAATCTATCATTCGACAAATCTGGTGTGATAGAGGCTGTGGCACTATCTAGCGGCAGTAACCTTCGCGTAGTGGGTGAGGGAGAGGTGAAACTCACCATCGCATCTAGACTAAATCCTAGTGTATCAGTGGATGTCAATATCCTAGTCGTGCGCGGTGTGAAGGATCTGATAGTCAGTGATGACGCAAGGAACACACTTGGCAATAACGCAAGTATGCTAGCATATGTGAATAGTTCCTCAGTCTACACATTCACTCCAACCAATACTTATAGGCCAAGTGCCAACTCACAGACATATTCATACAAGGCAAATGAAGCTCTTGGTTACCGCGTAACTCTCGCATCAGATAGTGTTGCAGATATGGGCGAGAAGGAATTATTCTCACTAGGAAATGTGACAGTCAAGGCAAGTGAGCTTGCATCCGGCAAGACCATATATGTGGATAGTATTGAGCCACTGGTGATCACTGGACTATTAAAGTGCAATGGCGTGAATGTCACAATCACTCCATATATTAAGATAAATAATAGCACATACAATTTTGCAAAAGGTAATGAAGATAGTGCAAATGGCATCTATCTAGACGAATTAACCCGCACTTATGTGCTAACTATATTAGAGCGTGCACACGATATGACGGCAGCTAAGGAAGTGAAATTCACCACCTACACGCCAGTCGAATTCGATGTGTCATACGTCACAACATCAGTAGATGATATTGATGGCAATCTATCTCTTAACAATGAAGATTTGGTGCTCGATACGAGCTCTATTGGGAATTACGGCATACTATCCGTATCTAGTCCAAAGATTGAGTCCCTTGGCAGCAACAACGAATATCGCGTGACTTACACGATATCCATATCGTTTAACAAAGATATGTATAGGATTCCGGGAAGCACGGTGCAGGCTAGCGAGTTTAGCGTAGTGTTCAACCCAAGGAGCAATCCAGATAACAAAGTTACAACTTTAGTAAAATTCGACACCGTGAAGGTGGAGAAATTGCAAACATATTTCTACCCATCAGCAATGCTCGATAGGACGAATACTGACGAACTAGAGCTAAATGAGTCTCCAAGTGGTTATATCGTCCCAGGCAGGACGGGACTACTTAAGATCAACGCACTGCCAGCCTTTGCAAGCATCGACCAGATCGAGGTGAGGGCAACAGGCGACTACGTGCCATATCTACTATTCAATCAATATGTAGCAAGGTACGATGGTGATAGCGTGCTATCCAGATTTGACTGGTATAGCCAAGGTCCTGACGCAGCAAACGTGCTTGTCGCAAGACGAGTTAGCAACGTGATAGGAAATGTATTCGAATATGACGGGTCATACTACATCCGCATTATCCTTGCAGATAACGCACCAGTTGGCGGCACATTGCAGATACAATTGCTTGTGCACTCAGCCGATCAAGGCGACATGACATTTACCGTATCTATGGATGTGGTGAATAGACCTGAGATTGCAGTGCAGATCGACGGATCAGATGACACTGTGCTTGCAGCCGGCATGAGGAAGAAAATAGACGTGCAGGGCAGCACTTATGATAATATTCGCTTTAACGTATATGAGATAGATGCAGCAGGCGATAGAGTCCCTGTATCCGATAGCCGAGTGGAAGTGGTGCATGAGGGAGATGAATACTACTTGGTCTCTCGCGACACGACACGTTTTGGCTACACATACTTTGTGGAATTCACCGCAGAGAAGATGTACAACGGTATGCGTGAAGAAGCAATCGACACCATCCGTGTGCAAGCGGTGAAATACGAGATCACGGGCTTTAATATATCCGGCGCTCTTAGCGGCCACGTTGTAATAAAGAATTCTGCTACATTCAATCTATATATGAATATATCCACTAGCGTATCACCAGCTGTCGATATATCTGAGGACTTCATGATATTTGATAGCGTGGCAAATGGATTATTCACATATTACTATACAGTAGATGACGTGTATCTCAGTATGGTCAATAATCCTTGGTACGAAGTCGTGGGTGACACATTCACTCCACTTGGTCGTGGCATGTCCGCAGGGCCAAATGGCGAGTATCGCTTCTACCCATCAGATACCGAGAATAATAGATTGCCATACATCCTTGCAAGGAAACTCACTACTCCAAATAACATGCCACAGATTGCAGCCGAGCTAGATTACTACTACGATAGTCTAGGATATCCAAGGCTGTATGTCCGCGACATGAATCTATCTAAATATTATGCGCGTGTGGAATCCTTCACACTAGAGATTCAGGAAAATTCCACCTACGACCATCCAAATCCAATATTCAATGTAGATGACTTCATGGCGATGAACAACCCTGAGGCACACTACATCTTAGTGAGCGACCTAGTGCTCAATAACTGGAGGCCACTTGCTGCACAGTTTGCTACATTCGATGGCAATGGCAAGGTCATTACAATCAATTCATTCAATACCACGATGGATAGCTCCAGTGCTGCAGGAAACTATGGAATATTCACTAGTATTCCGAACGGCGCTGTGGCAAAGAACATCACAGTGGATGTCTCTCCACTCCTTAGAGAGACCAAAGCTACTAGCGCATCAGTCGACTTGTCGAGTTTCGGCCAAGTGAATTTTGGTGTGCTCGCTGCAACCAATAGTGGCACGATCACCAATTGTAAGATTGTGGCAAGAGATGACGGCAATGAGAATGCTAAATATCTCAATATCCTAACCGGACCACTAGCTTCAACCAATATTGGTGGCATCGTTGCAACCAATGCTGGCAGCATTACTAATTCTTCCGTAGGTCTAATATATATCAACGGAAGTGATGCAAGTAGAGAGGTCTACATCAACTCATCATCTAGCACAATTAGCACCTCGGAGGGAGATGAGACCTGGACTACTACAAATAGTGGCGCAAGCTCCATGAATATCAAATCATTCTGGATAGTTGGCAATCAACACATCGGTGGCGTTGCATCAACCAGTTCTGGAGTGATCGCAAGCACATACGTAAATGGTGTGGGTATCATGAATAGCTCTAGCACCACGCAAAATACTACGACCGGTGGATTTGTCGCAGAAAACTCCGGCACGATATTCGCAAGTTTCGTCCAAGGAATATACAGCAGTAGCAATAGCGATAGCAAATATAGGACAGATGAGTCTATATTCATCGAGACCAAGGGTGATGCAGGGGCATTCCTACACACCAATAGTGGATCGATCAACGATTGTTACAGTGCTATGAATATCAAGACCAATAGTAGACTGACCGCAGGTTTTGTCTACCGCAATGCAAATGGTGCTAAGATATCTTACTGCTATACTACTAGTAGATTGATATTAGGAGATCAAGAACTGCAGAGCGGCGCACATGGCAAGTTCACTGGCAAAGACTCCACCAATACTCCACAGGCTCGAGAAGAGGATTATGTGGGATGCTACTACCTAGTAGCCCAAGGCGAGTATGAGGACTTGGTCGAACCAGCAAAACCAATTGACGTCAGCATCACATTTAGTGCAGACAATGATAATATCGACGCATTCTCCTATATGGGTACATATTATGGATATTCCATTTCCAATTCCCCAAGCGGTCTTGAGAGATGGTATATGTCGAGCGATTTAGGTCCAAGGCTAGATCTCACGACGACTTATTCGTTCCGTGAACTCGAAGCCCGAGACACTACTAGCGATATGTACAATTACACATACGATAGCGCACATCAATACGGTGGCGCTGACAACCCATTATTAGTCAATACTGGTGAAGAATTCGTACGTTTCATCACCAATATGTCAAAGATTTATACTGTAAATAATGAGCAATATTACATCTTCGGCGCAATTGATGGAGATAATGAGGCAGGCAATGCAGTGTACAATGTGAGGTTAGTGAATAACTTCTCCTTTGGCACGAACGCAAACCAGCCATACAATTATATAGACGGAGTCACTCCACTATATCTATCTCAGATAATATTTGCAGGCAAACTGGACGGCAACGGCATGACCATGCGTGATATGGACTTGCACGATGAGATTGGTCTAGAGGGCAAGCAGAGTTATGGATTATTTAAGTCACTAGGTCTGCCAAATGCACTTGCTACAGTTACAGGCATTTCTGCTCCATACAGCATCATAAAGGACTTAAATATCACCGTGACAAATGTATCCTCACCAACTAGTAGTTTCGTAGGCACTCTCGGTGGTGTGGCATACAATACCACATTCATCAATACTAAGATCACCGGCAATGATGGCAGCATGGTGGATGGCAGGAATGTGGTTGGTGGCCTAGTCGGTGCAGTAGTGGAGAATAGTAGTCTAAAAGACGTGACTGTATCAGTCTCTGCTAGTAGCACATACACCGCATCTATCAGTGATACAAATAGTGATATTTACGACTACGGTGTGCCAACATATGTAACAAATACCAATGCTTATGGCGAACTAGTCATGGATACTACAAATGGTGTGTCCTACACCGGTGGTGTGGCAGGAATACTCGATGTGGCAAACTTTGACCGAGAAGATAATATGTGGGATACTGTAGCAAGAGATCTTGTAGGCAACGATACATCCAGTGACTTTGAATCCAAGACTACAGATGGGTTGATGATCAAAGATGTGACAGTAATTGGAAATATCACACTTTATGGTCAGAATACCGGTGGTGTATTCGGCTATATCGGTGCAAACACTCGTGCATATGGACTAAAATATGTCATTCCAAATACTTTAGCCGAGGGTAGAGATAGCAGGATTCAGGCATCCAATATAGCAGGTGGCGTAGTTGCTGAGCTATATGGAGTGCTCGAGAAAGGTACTACAGAATTTGAAGATGATTTCATAAAATCCAATGATATTAGTAATCGTGGTGGGAATATTGTAGGCTTTACCAATATATTTGGTAGAGACAATGATGAGATGTATCCTAAGATCATAGGTGGCTTAGTAGGCCAGATGCAGGATGCAATAATCCTCGACTCTTACTCCAAGATAAATGTGGTAAATAGCAAGAGCACAGTAGCAGGCGGCTTAGTAGGTAAAGCGCATAACAATAACTACTTACTCCGTGCATACACTACAGGCTACGTCTATGCAGGCAATGTCATAGGTGGAGCAATTGGTGTGGTGACTAGTGCGGACGAAACTTGCAAATTATACTTAGATTACCTGTCTGCACTCAATAGATGGGATAGCAATAATAATAGGGAAGTAGCAAACAAGGTCTACAATCTCTATAGCGGCCTATATCGATACACTAAGAATACTACTACTCAGGAGACCGCAATCTCCCCTCACATCACACGTATGGCACAGATTGGTAACCAAGACCTCATAGTGCCAAGACTGTCTATTAGTAGTGATAATAAATTAGTTGACCGCAACACGACAAGTTCGTTAAATGGTATAGAATTAAGCAGTGCAAGTGGACTCGCTGTTGACACCAATACTGGTATGGTCTATCTGTCAAGTGTACATGGCACAGCAGGAGATAGTGGCACAACTGAGATCTCTGGTGTTAACTTAACATATAGAGGCATTGATTACAACGGCACATACCGAGCAGTGCCAGTGTGGAATTTGCCTTATAGTAATATTAGTGCTACGGACTTCGTAGGATCTCTCATCGGACGAAATGCAAGTAATGTGGCGATCGGCACTAGAAGCAACATTAATAGTGCTAACTTGCCATATAGCTCGATGAATACTATATATAGCTCAACACTAAAGGCAGGCTCTAATAACAACAATGGTTATACCGCAAACTATGTGAAGAATAATATAGAGAGCCCAGCATACAATGCTGCGCTAAAATATAATAGCAATAACAATGAACAGGAGAGCACTGGTGTTGCTGACCTATTCACATTTGATAATCCATTTAATGCAGATGGTGTTGTCGTCAGTATTGGCTGGCAGCGCGATACCGATTACCTAGTAGGTCTCAAGCAAGAATCAGGTGAGGAGAATGCCTCTGAGTCTGTCAGATCCAATATCTTCAATACATGGCAATTTAGTGATCTGGATATGGCAGATATGTCCAAGGAATCCAAGATCTGGATAGTGGACGCTGAGACGTATATCCCAAGATATTCTAACGGCATCGAGAGCAGCATAATAACTATTGCAAATAGTACTCAGTTTGAATCCGAGATTATTATACCTAATAGCACTGACACTAGTAGCACATTTGGCAAATACTATTACGTGACAGATAGCTTTGCGCTAACATCAACTGGAAACCCAATAGTCAGACAATTTGAGGGCAGACTGATTGGTGTGGCAAATAGTGAAGGGCAGTATCCTACTATCACAGTCACGGGTCAGTTATTTGGCAAACTGCGCGGTGCGAATATTAGTAATATCAATTTTGTGGTGACAGGTGGAGCAAACCTTAGTGAGGACTTTGTCAATACCCGTGATGTGGCATCAGGATTATTCGCTAATATCATCGATGGCTCGACTATATCCAATTGTAATATCACTGTAGGGGAAGTCACTCTCACAACTACTCATGATAGCGTTAATGTTGCAGATAACAATCGCAATCACTTGGGTCGTGGAATTGTAGCTGGCTATATGAATAATAGTTACTTCTCATCCACAAGTACTGCAAATATTGTGGTAGGGAATGTCACTACTACGGATAATAACTATCAATACAATGGAATATTCGGCATGGTGAATGCTTCTAGTATCTACAGTGTAAATGTGACAAGTGGGGCATTCACATATGGCAGCAGTTACGGCAAGATCTCTCTTACCGCATCGGATATAGCACTTGGCATACTTATCGGTCATACTCAGAATAGCACTATCAATGTGGAGTATGCATCAAGTGTGAATATCACAGATAGTACGACACTAGATAGTATTAGGACAGTGAGTATTGGATTACTAGGCAAAGTGACAGGCTCGACAATTGACCTACAAGGATCCGATATTGCAACATCTGCAGTGACAATCTCAAATAATACTAACAAGGAGCTAAGACTAGGTGCTGTCATTGGATCAGCTGAGTCCAGCAGCGTAATATTTAGTAGTAGCAGTGCTATGGGTGTGACAATCACGGCATCCACCGCATCTACATCATATATTGGTGGCATTGGTGGATACTTGAATTACACTACATTTGAGGGAAATGGTCTGAACCTCACATCATCTATTACTATAGCAAGTAACAAGATAATCAACGTAGGTGGTGCATTTGGTTCCCTCACGGGCAGACAAGATAGCAACAAGTCTATCAAGGACATTACTGTAGATACAACTATAGTGTTTGGTAACACTGGCAATACCTATATGATTGGTGGATTTGCTGGTCGTGCAGAACTATACAATCTCTCAGATATCTACGCTGATGTAGACATTACACTAAATAATAATACAACCAATTCTAGTAACTTTGTAGCCGGACTCATTGGTAAGGCAACGGGAATTGGCGTAAATAACTTCTCTGTGACAGGAGCTATCAACCTCGGCACATTTGCAACGAATATTGCAAATATCTCAGGTATAGCAAATCTTGCTGATGCTTCATGCACATTCGCTAATGGTTTCACCACAGTGCGTGTATTTAAGAATGATTCTAGCGATACGAAGCAACCACTCTACGCATTGTCAAATAACGTGAAAGCCGACTTTGGTGGTAGCGCTCCAAGCAGTGTAAGTAGGGTTAGATATATCAAAGAATTCTTCTTGTCGGCTTCTACAACCGGCGTGATACTCGGAGGATTTGAGAAATCTACTCCAATTAGTCTACAAGACCTAGATAGTGACATGAATGTAGACATCGAGCAATTATCCGGTACTGCTACAATCACGGATAGTGCTGGTATCTATCTAGTAGATACAGGCGCTTCAGTCACAATAACTAGTGACTTCTATGGCATTCTCATTGCAAAGGACTTAAGTGCAGGATTTGATCTAACTATCACAGGGGATGTGAAGAACTACGGTGCAATATACGGTGCTAGGTTCGGCAGTAGTAGTAAGTTTAATGAGAACTACGGCGTGCTATACGACTGTATGAGCGCAGACACGATGGTTGGCACTAACAAAAACGCAAATAACGGCGCTATCATCCGTTGTGGCAATGTGAATAACAATGGTCAAGTCATGGTGAACACTAATGACAAAAATACTGTAATCTTCGGCTGCTATGCTATAGTGAATAGCGGAAAGGGCATTGTAGAAAGCGGTGCTTCTTACAAGTGTTACTATGCAGGCAATATGACAAGTGGCATAACCAATACCACTATCATAAAGATTGACGACTATAATAGTTACATCACAGGTACTAAGACTATAGATGGATTTACAATATTAGACGATCAGACATTCTCTACTAACTATGGTCTGCCAGTGCTATGCTTGGTAGAATATAACGGAATGCAAGGTCTCACTCCAAATAACGTGGTTAGCGTGGTGGATAATCAAAATACTGTGGATATCTACACACCAATGATGTGGAATATATTTGCTACATATTCCAATAATAGTAAGCTTGGAGATATCGATACTATCTCGATTAAGGAAAACTTAACCTTTAGTAGCACAAACAATATTAAGATGGTGGATAACCTAACCGTCAATGTGTTTGGCAATAATCACACTATCAGCGGATTAAAATTTGGAAAAGATAGTACGTCACTATTTGGAACAATTGCATCAAATACTTCGGTCAAGCAATTTACCTTAGTTGTATCAGTAGATTATAAAGATACTAAGCTGGATAACCAGCCTCTAGGTTTTGTGACAGGTACGCTAAATGCTAATGTGACCTTAGATAGCATCAATATTGGTGCAGCACCAGCTGAAGGCAGAGCACCTAGCCAATTAACCATTACTATGCCAAGTGGTGTAAGTACTTTTGGTGCAATAGTTGGATCTATGACAGGTGGCAGCATTACTAATTGCCATGTGTATTACAATTTAACTACAGGCTCGAGCCTGTCAGGTGGATTTGGAGGACTAGTCGGTAGCGTCACAGGTGGGACTATCACAAATTCTTTCAATCACGGCACATCCTTATCTGCTACAGCCGCATCTCATGTCGGTGGACAGGTAGGAACTATGACAGGTGGTTCATTTACATACAACACTGCATTTACTAGTAGCATGAATGTTACAGGTATGAGCTATGTCGGTGGCGTGATAGGTGAAGTATCTGCAGGTAAAGTAGAATTCGGTGATGCTGTTACATTATCTGGTACCATCCAAAGTAATAGTGCAAGACAGGTAGATAGTGATTATATCGGTGGTCTCATTGGAAAGAACAATGGTACATTAAATATAAGTGGAGCTATCACTCTATCAACTACCGTAACTGGTGATAGATATATCGGTGGATTTATTGGAGAATCAAATTCTGTTCTATCCAATAATATTACAATTGCAAAAGTATCTGTAACTGGTAATTACTCAGTAGGTGGTCTGTATGGTGAATTATCTGCATCATCATCTAGTACTTTAAATATTGTAGATAATCCAAATATCACAGTAAAATACTCTTCACCAAAAGTTAAAGGAACAGGCTTAGAATCTGCAAACTTTGGTGGTTTAGTTGGAAATATCAGTAGTGATAATGATCTTAATATCAATATTGATAGCATCACAAACGGTGCTAATGGTTTGACTCTAACTAATACTGGCTCTGCAAACTATGTCGGAGGACTTGTTGGTAATAGTGCAGCAACTCTAACTATCACGATAGACACTGAAATTACATTACCGGCAATTTCGGGTAAAAATTATACAGGTGGACTAGTAGGAGCTAGCGACGGTGTCAAACTTAGCGCAAGCACAGTGTCACTTGGAGAACTCACTGGTAGCGTGGCAGTAGGTGGAATAGTAGGTTCTTGTAACACCTTCGTATTATCTTCTGCTCTCACACTAAACGTTACTAAGATCTCTGCAAGTGATGGAGATGAAAATATAGAAACATCTTCCTATGGCACAGGAGGACTCGTTGGTAATTGTAGTGATACATTCACCGTTAACACAAATACACTTACAGTCAATCTCACAACTACCGCAGGTATCACAGGTGGCACTCATGTAGGTGGAGTTGTCGGATATATACAGAGAATTGATTGTAATAATGCTGTGACCGTTACAGGTATTGCAATGAAGGATGACAAACCATTACAATCTAAAATTACTGGTAAGTCATACGTTGGTGGTATGTTTGGTTCAGCAAGGGATTCATATATTACAAGCTATAATATTAGTAACCTAGATATTTCCTCTAGTGAGGGTGCCGATATCCAAAATACCAATAATGATAATGGCAAATACATTGGTGGTGTATTTGGTAAGATAGATAGTAATCCAACTAATGTTACACTAAATGCAACCAACATTTCAGTCACATTAAAGACGAAAAATGAGAGTGAACAGGTAGGTAATGCAATTACATTTGAGGGCCATACAATTGCAGATTTGAACGATAGCAATTTGCTTACAGCAGAATCTATAAAATCAAGCTTCAGGACTATGCAACAAAGTGGTAATATGTATGGTATTACTCATAATGAAAATTACAACCAAGGTGATGTAAAGCTAAAGAGAGAATGGTTTGGTTATAATGATGCTTGGTATGTTATGACCCCTAATACTTCTGGATCTCAAACATATAAATGGACGATTAAATCAAGTGACAAATGTCGTGATACAGATATGTGGAAAGATGATGATCATTTGCCAGGTGATTCTGGTACAGGAAACACAATGAGCTTCTATGGTACGATGCCAGCAGATATCTATAAAGAAACGTTCTATTACAGTCATTTAAAGAATGATGGAGAAAAAGAATATTCAACTAGTATAAATATTCAAGGTAAAAACTATGGTACTTATATTGGTGGTGCAGAGTATTATAATACACCAGATGACAGAGTAGCAGCATCAAAGCATTTCTTCAAAGGTGGGAACTTTGGTATTGATGATGACGAGAGCTTCCCAGTAGGATTATTTAGTGGAAGCAAAATTACATCTACTATCCAATATACAGAGAATGAAACAAATAATGTGTTTGTAAAGGATAGTGTAGGCAAGGATTATGTCGATGTGTTCTCCAAATTATTCTTCTATTACAATAATAGTCTTGGAATGGATGCAGACTATGCTGCAGTGTTACTAGTGTTATATGCACGTAGCGTTAGCTCAAATAATGCATTGTATCCTATGAGTGTTGAGGAAAAAGGCGGAATAAGTTATAAAGATATTAAACATATGGCATATGGTATAGATACTCAAGGTGTATCCTCAACTTATCATTTTAAGGATAATGAAAAAGATCATAATTTAAATGTATATAGTTTAGATGACTCATATATTGAAAAAGCAATATTCGGTGATAAAGACCATTACTCTCTAATCTCAGCATTTATAGAAGGCGGCTTGAGAAGTAACAGTTATGATGTAAGTGCTATGTATAGGTATAATGATTATATCAATGGTACTAGCACGACATTTAATAAGAGGACAACAAATCAGGAACTTCAGATAAGCTTTGATGCTTAAACATCTAGCAACAATTATCCCCATTTTGCATAGTATAGAGTATGGGTGAAAATGAGGTACGAGATCCATTTGCACAAGGTGTGAGTGAAGAATATTTGCAGGATATTGCAAAATATTTTGAAGTAGATGATATAGATGGTGTGTGGGATACATTTTTGGTAGACGCCAGTTATGTATCCCGCAGTGACCCATCTATAGAGGATATAGATGATCTACTAGATTCCGCACCAAAGTCACTCATCGCTACATTATTTTATAGGCTTAGTCACAAGGTGTATAGCACGAGCAAATCAAAAGCTAGGCGAATTAGCGAATATGGCAGTTTGCTCACCGGAATTGAGATACACCCCGGAGCCGAGATCGTAGCCCCACTATTTATCGATCATGGATACAAGATAGTGATAGGACAGGATGTGAAGATTGGCCCGCGTTGTAGGATATTCCAAGGATGTGTCTTAGGCGCAACTACTAAGGAAAAAGATACTGAGCGTAGGCACCCAACTATAGGCGCAGACGTGACACTTTGCCCAGGGTGTAAAATACTTGGTGGTATTACCATTGGGGATAATAGTTTCATCAGTCCCGATTGTGTGGTGTTAGACGATATCCCAGCGGGAACTAAAGTGAGCAATGTGTGCCAACTGCAATTCCAAGCAAGTGTGGTGAGGAATACTCTTCCTCGGCAAAAATTAATCATATATGGGGCTATCCCAAAGTGGAAGAATACACTAGTCATAGAGGGTAGTGGGATATACAATCCAACTATTCTTGTCAAGTGCAGGACGAAACTAACTTACCATATAGATTATTGGGATAAGAATAAAATTATCCTAAAATTTGAGCCAAAGGAAGTGTCTCACGAGGATTTGCATCGAACAAAGATAGTGATACTATCTCGGTCCGACAAAGTGATTCTCGCCCACTGCTATGCCTTGTATGAAGTACTTAAATAATGTAGGGTAGGCTTATATACGCGCTAATATTAAAACACTAAATAGTGGCATCTATTCTAGGTGCAAATATATAGTGTAAACTCTGAATAAAAGTGCAAATTGTAAGCCAAAATATACTCAGTTAGTGTCAAAAGGCACTAAATAAGTGCAATATGTACTAATAAGTACAAATAGACACTAAATAGTGCAATATGTACTAATAAGTACAATAGTAAAATAAATTTTGGTCTTTACCCACTGGCGTTGCTAGTGGGTATATTTTTTGTGTTCCATAAATATCTAGCGCAGATATTTATGGAGGAGGATATGAGAGTTGGGACTTAATATGGGTAGGGTAGCCGGCTCAATGTGGCACGCCACTGTCCTTGGTTATATTAAATTACACTTTGTATTAAAGCTATAATTTTATTATTTATGTTAATAATTACCTTATTTTTTGTGGGTTAATGAGCTCGAACCTAAGTAGGCTCGTGTACCGGCTCAATCCCCTCAGACACCTAATCGGTGCCAGCTCCCCTTACTAAAAGGGAGCCTTATGAGGTTAAAAGTGAATGGTAAAATGAAAATTAGTTATGAAATAATATTAAATTTTAACTGATTAGTTCCTAACTTCCATCTTACTAATTAGAATAAAATTTTTAGTTTCTTATTTTTATGTTCAATATCCAACCGATTAAAGGCGCCCCGTAGTAGGGGGAGCTGGCGGAAACTTCCGCCTGAGGGGATTGAGCAAGCTTTTATCTCTCTTTCTACCAACTCCTTGCTCTCTTAATAATTAAACAAATATACTTTATTATTACCTCAGGAGAGTGGCGCACCACAAAAAATGGCTTAACTATTTAGTTAAGCCATTTAAATTTTATATATCATTATATTATCTTGATATACATTATTGTTATATTATTGGATAAATCGTTATTACATCAATCAAAATATAATATCAATCAATTTACATTATTATATCCACATTATCTTTGTATATTAGACTCGGTCCAGATGACTTTCCTTGTAGCCTTGTCTTTCTGGACTAAGGTATTGAGCAAGTCATAGACTTTGTATGGATTCTTTACACGGACGGCACGAAGTTTGCTAGTTGTATTGTCATTGACATAGATATCTATATTACCCACGCCAAAAAGTTTGTTGACAAGAGATTCATACACGGACACGTCATCCACTTTGTATAGGTGGAATTCATCAATCTTGGTGTAGAGCAGACCGGTCTCTACTATGAACTTGATCCATTCTCCCTCTTTCTCCACAAGGGAATATTGAGTGAAGGAAATTGGCAGTCCCCAATAACGCTTACGGTCATGCCATAATACTTTTACATCTTTTCCAAAAGTTCTTTTCATATTATCACCTTGATATATTCTAACACATTTATTTTAATTTTCCAATGATTTGTTGCTATTATCCTAAACTTATGTTAATATTATTATAACAAATATTTTGTGATTACACACGGCAAAAAGTCGTGTTTTGATATGGAGTACCGAAGATGTTTAGTACGGCAATTCTTATTGTCAATATAACCATAGTTGCGATATTCCTATTACTATATCTTTATCAGGGCGTCTACATGGTGGTGGGCATTTTTGGGAAAAGTAAAGTTATCCCAAAGTCGGACAAACTCGGTAGATTTGCTTGTGTCATCCCCGCAAGGAATGAGCAAAATGTCATTGATAAATTGATAGATAGTATAGGCAAGCAGACTTATCCAAAGGAATATTTGGATATCATCGTGATTGCGGATAATTGCACTGACGACACGGCAAAGGTGGCGGAAAATTTAGGTGCAAAAGTGTACACGCGCACTGATTGTGAGCATATAGGCAAAGGTTATGCGCTAAATTATCTATTTGACACTCTTAAAAAAGATGGCATGGATACTTATGACGGATATTTTGTATTTGATGCAGACAATCTAATCGAACCTGAGTATATCTCGCGAGTCAATGATGTGTATCAGGCAGGGTATGAAGTGGTCACGAGCTATAGAAATAGCAAAAATTTCGGTGACAACTGGTTATCCATGAGTTATGGGATATATTTCCTAAGGGAAGCCGTGCTAGTCAATGCACCTAGGATGAAACTGGGTGTGAGTGCAGCAATTTCCGGTACGGGTTTCCTAATCAGTGCTAAGACTATAAAAGATATGGGAGGGTGGAATTGTGTCACACTCACCGAGGATCTAGAATTTAACACTGATTACGTGTTATCTGGTGGCAAAATTGGCTACGCTAATGATGCTGTAATATACGACGAGCAGCCAACGAAATTCCTGCAGTCATGGAAACAGCGTTTGCGTTGGTCAAAAGGTTTTGGCCAAGTGATGAATAAGAATGGCTTAAAACTAGGCTCGAAAGTATTAAAGAGATTCACATTCTCTGCATTCGACACACTGATGTGCATAGCACCTGCAATGTTTGTGGTGGGACTAACGATATCTTTTGACGTTATATCCCTTATAGTAGGTCTTGCCATTCGTGACTTCCACGCCGCTGCAATGGTGGGGATAATGTTTGGTTGTGCACTAGGATTTTACCTACTATTATTCTTTATTATAGGATTAATACTAGTGATAAAGGAATGGGACAAGCTTCGCGCACCGTGGTACAAAAAGATATTTGCCATACTATCTTATCCAGTATTCATGTTGACGTTCGTGCCAGTATCCATAGTGTCTACGTTCTGCAAAGTAAAATGGACGCCTATTGAGCACACTGCGCAAGTTTCCATCGACGACCTAAATGATGAAAGTAAGTAGTAACTCGCAACTGTCCTTATTGATCAAAATGATATTATAGTAATAAGGCTCCCTTTTAGTAAGGGGAGCTGGCACCGTTTAGGTGACTGAGGGGATTGAGCCGGGACATGAGCCTACTTAAGTTCGCGCTCATTAACCCACTAAAAAATAAGGTAAGTATTAACATAAATGCTCAAGTTATAGTATTAATACAAGAAAATTTATTATAACCAAGGAAAGTGGCGTGCCACATTGAGCCGGTATACGAGCCTACTTAGGTTCGCGCTTGCCATCCTACTACTTATTAAAAGTTTAATAACTAAAATAAAAAGTGTCACAATCTTGTGACACTTTTTTAGTAGTGTTTTCCTATAAATATTGTTTTCCTATTTTATTTACCTAATAATTATATTATCTAATAATTATATTTATTTATATTCATTTATTTTATTATCTTTTATGTGATGGTTATTTGTAATGATTGGGAGCCGAAAATTGCCCTCATAATCATTATACATATCACATTTAGCCTTTGTCTGTGCCGGTTTTGAATTGGTCGAGGCCGTCGCAAGCGAGGTTTTTGCCACGGACTTTGTATTCGGATACTGCGTCTTTGAACATCTGCTCCATCTCATCTAGGCAGTGCTCTATCTCAAATTGCTTTGCATACTCGAGATATTCGCTTGAGACCTTTGCCTTTTCCTTGGAATGCTCTATCCAATAATCAATCTTCTTGGATAAGTCCATTGCATTGCCTGCCTCAAACAAATTATTTGGGTGGAGGGCAAAATGCTTCGTAGCGGACTTTGGAGAATTGGATATCACTGGCACTAAGCCGCACGATATAGCCTCAAGGCAGGATATAGCCTCGATCTCCACATCAGCAGGATGTACATAGAGGTCGGCATAATTTAGTGTCTTGCTAAGGTCGTCCTTATTCATAAAAGTCATGATCGGAGGATTTGGCAAGTTCGCTCCGAGTTTGGTTATCTTGTTCTTTAGAGGTCCGCATCCTGGAAGTATCAATTGGATCTTGTCACGATACTTGCTATATGATACCGCCTCTATTAGTAAGTCATGGCGTTTTTCCCTACTATAGCGGCCTACAAACATGATGATAAATTTGTCTTGCAGGTCCTTTGGTCTAGAGGATTCGAATTTGTGGAAAGTCGGCACAACGCCGTTGGATATCACATACTTCCTTGCCTTGTACTTGTGCTCATCTAGTTGCCTTGCGATAAACTCCGTAGGGCAGTGCACGAAATTCGTGTGATTGTATATCTTATGATCAAAATATCTATACATCATGTTGTTGGCAAGTTTGCTCTTCTGTAAGAAAAAGTGTGCAGTGACATTCTCTGGTTGCACATGGAATGCACTAGTGACAGGCACTCCCAGCTCGTCTGCTACTTGTATAGCATATTTGCCGGTCTTGAATGGCATCATGATATGCACGACATCTGCTCCATTGATTGCACGGCGCAGGGTTACTAAGTCCTTCTTTGCCAATTTCACGCCATTGCTTGCCACATAATTGTTGAATGGTCCAAATGATCTAGTAGGCACGGTGTAATACATCGGGTCATCAGTATTTTTCATCGTGGAAACCATACGGACCGTATGGCCACGTTTTTTTAGTCCTTCTATCAGTCTAGTAGCGGTGATGGTGGTGCCGTTGTTTTGTTCACCATACACATCACAAATTAAAGTAATTATCATTTTAATCTCCTCGGGTGATCAGTATAATTGTAGCACATGGGGACACTTCTGCCAAAGACATTTTGAGCACATTATTAAAATTTTTGACAAAAATTAATATTTCAACTAGTTCTAGTGGCAAAATATCATAAATTTCCCGTTTTCACTTGGAAAAAAGTGGCCATATATGTATACTATTTCTAGCGGAGATAGGTATGATACAAGTAAATAATGTACGTTTGCAGTTTGGCAGTCGTGTGCTGTTTGACGAAGTGAATTTGAAGTTTACCAAGGGGAATTGCTATGGCATCATTGGAGCCAATGGTGCGGGCAAGTCCACTTTTTTGAAGCTCCTAACCGGGGAACTGGAGCCAAACAAAGGTGAGGTCATAGTAGACAAGAATGAGCGCATCAGCGTGCTACAGCAGAACCAAAACGCCTTCGATAATCTAACTGTGCTTGATTGCGTGCTAGCTGGTCACAAAAGGCTAGTGGAGATAATGAAGGAAAAAGACGCGCTCTACAGCAAACCTGACTTTGACGAAAAGGATGGCATCAAGGCTGGAGAACTAGAAGCCGAGTTTGCCGAACTTGGTGGGTGGGAAGCCGATAGTGAGGCTGCGAACTTGCTAAATTCCCTAGGAATTGAACCTAGTGAGCATTACAAATTAATGTCCGAACTGGATGCGAAGAAAAAGGTGAAGGTCTTGCTCGCGCAGAGTCTATTTGGCAATCCAGATATACTGATACTTGATGAGCCTACCAATAACCTCGATGTGAAGACGGTAAGGTGGCTAGAGGATTACTTGCTAGATTTCCAGAACACCGTGATCATCGTGTCGCACAATAGACACTTCCTAAACAAAGTCTGCACGCATATATGCGATGTGGATTATGGCAAGATAAATATTTATGTGGGCAACTACGACTTCTGGTACGAGACAAGCCAATTAATCCTTCGTCAACAAAAGGAGCAGAATAAGAAAGCCGAGGCACGTGCCAAGGAATTGCAAGAATTCATCCAACGCTTTAGCGCGAATGCTAGCAAGTCCCGTCAGGCTACTAGTAGGAAAAAGGAATTAGAAAAGCTCACCATCAACGACATCAAGCCATCGCTTAGGAAATATCCGTACATTGACTTCAAATATGATCGTGAGATAGGCAACGATGTGTTGCTAGTGGAGAATTTGACAAAGAAGGGATATTTCGAGAATATATCATTTAGAGTAAACAAGGGTGATAAGATTGGTTTTGTCTCCTCTAATTCAAATGTTATCACCAAGTTATTTGATATACTCGCTGGTGAAGATACAGCAGATTCTGGCAATATCAAGTGGGGATTGACAATAACTACCGGGTATTTGCCACAAAATAACAATAAGTACTTCGAGGGATGCGATCTAAATCTCGTGCAGTGGCTAGGACAATATAGCAAGGAACAGGAGGAGACATTCCTGCGCAGTTGGCTAGGGCGAATGCTCTTTGCAAAAGAGGAAGCACTAAAATCCGCCAAGGTCCTATCCGGTGGAGAGAAGGTGCGTTGTATGCTAGCGCGCATGATGCTACTAGGTGGCAACGTGCTGATACTAGATGAGCCAACCAATCACCTCGACCTTGAGAGTATCACGGCGCTAAACAAGGGTATGATAAACTTCCGCGGATGTATGCTATTTACCTCTGGTGACTACGAAGTGATGAATACTGTAGCAAATAGGATAATCGAAATAGAGGGTGGACATAAGACAGTGGACAAGCTCGAGACATTCGACGAATATATTGAGTCAAAATAAGTAGGACTATTATCGTCCTACTTTTTTATATAGACTAAAGTATTTTGGGATGAGGAAACTTCGCATGGTTAATAATATTTATAGGCCAAAATGTTTGGTAGTAAGTAATTTATTTGATAAAATATAACTAAGATGGAAAAAGGTAAGATAAACAAATTATTAGGTATAGCGATGTTCGTCGTGGCACTCATCCTGATTGCGGGGATTGTCACTGGCGTTACCTATGCCTATTTTAGAGGTCAGGACGAGAAGAGCGGCAATATTACTCTCTCTGACCCTATCACACTACAAGTGTTAGCGGCAGAAGATGACAAGATGACTGCCGGTGTCACTATCACCGGAGATACGGATAGTAAACTCGTGCCGGGCGGGCAGATGACTTTGCGCTCAGGAGTTAAGGTAAAACAAGGCAACACCAAGGTACTCCTAAGGGCTTTAGTGATAGTCAACGTGGCAAGTCCAGCGGGTGCAGATAGCACTGCTCTAAATAATGCAATACTAGAGTCGATATTCTCCACAATGAATGCACAGATGGATAATGCCAAGTGGAGGAGTTATGAGGGTTATCTATATTATGTTGGGGACAAAGCATCCTCGACCAATATAGGCACAATCGTGCTACCTGAGATTGATTCGAGCGAAAGTGACCAAGATATATATCTATTCAATAATAGGGTAGTGAGCCTTGGCGGGAATGTCGCGAGCGAGATGAATGACAATTTTCAGAACGCTACTATATCTATTACTATCAAGTATCAGGCAATACAATCTTATCTATCGGGCAACGAGCAGAATATAGCATATGTCAGTACTATTATGGATAGCGTATTTGCAGCATAGGAATGGAAAACATTGGGAATAAAAAAAGAGAAAGTCGGTAAATCGACTTTCTTTTTTGTCTTATGAGTTAGAGATAACTATTATTTGGTCATTAGGTGACTATTGTTGACCGGAAGTTAAATCATCATTAAGACACTACTAGTATGAGTGAATGATGATATATTATACAAAATTTTTCTTAGCAAAATATGTAAATAGGTTTTAGTCATTCTTGGTATCAAGGACTATGGAGAATGGCCCGTCCAGTGTGCAGTCTATGTGCATATGGTGACCAAAACTGCCACCGACGACGTTTCGCACACCTTCGCTTTTTAGTTCATCCATCAAGTCGTGATACATAGCATCGGCCAGATCATAATCCATAGCGTGGTTAAAATTTGGTCTAGTGCCACTGCGAATCTCGGCTTGTAGGGAAAAATTGCTGACTAGCATAATCTCGCCTGATATATCCATCACTGATTCGCGCAATTTGCCGTCTCTTACGAATATCCTAAGGGCGGATATCTTGTGTGCCATATATTTTACATCATCCATGGTGTCATGGCGGTTGATACCAACGCTCACGAGCAATCCTGCATCAATGTGGCTGATGACTTCTCCGTCTACCGATAAGGTGGCACTATGGACTCTTTGAATCAATGCGCGCATAGATTAATCCTTGAATGTGGCGTGATAGAGTTTCTTTGCAGCATTTATTGAGACTATTGCGTCATGTCTGCCACCTAGTTTGCCTATATCCACCACTTTGTTTTCCAGTTGTTTGTAGACTGTGAGGAAGTGCATCAATTCATCGAATATATGCTTTGGCAATTCCTTAATATCCTTGTAACCATTGTATGACGGGTCGCCAAATGGGATAGCGATGATCTTCTCGTCATGCTTGCCTGAATCGATCATCTCGACCACGCCTATCGGATAGCACTCTACAAGGCTATTCATCTGGATTGGCTCGCTGCATAGCACGAATACGTCTAGCGGGTCACCGTCGTCACAATATGTCCTTGGGATGAATCCATAATTCATAGGGTAGTGGGTGGCAGAATATAGCACACGGTCGAGCCTGATTAGGCCGGTTGCCTTATCCATTTCGTACTTTATCTTACAACCCTTTTCTATCTCAATGAACGCTAGGAAGTCCTCCGCCTTTATCCTATCGTCTTCACATTCTCTCCAAATATTCATAAATTCTCCTAATTTCCAATATTTTACATAAATAATGCGTGCATTTCGCATAATAGAAGTATTGCAAAATGTCTTTTATCATTATATACTATTATTGCCACATTGTCCAAGTTTTGGATGATAATAGGCGCTAAAATATTTTCCTTATTCAGAAATTTTTGAGCCCAACATATTTATTTCAAATTAAAGTATGGAGAGGTTATCAAAAATTATGCAAGTTGAATAAAAATATATAGAAAATATTTGGAACAAACGAAAAAATAAAGTACAATACAAGTAGTAAAAAATTGTGAGGTTAAATATGACTGATACTATCTTGACAATTTTAAAATTCGCATTCATAGGACTATTTGCACTAATCATACTGCTACCTACTCTAGTGGGACTCGTCCGTGGATGGAAGAAGAGTTTATTTAGATTCGCATGGACCGCAGTTATCACTGTGGTGCTAATTTTTGTGGCAGGGGCTATCACCAAGATGCTCTTTGACATCAATTTGCCATTCCTGCCAAGCAATGAGGGTTATCCTCAGAGTATCCACGGATATATCGACTACACCATAAATAGCAATGAGCAATTAGCAGGACTATGCAGCAGCTCGCCAATATTTACCGAATTCATCGATAATGCACCACTACTAATTTGCAACGTCATTGTGTTTGAATTGTTATTCTGGGTGCTAAAGTGGTTGCTTTGGCCAGTATATGCTATCATTGCACACTTTGTATGCAAGTACAAGACCGATGATGACGACAAACCAAAGAAACATCGCCTAATCGGTGGACTCGTTGGACTGCTCATGGGTGTGTTTGTGGCAGCTACTACATTCATGCCACTAGTGGGACTAAATGACGTCGTGATGAAGCTAGAAAATACCAAGGTCGATAGCGGTAACTCAGCATTGACCGAGATATTAGGAGAGAATGCTAGTGAGTACAAGCCACTGATATTATCATTCAACGACAACATGATAACGCCAGTGCTAAGATATACAGGAATTGAATTTGCCGACCGTGCAGTATTCGATTACCTCACTACAATCAAAGCCGGCGGTGCTTCAACCAACCTTAGGAAACTAGCTGACCAAGCATCCAAGGTGTATAGTGATGTGAATTTCATCATGAACTTTGATTACGCTACCGCGACCAAAGCTACGATGACGGGATATCTCACACACTTAGAGAATATAGTAAATGCTCTCATGGATGACCCACTATGGGGTGGACTAGTCCAAGGAGTCGCAAGTTATGGAATAGATTACTTCACCGAGACCCCAGACTTTGACGAAATGTTAGCGGGCTACAATCTAACTGATAGGAAAGAGGATGTTGTCGAGCACCTAAGCAACATTGGTGACTTAACTGCAACAGAGCTAAAGGGTGAGATACTAAATCTCATTGGCATTGCAAAGACGATGAATAGCACGGAGCTCCTTGCAACCATCGTCCGTGGCGAGACCAGTGATATCCACGCATTAACACAATTATATCCAGAGGACTTAGAGAACTTCGCACAGAGCCTATCTACAAGCATCAATAACCTAAAAGTTGTGAAAGAAATATTCCCAATCGCTATGGAGATTGGTGTCAATATGATGTGCGATTACTTCAGTATCGAGCAAAATATTACAGTATCCAACGACTATGACGATTACAAAGAATCCATCTCTGAGATCATCTCAGCTGCATTAGATATATCCGCACTTATAGATGAATCGAATAATATCGAAATAAATTCTGACACATTAGTAACCGTTGGTGCATTGATTGACACTATAAAGGATTCCGAGATTATGTCAGGCACAGACTTTAACGTGTTAGTGGAGTCTGCACTAGAGAATGTAGTAGAGGAGATGTTGCCAGACAACGATTTCACACCAATCATCACCGCACTCATTCCTAATATCACTCAAATTACAAGCTTTGAAAGTGATCTAAAGATCTTGGGAAAGGCTTTTGACACTATCAGTGCAGAGTATAACCCAGATGAAGATCTATCCCTAAGCCAGATTGGTTCATGGCTGGATCTATTAAAGGGTTCGGAACTTGTGAAGAAATCACTTGGAACTTTAGCCGATACTATCGCAGATATGTTCATTGATGAGTCAGTTGTCACTGATGAGAATATCCGCAATACTCTAAAAGATGTGATAAACAATATCCAACAAGTGGAGAACTTCGAAGAAGAATTAACAAATATTGAAAGTATCTATAATCAAATTAAAGGATTAAGTAATCTATCCTTTGATTCCATCAAACCATTAGTGGATGATATTGATACACTGATTGATGGTGGATCAAAATTACTCACTCATGAAGTAGTCAACAAATTATTAAAGTCTGTGGTAAATGGACTTGAGATTGACGCAAAATATGCATCCATCACTGACTTGATTGCAGCAAACGTCGACAATATGACCGCTGGCAAGAAATATGCTGATGAAGTAGAATTCATCCAAAATGTGCTTGATGCAATAAATAATGAGAATGGTCTTCAAGTCAAAGATCTATTCAATAAAGAACATGAAAAATCTATCCTAGACGTAGACGGCAATAGCAAGAGCGTGCTCATTGACAACAAAGTTATCAAGCAAATGATGACTGTAACCATCGATGAAGTAGAGGTTGAGGAGAAGTATCAAGGAATTGTTGATGTTGTGAAGGATCATCTCGATAACCTCGAGCAACTAGGCGAAATCATGGACGAGGTCCAATATGTGGCAGATAACCTAGATAGTCTAACAAGTGGAAATATTGAAGATATGGGTGAAACATTAAATGAATTAGTCGAGAATACCACTGATCTATTAGGAACTGAAGGTGTTAAGGATCTTGCTGACGCATACTTAGACAGTGCAATTCAAGATGCTATGACCAGCGAGGATACTGAGAAACAAGAAAAATTAGAGCAAGCTAAAGAAGAATTGCAACAAGCATTTGAGAGTGGTGGAGATATTAACTATCAAGAATTGATTGAAAAATATTTCCCAAAGAACGTTTAATATCTCTTAACAATAAAAAAATGGATGGCCAATGTCATCCATTTTTTACGGCCTAAGTTAAAAGTGAATATATTTTCTAGCCACATATATGTCTATGCCATATAAGATTTGATAGATATAATAGGGGATAGTACATAATGTAGATGAGTGAAGTTAGTGAACTCATATTGAATTGCGATGGAAAGTGAATAATAAGTTTAAGTAAAAATATATCAAAAAAGTATATTTTTCGACAAATTACATCAAAAATGTAAAAATTTAGAACATAATTTTAAAATTTTTGAAAAAATTTTAAAAAGTTTTGGCACGGATATTATAGGTATATTGTAAAATATTAGTGTCAGGGAGCGATAGTTTTAGTGTAGTAACTTTTCCCAAAAATCACTATTACATAAGCCACCTTGGCTGGGTCACACAGTTTGTGTGGCTCTTTTTTATGAAAAATGCGTATTGACGAGACTGTATATAGGTGGTATAATATATATATATACTAAAGATATGAGCTTAGAAAAATTCTTCACTATTTCGTAAAATTGCATATTGACGAATCGCAATTTGCGTTGTATAATCTTTACAGGAAATATGAAATACAGAAGGAAGGTCGTAAAATTATGAAGAAATTTTTAATTTATTTGGCCGTCATTGTGGTGATGGTCGCGACAGGATTCACAATATTTGTTTTGGTTAGGGATGACGAGTATATGGAGCTTCCTACTTCTACTATGTATGTGAATATCGGAGACAGCTTTAAGGTAAATTTCGTGCATAACAATCCAAAGGGTCACACCAAGGTGAAGGTGCACACCACAGATGGCAAACTCGAATATGACGAGTCAACCAAGTCATTTACCGCTCTGAGCGCAGGTAAGGCTGCTATCCAGTATGAGACCAATAATATTAAGTTTGGTACTCTTACATGCTATGTCATCATCGGTGATGGTGAGAGCGCAGGTAGCCCATTCTACATCCAGACAGTAGAGCAATTAGCAATGATTGGAAAGGTCGTAAGCAACAATGCTGATGGCACTGCAAACTATGTGTATGGACCAGACAAGTATTACTCATTGCAGAATAATATCAATATTGGTGAGACCTTTGAAGACAACCAGACCGGATATTGGGTACCACTTTGTAGTGATGAGGCATTCACTGGTGTATTCGAGGGAAATGGTTACACACTATCCAATATGAGGATCAATGGAGACTCATACAATAAATTTGTTAAAGATACTAATATTAATGGTATAGAATTACCATTTAATGATGTCGGTTTGTTTGAGCAAATTGGCGAGGGTGGCAAGGTACAAAATGTCATGCTCGACAATGTGACAATCACTGGAGATTATGACAACGCAGGTGCTGTTGCTGGCGTCAACAATGGTACTATCGAGCGTGTCGGCGTCCGTGGACTAAATGTCAATTATGACACAACCACAGCAGGCGCTGCAGCATTTGATGGTAACTTCGGTGGAATCACCGGTACCAACAATAGCCGTGTGGATAGAGCATTTGTGGAGATTGGTTCTCTTGGTTTCGAGGAAACTAACATAGCAGGCGAAGTCACAAAGCATGGACTTGCTGGTAACATCGGTGGACTAGTTGGTCTCAACAATAGCGCAATCATCATTAACTCTTATGTAAGACAACCAATTGAGAAGAAACTAGATGGATCAGTCGAAAAGACTGTAACCGGTGTATATGTCACAGACAATAGCAGCACCGCATTTGGTGGAATCGTTGGTAAATTGACTCATACCGATGGTCAAAATGATGAAGAAGGTACAAAGTCTTATGTGAAGAATACCTATGCTATGTTAAAGATAGATAATTTGAATGTAGATTCACAGGCAAAGATTGGTTTGATCGCAGGTATCTCTGAGTTAAAGAATAATGCAGAAGGAGAGCAAGCAAACTATCTATTTGGTAACTACTACAGGAATGACATGAATACTAGCTTCACCGCATTTGGTGACGCTGATGATAGCGCAAAGGATTCTGATACAGGCAAAGAATATATAGGTGCAGGTCTTACAAAAGATCAGATGAGAGTACGTACGAACTATGTATCAAATCTCGATGTGAATGATATCGAAGTGCTATGGTTCTCAACCGGTGCATGGTTGATCGATGGCACATATACTCAAAATGATGGATATCCATATATCTCCACCCGTGAGAATAAGATTCCAGATAACTTTGTAAAAGGTGACAAGGTCGATACTATCACCGAGATGACTCCAGATGGGAACTATGTGATAGATCATGATGTCACAATTGATGAGACTTGGCCATTCTGGGATGTAGAATTTAACGGACATATTACATTCGAAAACGGTGCAGCCCTAGTTGGTGACCCAGATAAGACATATTCAAAGCCATTATTCAGGTCATTATCTGAGGATGCTACACTAACCAATATCACTGTCCGTGACTACGAGTTTGTAGCAGCACCATCAGCTGAAAATGACACAGCAGAGTTAGCAATAATTGCAGGACAAAATGCTGGACGCATCGAGGGTGCAATTCTAGAGAACTGCTCAATCACTGTCAATGTGACAGATTTTGAGACAGGTGACTTTGAGAATGCTCCAGTTGAGGCACTATTCGTTTCAGGTATTTGTGCTACAAACCGTGGAACAATAATTAATAGCAAGATTATCGATACTGAGATTGTGATTGACAATCATCAGAGCGTGACCGTTCCTGCTTCTACTACTACACAAACTCCAACCCCAGCCGCAGCATTCAGAATGCTAGGTGAGGATGGTACTACATCAACTGAGGAACCAAAGACTGAGCAAAAGACTGTAAATGATCTAACACCTCATATGGTATATGCAGGACTAGTTGCTGCTACTAACGAATCTACTATTGATGATATAATGATATTAGGTACGAGCTCAGTAACCGCAGAGGATACACCACAAGCATTGATTGATGGTGTCGTGATTGACAAGCAAGTGACTGGTACAGACGGCAACCCTACTACAACCAAGATTACTTACAGGGATTTACTAAATGTATATCTAGGTGGTATCGCAGGATCTAGCAAGGGTAGCATCTCCAATTGCTATAGCATGGCAAGTGTATCTGCTGGTTTCACTCAAAGAGATGACAAGACTGTGAAGAAAGTCGCTGGTGGAATCGTCGGATTATTGAATAACAATCAATTTGAGAATACTGCTAATGTGGTAGCTTGCCTAGAGAGGTGTGGTGTGACATCGGCAGCACTCGAGGGATACTATGTAGGTGGCTTAATCGGTGAGAATGCTAATGCTGGTAATGGTTACAATCATTCTATCGGCGTGAAAGTTGACGTATATGACAATCAAAATAGTGATTGCTATGATGTATTTAAAGTAACTTATGATGTGAAATATTGTTATGTCGACAATTCTACTATTGAGGGTCGTTATGCAGGTGGATTAATTGCTATAACTAATCAAAATGGTAGCTTCCTAAATTGCTATGTAGACGAAGTAGAATTGAAGGGTGCAGATCTAGAGGATAGTAATTGGACTAGTGTCACTGCAGGATTTGTTGCAGTTACTGCAAACTTCCGTTATGTAAGGCCTTCAGAGGGCGGTGCATTATTTAGAAATACTGTATTTGCTGGATGCTATAGCACTGCAAAATTCAGTGATAATGCTGGAACAAAATATTTACTTGCTCCAGGTTCACAAATTCTAAATATGCCACAAACTATGTTCTGGCTTGCTAAATGGGTTAATGATACGTTTGGATTAAACAATGCAAAGGATAGTATACTTATCACTGACAGTGTCTACGTCGGTAGATCAAATGCATCTATAGATAGTCTAGGCACAGGCTGGTGCTATTGTGGTGATAGGACTGACTTCACATCGTTTAATGATAATGAGCAAGTCGTAAAGGCATTCTCCGGACGTGCAATCTCTAATACTAGTAAATATAATTGCTGGATATATTCTAGGGAATTTACTCCAAGATTAATTGACGTGAAGTACTTTAATGACCAGACAAATTTATTCCAGTAATAGCTAACTAATGATTTTATACAATAACTAAGTAAAAAAGGAAAGCTCGAGATGAGTCTTCCTTTTTTTAGTATTAGAATTGTATAGCAATGACTTAGAAATTGTAGTACAATAAACGTGCAAGTTTATTTGATTATACACGCGTTGTTAGCGGGATAAGGGATAGAATGATATGCAAAGTGATATAGCTATATCTTAGAATCATTGCTATTTTGTCTTAATATGATTGCTATGATATCCGCTAATATAATTAAATAAACTATCCAATGATATAAAAGTAAAATTATATACTACTATATTTGTCACAAGGCAATTATTTGATATTAGAATAGTGGGGCAAATATTTTGATGAGGCCGCCTAAGAGTTTCTCATACCACTTCCTATGCTTGACATCACGCAGTGTGACCAAGTGGCAGGAGGCGAGGGTCTCATCCAAGGATTCCTTGATCTCATTAATGGAATTCGTGCCATAGAGCATGACACCATCTTCGTAGTGTAGATATAGACTCCTAAAGTCTAGATTGATTGTGCCCACACATGCCATATTGTTATCTGCAATGATGATCTTCTCATGTATGAATCCTGGAGTGAATTCATATATCTCGACACCTGCTTTGATAAACTCTGCATAGTAACTACGGCTTAGATAATACACCCATTTCTTGTCTGGGATACCTGGCATGATTAGACGCACGTTCACACCCGACTTTGCTGCAATCTTCACAGCATCCTTTGTAGTGTTATCTAGTATAAAATATGGGGTAGTGAGCGTCAATTGTTCGTTTGCGCTACCAATTAACTTGATATACGAATTGCGGTGCACTGGCTCAGGATTTAGAGGTCCATCACCAAATGGTTGGACGAAGCCCTGACCCTTGGCTTTCTCGGGCGTATATGGCTCGATATAGTCGTTAAACTCTACCTTTTTGCCTGTAGCAAGTTCCCAATTATTGAGGAACATGACTAGGAAATTTTTTACCGCTGGACCGGAAATTTTGATTCCTGCATCCTGCCATACTCCAAATGGAGTGTTGTCGCTAGCGTATTCATCGGCTAGGTTAATTCCACCAGATATTGCCTGAGTGCCATCTACAACCACGATCTTCCTATGGTCTCTATAATTGCTAAATTGTGTGATCTGGAATGATAGTTTATTGAATGCAGCACTATTTATGCTATGGTTATTTAGCTTTGCAAAAGTGGTCTTATCTTCGAATCTATCTAGACATCCGAAGTCGTCATATAGCACTCGCACGTCCAGTCCCTCACGGGCTTTTTGCTTTAATATCTCAAATAATTCATCCCACATCTTGCCAGGTTTAATTATGAAATATTCTAGGAAGATATATTTCTTGGCAGATTTTACCATATCAAATAGGGCTTTGAAATATTCCTTGCCGTTTGGCAGATACTCGCTATTTGTAGCATTGTACACTGGCATATTGGAAGACGAGCATATATACTTTGAGATAGAATATGCGTTTTGATTATATTTCTTTAGAGCAGTGAGGATATCTTCGTTTTGCTCTAGGAGTGAGGAATTGCGATAAGTGGTCTGCTGCCACACTTTCCTCTGTTTCTTCGTGCCACGGCGCTCCTTTAGATAGAGATATAGGGCAGTGCCAAAGAGTGGCATGATGACGATGGCAAGAACCCAAGTGAATTTGTAGGCTGGGCCATCATCCGAGCGGGAGATAAGGAATAGACACAGGAAAAACGACACTACCGATAATATTCCATAGTAGATAGAGCCGATGAATATAGTAAAGAGTACAAATACGGCTATATTTACTAGGAACGATAGTGCTAATAAAAATTTCCCCGATGTTAAAAATTTTACAAATTTCTTCATAATCTCGCACTTAAATAATAAGTATTCTTATAATATTAGTCTTGGATATTATAACACAAGTATGTATTTTAGACAATAAAAAACTAATCTAGGCTAACAAAAAATGCAACATAACATTGCATTTTTTGTAATTATCTGTACAATAAGTCCTTTGACATAGATAGGACTTCGCTATAGTTATCCATCAGGGCTAGGCTTATCAATCTCTGTGCATCTGGGTCGAGTATTGTCACACTCTTTAGGTCCAGAGATTTTAACCATTTGGAAAATTCCAGTCGTCCCTCTCTAGATAATGTCAGGCATAATAGGACGTTGTAGTCCGTGCATAGACAGTAATTGAAGTAATATTCTAGTTTTGCGGAATCAACGTGCCTTAGCACTCTTTCTGCATAAGCCTTGGTGTTTTCGTTATGGTCGATCTTCTCACCAATTAGACAGAGCAAGGCGCTTCCTATATATAGGCTAGTGTATTGGATAGGGCAATGCTTGATGCAAGATAAGTTGTATAGAGCATCAGGCAGATATTCACGGTATTTGAAGCTATAGTAGCTATTGATCACGCGTTTGCAGCAGAGTATGAGATTTGCTAATCCCTCACCGTCATTTGCCACGAAATTGTTGTTGGAGAAATTGAGTAGCATCTGGCATAGATTCTCCAATCCCTCATTCTCGCCACATATTGCTAGATATCCTAGCGCCAATTTGTCCTCATATTTTAGGTCAATCCAGCCGTTTGCAACAAGCAATAATAGATTGCGCTTTATCACTTCATGGTCGCATCCACGCTCAAATTGATAGGCGTAGAGCAGATATTTGATTGCTGCTGGGATGTACTGTTTGCGTGTCACACATTCGAGCAGTTCCGGGTCGGAGGATAGGTTAGTGTTAAGTAACTTCTGCCCAACGGTAAATAATTTTTCCTTCTTATGAGTTAGGTCTTTTGAGAAAAGTGATCTCATGCATAACTCTAAGATATTTAGGAATCTTCTCTCGGAGAGGGTTGGGTTAGAAATATTATTTTGCACCTCAATGAACACTTTGAGTAGTTCCACCCACTCGGCATGGTCGATGATGCCAAGGATCAATAATAGGTCAATATCCTCGCATGAGAATGGTTCGATCAATTCCTTTTGTGGGACGAATAATAGCATATTGATAAGATTTGGGTCAATATCTCGGTAGAAATCTTTGATAGCTACACGGAATTTCCTCCACAAAAAGTCCAGTGCTAGAGCATAAAACTTTGCTCTATATCTCGTGGTGATCTGGGAGATATCTCCGGAGGAGAGGATTTTGTTGGTAGATAGGATGCTCGTTAGTTGTTGCATCCTCTGGTCGTTTTCTAAAGTTTTACTCATTTCCTACGCACCTCCTCATAGAAGTTGTCACCATCTTGTGACTGGAAGTACACACCAATGAATTTGTTGTTCCTAGAATTCACCAGGCTAAGCGCTGCACGCTTCCTAGCACCACCGCTAATCACCTTTCGCGATTCCTTGACAGTATCTATGAAGACATTGTAGGCAAGAATGCGTCCGGAATTGTCCATGACGGTGATTCCGTCAAAATTTAACATATCTATGAGTAGATCTGCATAACTCCTAAGCTTCATCTCGCTATAATTCTTTGACTGCAGGAATAATTTGCTCATCTCTATCGGCACAGGTAGCCAGACGCCATCGGAGAGCATTCCCTTGGTGTCTACGAAGTCTTTATCTACTATTAGGCAAATAGTGCCGTGGACGCTCTTGAATGCGTTGTGGAAAATATTCTCATACATAGTGCGGATATCTTCTAGCTTCTTGTGAGTAGTCTTGATCTTAGACACACTGGCTTCGACAAACCTATGGATAACACCTTCCCAGTTAAAGGATTCGTGCTCGGATAGGGAGAAATTGATTGCAATGGAATTTCCCTTGATTCCAGTTAAGACCACATAGTTTGAGGATATTATCTCGATTGACAACAGGTCAATTTTCTCCGCTAGCCTTTGCCTATGCTCGGGTCTAAATAATTGGGAGAGGAGATATGGCTCCTTGATGCTATTTAGCGTGCGAATTAGACCATACTCGATGGTCGCACCTAGATTGATATACACTGACCACTCGTTCTTGCAAAAATATAGCAAGGACTTCATATGAGAATTGAATTCATTGTCATTTAGGTCATTAAACATAGCGATCTTGCACGCATCAGGTATTTCGCGCGCAACCGCATTGATATTATTGGTGAATAGGATATTTGGGCGCACTTTTAGCCCTTCTTCCTCATAATGGACGAGTTTTGAGAAGTAATTGAGAAACTTGATTAGCGTAGTCTGGCTGAAACTCTCGAATTCGTCTCCAAATATATTGATGATTGCATTGTTTGCTTCTGAATAAAAAATACTATCACGCATATGCTACCACCCCTATTAGATGTATATTTTAGTATAATATATCCATGAATATTTTTACAAATAAAATTTTGCATAATTATTCAAAAATGTAAATATCTTACAAGATAGTCTGCACTAATTGTATACTTTTTGACAAAATGTCGCAGTTATGTGAATTATTTGATACTATTATTTAGATAAAAAAAGTCTAAGTGTGATACTTAGACTGGTATGGTAGCCCCAAGGAGAATCGAACTCCTGATTCCGCCTTGAGAGGGCGACGTCTTAAACCGCTTGACCATGGGGCCACAAATTTAGATTGCAAGACTATTATATCTAATAATAGTAGATTTTGCAAGTGTATTTTTAAATATTGTGCATTTATTTTTTGCTCGCATCAACTGATAGACTTAATGCAATGGGAGAATATATATATCGTTCGCACCGACCAGCGTATGTGGAATGTCATGTTAGCACAAAGACCGGGTGTCTCTCATACTAAATATTATGTTTAGGGAGATAAAGTATGGAAAAAGATAAAGTGATGCGCGATAGGGATTTTAAGAAATATTTATCCAGTGAGGACTACAGCAAATTTATTAGATACAAGAGTGAACATCTATACATAGACGAGATGGATGATGACTTGCTAGATAAGTTGTGTGGAGCAATAGTGGAGTGGGCGAAGACAAAGGATGTGAATGTCTACACACAAATATTCCTGCCTCTTACGGGATATTTATCTGGGAAGTTCCTTGCATTATATAGGACGGGGGAGACAAATGAGGTTCGTAGGATCACAAGCAAGGATCTAAAGTATCAGGAGTGCGACGCGTCGAGCTTCCCAAATGGTGGGGCTAGAGGATGCGCCAATGCTAGGGGATACACTAAGTGGGATATCCATAGCCCGATATACATCATGTACGATTGTGACCGCCCGGGAGTGCTGGTGATTCCCTCTATATTCACGTCCTATGATGGCACTGCACTAGATAATATCGATGTGCTACTGAGGTGCAAAGAGGGGATAAACCGTGCAGTGGAGAGATTGTATGAGGCAATGGGCAGAAGTTATAGCGGATGCAATATATTTGCCGGCATGGAGCAGGAATACTTCCTCTTCCCAAAAGATATAGTGGGATGCCGGGCCGATCTAGCCCTCTGTGGCAAGGAACTGCTATACGATAGTCCTACCATCCCACAATCTCAGTACGCGCACTATTTCGCCCTTCCTAGGCCAAAAATTGCGGCTTATATGAATGCACTGCGTGGAGAACTTGCGAGTATCGGGATAGACGTTGAGGCACAGCATAGCGAGGTTGCCCCGCGCCAGTATGAGATAGTGACGCGTTATAGCGATATGGAACACGCCGTACTAGAAAATGCCATTGTAAAGCAAAAGATATCTGAGGTGGCGGATAGATATGGCTATATAGCCGAGTTTAACGAAAAAATCCATCCTAGGATTAACGGCAGTGGCAAGCACCTAAATATTTCTTTATCGGTCAATGGACAGAATGTGTTTAAAGTAGGCAGTGACCCTAGCATATTCCTGCTATTTTTCACCACTATGATAGATAGTGTGAGACAGTATCAGGATCTAGTGCTCGCCAGTATATCTAGTTATAGCAACGATAATAGGCTCGGAGGCTACGAGGCCCCGCCAAAGGATATCACGGTCTACATAGGGGAGAAATTGTATGAAGTGTTACTAGATATCCGGGATAAGAAGTACAGCATGTGTGACATCCTTGGCATTGACCCTGCGCTACATGATAGACTAGCACAAATATTAGGGCAGGACTTTGACCGCAACCGCACAAGCCCATTTGCGTTCACGGGAGATAAATTTGAGTTTAGGCTGATGGGCTCGGCAAATACAGGATTTATGCCGCTTGTCGTTATATCCACCATACTAGTTGATAAGATAAATAGTGCGACAAGCAAATTGCAGTCGGGCAGCAGTATACTTGATATCGTCATGGAAAACATAATATCTATGGATAGCGTAATCTACAATGGCGATAATATGACTAGGTCTAGTAAGGGCAATAAATGCGCGCTAGATGCAATCAAGATATACAATAGTGACACTGTGCGCGAACTTTTTGTCAAAAACAATATATTTAGTGAAACTGAGTTAAAAGTGATATACAATACTGAAACTGCCAAGTATATCGATGAGGTGACGCTCGATGCGCACGTGCTAATTCATATGTTAGAGGATACTCTAAAGGTCAGTCAAGACGAACTTGTGGCAAGCGAGATTTGCAAGTGCATTGATAGTATTTCCGATGAATTATCTTGCAAGAAGATAAATTATAAGCGCTTAGCACGGACCATTCACAAAGTGTGTGAGACATACTATGATATGCGCGATGTAGTAAATAGCGTGGTCAGTAAAGATGACTACTTGTATTTTGATATGTGCAAGTAAATAGCAATAAAAAAGTCCAAGATATACTTGGACTAAATGGTAGTCCCTAGGAGAATCGAACTCCTGATTCCACCGTGAAAGGGTGACGTCTTAAACCGCTTGACCAAGGGACCACATATTTTTGATACAATAGGATTATATAGAAAAAATACCTTGGTGTCAAGGTATTTTAGAAATTATTTTACAAAGGTAATATTGTGGTCTGACAGTGTAAGCGAGGATGTAGCACTTCGTAGCGTATTTGCGATAGCATAATCGAATAAGTCGGACACTCGAGTGTTGCTGCTCTCTAGTACTTGGTCGATGATCGCCACAATATCAGCCGAGTCTTTCTCATTCATATTGTTGATCCTGATATCCTCATGCGATACATCCATATTTGCACTGCACTCTACATCGAGTATGATATATAGGCTAAGGGCACTTGAGTCGCTCTCGACTGAGAAGCATATCACCGTGTGAATACTAAAATTTTCTTCGGCAGAAGTTATAATCTCAAATTCCCTCACATTGACAGATGATCGCTCAGTGTCAATGGAATTTAGTTTGTTTATGATAGCGCCACACACGTTGTCGGCTACCTTGATGCTAGGGGAGTCAAAGACTAATTTATCTTGCTCAATGTGTGCACCAAGGGCGTCTAGTGCGCCATCCATCTCACTATCTGTTGCTACTGGGGAGCTAATGATAGTACTCTCATCTACTTGAGATACAAGGCCACGCAAAAGGTCGACGAATCTAGATAGTTCATCTGAGTCGTTTAGCTTAAAATTGGTCACGACAAAGTAGATACAAAAAGCAATGCAGCCAAGAATTAGCAGCAAGTTTAGTATTCTACTACCTCGCGATTTAGTGGATTTAGTCTTCTTCCTGAACATATTTTATTATAAGATAATAACTGCCCGCTCGTCAAGGATTGTGATAGTACCCAAGCAATCGATGTGTGTCTAGTGTATCAATTATTGTTGCCCGCGCATAAATAACTATATGATAAATACAGCAGTTATAATGTGTGCAGGTTATGGGTCGAGATTTTATCCCGAGTCAAAAGTCGTGCCAAAAGAGATGTTGCCCGCAGGGCGCGAACCTATTATTGCAGGGATTGTGCGAAATCTGGCACGTATCGGAGTGGATGACATCACTATAATTATCTCGCCCGGCAAAGAGATGATAAAGACCTATATGGAGGAAGTATCGTTCCCGTCAATGCAAGGGCAGAGCACTATCCCGCATATAGAGTATATCTATCAACACACTCACCGAGGCACAGCAGATTGTGTGAAATTGGTGCAGGATAGAATGCGTGGCAAACCATTTTTCGTGTTAAACGGCGATGAGATAATAGATAGTGTTGATTCCTATAGAGGGATGATAGATTGCTACACTAAATATTGCGCTCCGTGTATATTACTACAGGATATCGATATATCCTGTTGCAACCAATTTGGCATGGCTGAGATATCGGGCGATAGGGTATTAAATATCACTGAAAAACCACAGTTATCTGAGTGTCATACACACTTTGCATATATAGGCCTATGCATACTCGACGATAAAATATTTCCTATGATAGACAAGTGTATTAGTCATAGTGGAGAGGTGTATCTGACAGAAGCACTCAATTATTTGGCAAAAAGTGGCAATTTGTATGGAGTGACGGCGCCGTCTACGAGATACGACTTTGGCGATATAGGCAAGTATTATCTAGAGAATATCAGGTACTTGATAGACCATGATGATATGCGGGATAGGATGATCACGGGGATAAAAAATCTAATTAACAAATACGACTAATCACGCACTTGACTTTGCAGGCTCATTAGACTTTATCGTGCTATGGATACGATCAAAGGTAAATATCACTCCCACGCTAAATAGGGCAATTAGGATGTATATAGCAATGACGGTCACACTATATAGCATAGGTATTCTAGCGCCTGCTAGATATATATAAGCGAAACTATCAAACGCCCCAAGATATATAGGACTGCGCAAGACAAAATTGTAATTCACATTTATTTTTAGCGCGCCCACTATTGCGGCGCTAACAAATAGAGTTAGTATGAGGTAGACAAATATTGCACTACATAGCACTATTAGGTCGCGAATAGTGTATTTTAGGCTATTGTATCTAGCAAGGGTGAGTGAAACTCCAACTAGTGCAAGCGCGCTAAGTAGGTTGTACATATACTCGCCTGATAGTACCGGCATCATGCTAGGGTCGTACACGAATAGTTTGATGATAGGAATAGCAAGTCCCAGTGGGACAAGCATCTTGTATAGATATTTGATATCAAATAGCACGGCAATTGGTAGTAGTATCCCAATAATGTCCAGTACATTTAGTGGCAAGTAGTAGTATATAGCTGTGATGCTATGTGTGAGCAATGCTCGCCCAATCCTAAGTGCTCCATGATAGATATTTGATGCGAGCAATATCCAGAGTATCACGCGCATGGAACTATGACGGATCTTTGGCAGCATCAGAATAATTGGGATGAAAAACGCTAGAAACACAATTCGCACTATCCACCATAGCCCGTAGTGACTGTATAGTAGTAGGTCGGGGAATTGTGGCACAATGGCCTCTAGTGTGTATAGGGGGATTAGCATCGAGCATACACCAAGTAGGGCAAGACACCCCACCCAAAAATGTCGCGTGATAGTATATGAGTCATAGAAAATGAGGAGGGCTGGATATAATACACCCAGTGTGCCAAATATGATATGAAATATTAAATAATAGATATCGAAATATTGTAGAGTATTTTGATAGTCCCGGAATATAAAAATATTGTAGATGACAAATGCTGGGAGGATTATGAATATGGATAATTTCTTCCAGACTCTATCATGCGTAGCAAGAGTTAGGGGATAGACTACAATCCCGCTAAAGGCTATGATCCTAATACATGAGATGATTAGGTCTAGCACGCCAGAATATGTTATATAACAATTGATAGTGGCAGGGGATGATATGGCAAGCAATCCAAATATTAGGAAACTTGCGACAACTATGCACAAGATATATGAATAAATGCTAGATACTTTAGACTTTCTCATATAGTAATTTTGGACTTTTAAGGGAGAGTGTAAACATAGGATATTTTGTTAGTGTATCAAAAATGATAATCGATATTTTATAATAAAATCTAAATTGTATAATAGTCGACTATGTGCTAGATTTATTATTAGAATACCAAATATATATAGCATAGCCAGGGGTGTATAGGAGAATGCTGTATGCTAGATTATTTATCCGTCAAATGATTAAATAAAGCGTAAAAAAGGACAGCAGATGTGTCCTTTTACTTTAATGTATTTACTTCAATTTTAGTTTATTTATCTCGCCTTCGATAGAGTAGATACTCTCATCGAGTAATATTTTCTCATCATGTGGCAGGTCGAGTTTTTGTCTAGACTCCACACCTTTTGCGCCAATCACTGCAGGATTGCCATAATATATCTTTTTCTTTGGGTCATAGCAAGATACTGTGAATATCGCATGGCTATTATCTAGTATTGCATTGGTTAGGGCTAGTAGGCACATCCCTATGCCATAACTAGTATTACCCTTTTTGTTGATGATATCATAAGCACTGTTTTTCACATCATAGGATATTCTTGACCTACTATTAGCGGACAACTCATTTGTTAGTTTGCCTACTCCAATCATAGCGGTGCTCCATGCGACAAATTCGCTATCGCCATGCTCACCTATCACATAGGCGTGGACGTTCTTTGGGTTAATCTTTAGTTTCTGCCCAACTAGATGTCTAAGCCTTGCAGTGTCGAGTGTAGTGCCCGAGCCAATGACCCTCTCGTGTGGGAAGCCAGATAATTTGTAGGTCACGTAACTCATCACATCGAGTGGGTTGGTCGCAATGAGTATTATCCCGTCAAACTTTGTCTTCTTGATCTGGCTAATGATATTATCGAATACATCATAATTCTTGAAGATTAGGTCGCTCCTAGTCTCGCCCACTTCCTGATTCTTGCCCGCAGCTATCACTAGAATATTTGCATCATCTAGGTCGCTATAATCTCCTGCATATATTTTTAGCTGATTTGGCGAATAGGTGAGAGCGTGATTTAGGTCCATCGCCTCGCCTTCGGCCTTGTCACGATTGATGTCAATCAATACTAATTCATTTACCTTATTTACCTGCACTGTGAGGGCAAAAGCATAGCTCATACCCACATTGCCACAACCAATTATTGCTACTTTGTTCATAATATACCTCGATTATCATTTTAGCATATTATGCACTATTTTTAAAATGATATTGCTGACGTTAAGATTATTTTTAGTAGAGAGGGGAATTTCGCACAATCTTGCCGCAAGCTATTTTCCTGCCAGAATTTCCTGCGGGTTGACTAGTAAAGTCATCGACATCCTCATGGATGACTACCACATGACCCTCTAGCATATCGCACGAGGCATTTGGGTGGAAGAATATAGAGTATGCCACACCGTCCTTTGCAAATAGCGGAGGCATATCTCCTATATGCGTTGGGTGAGGGGAATTTGCTGGATTGAAATGCCCACCAGTGCTCTCAAAATTTTTCCCACAAGCATCACCTTCGTGTATGTGATAGGCGAATATATTAGTAGGAGTTTTTGGCAAATTATTCACCTCGGTGAGAATTAGCGTGCCGCCATTGAGTGGGTAAAATTCTGCAATGCCACGGATATCATTCTCCCCACTAATCTCGGCCATTAGCGTGGGCCTAAGATAGGATATGTATCTAAAAATTGATTTGTCTATGTATTTCATAATCTCCTCTAATTTATATTTGTTATGTAGCACAGGGAATTTTTGTGAAAAACACTGGAAATTTTGGATATTTTATATTGAATAAGCGAAATTCTTGTGTTATAATCAAGATATATTAGGGTGAAAATTATGGAAGATAAGGCTAAGAAATATAGATTATTAAAAGATGATTTTAGATACATGGATGTCGGTGGCAGGAAGAGGAAAGTGTACCATATAGTATACGACAGATATGTCACCAATCCTAGTAAGGATAGATATCAAGTAAAGCCGGGCGACCTAGGTGGGTGGATAGAAAACGAGAGTTGTCTATCCCATGATGGTGAGTGTATGATACTAGGCGACTCAGTGGTGTGTGGTTATTCACGCGTCAGTGACAATGGCTTAGTAGTGGACTCCACGGTAGTCGATTCGCGTGTGAATGGCGACTCTATGGTGATAGACAGGTCAGTATTATCAGGGAATTCCGAGACACGCATGAAGGCTTATATCAGCAATTCAAAACTTGATCGCTCGAGAGTGACCGATGATGTAATAGTGATGAATGGCTCGGATGTGAAGTCATGTTGGTTCGCATACAATCTAGTGGTGGATAATTCTAAGATTGATAGTAGGATATATATGTCGGCCATCAATATGTATGTCTACCATGGGCAACTAATGAATATGCACGACTACGACCAGATAACATATGAAGAGGCAATGAAAAGAGGCAGAAGGTAATTCTGCCTCTTTTTTTTATCGTATTCTTATATTCAATTTTAATAAAACACTATATAGTCACTAATCCTAAATCATTACGATAATTATCTCATGTGTGATATAATCATGTTATGGGAAAAGATTTGTCACTAGAATTTATCAAAAATAGATTTCAAACTGAAGATGAGCTAAACTATGCCTGCAATGTGGTCTTCTCGAAATATCTAAAGCTAGAGGATAAGATAGATTATATTGTGGGGTTAGATGCCATAACCCGTGAGGATATTAGGGTAATTTTTAGTTTGACCCCTTATGAGACAAATAATCTTATAGAGCAGATGCTAAGCGGTGGCGCAATAAAGGAAATTGTCGGTGAGAAATATCAGGTGATAGATCACTCTATGGCAAAAACTATTCTAGGCAAAACATTTGGTCACTAGATGTGGCCCAGAGTGAAATATATTTTACAAAATATTGCATATTGTGGTAATATTTTTTATAAGATACGAGGTGGATATGGTTATCCCAAATGGTTTCATTGAGGCGATAGTAAGACGCAGTGCACTCGAGGGAAAGGGCAGTGGTCTAGCAGAGGAATTAATAGAGAAATATAACTTAGCGGAGAATTCCTATGACAAGGACTTGCTAATCATTCCTCTTGCTATGAGTGAGAGGGATAAGATTGATGCGATAGAGAAGATTGAGAAGAATTATCATCTAGTGCATCTGGATGAATCGGGCAGTGCAAAAGATTTTGTCATCTGCAGTAGGATATTTGGACTAATGGATAAATGCAATTGGCTGAGCGAAAAATATTTTGCAAAGAAAACTACTATTGGTGGCAGAGAATATAGCAAAGGCAGTAGATATTATACTTTATGTGAGGAGTAATTATGGAAGAAATTCACGAGTTTAGCCCCGAGGTGATAGAGAAACTCGGCTACTATGTGTATAGATTGATTGACCCGAGGAATGGTCAGACCTTTTATGTGGGGAAGGGCAAAGGAAATAGAGTTTTTGCTCATGTAAAAGGTGCGCTAAAAAATTATAACGGGCAGGATTACACAGAGGCTGATGAGGATGATATCTCGGCCAAATATAGTGTGATACGCGAGATACACAATGCAGGACTAGAAGTGATACATTTGATCCAAAGATATGGCATGAAGGAAAACGAGGCATTTGAGGTGGAAGCTGCGCTCATCGACTGCTACATGAATCTGACTAATATACAGAGCGGACATTATTCGGAAAGAGGAGTGACCAATGCATACACCTTGGAGCACACATTATCCGTCAAGCCTTATGTCGAGCCAAAGGATATCAAGTACATGATCATCAAGACATCTTGGGATAGAGTAAATTTCTTGTCAACTACGTCTAGTGTAGACCCTGTGTATCTAGCAACCAGATATTGCTGGAAGATAGATAAAAGTAGAGCAGATAAATATCCCTATGTACTAGGCGTGATAGATGGCATTGTCGAGGGTGTGTATAGAGTAGATTATTGGCAGGAATCTGACGTCGAGGGCAAGAAAGAATTCGTAGGTCATGAGGCTGAAAAGGAAATAAAAGATATATTTTATCACAAGCGTATCCCTGATGTGTACAAGGGTGGTCGTGGCCGCGCAACGCCAATTCGTTATTCGCAAAATTAGCGGATAAATAATTTTTGAGATTTAGTATGATTGTGGTGACACAATAATAGTATTTGTCACAAATACGAGTGTTTATGACAGAAAATTTGATGTTAACTATATTGCAGACTAGGAATAATTATGCTATTGCGCAAAGATTGGATGATAGGACACTTGACTCTGTTAGGAGACTCTATCAAGGCTTCCTGCAATCAAAAAATGATATCAATAAAAGAAAATCCCACTAAGGAAATATCCTAGTGGGATTTTTTGTTCGCGCAGGGGTGTGCTTGCACACCGAAGGCCGGAGCGAGTACGTTCGAATCGATTGCGAGAGCAATCACAGGGGGACCTGTCCGCCATTAGCGCCACAAAAATGGAGCTAATGGCGGGATTCGAACCCGCGACCTCATCCTTACCAAGGATGTGCGCTACCTACTGCGCCACATTAGCATACCCATTGCATGACACATCTATACCATGCATGCTTAGTATATTAAAAATATCTGCCCGTGTCAAGATAATACACCACATTTTATTTTAATTTGCAGTATCTTTTTTACTCATTTTTTTATCCCTGCATAATTCCGCTAATTTCATGGTAAAATAATTATATGAAGCAAAAGTCACAGAAAAAATTCATATCAAAAGATGACCCACTAGGCTCATACACAGGCAATAGCACAATAGTAGATGATGATCCTGTGCAAGATGCAGATGACTTGTAGATAAATTTCCCCAATTAGTAACCAGCGCATAATTATTTGGTATTTTAAGACTTTTAATATATAATCGTCTTATGAGTGACACAAAAGACAATATCAGGCAAAGTAGCTTTGAGATCTTAAGAATAATTGCTATGTTCCTCATTATCCTGCATCATTTCATAATTCATGATGGGGGGGGTCGTGGGAGAGCTTAAGCGCTACCAATAGATTCTTCTACAGTATATTTAGCATTGGTGGGAAGATCGGTGTCAATGTTTTCTTCGCTATCACCGGTTATTTCCTTGTCAATAAGAAACTGAATATCAAGAGGATCATAAACTTGATCCTTTCTACTTCTTTTTATGCAATAACAATATTTGTAATATTTGCTATTTGTGATAGAAATTTTTCCATCACATCTTTTCTTTGGTCAATATTTGCTCCAATTGATGGTATGTATGGATTTGTCTTAGAGTATCTCATACTTATGATTATTTCCCCGTTATACAATTATATAATGCACCATGTGAGCCGCACCTCACATCTATGTATCTGCATTGTATTATTCATATTATTCTCGGTGCTGCCAACTGGCATCAATTACACAAAAATTATTTATATTCCTTCAGCGGAAATTTTCTCAGGCACATTTTTGTACTTCTTCGCAGGATACATTAGGTTTTATGTGACACCACGCAATGGGTCTAGAATCTGGGTAATACTCACTACCTGCCTAGTATATATTCTTTCGGTAATTGATGTATTCTATTTCAATGACCAAGTAATGATACGTGAGTCTTCGGCAATCGCTAGCGTGATAATTCCAATGGGTTTATTCCTATCTTGTTATGGGTCAAATTTTAGGTCCAGGATTGTAAATAAAATTAGCGGCCTTGTATTTGGAGTCTATCTCATTCATGAAAATTATTACATACGGCAGTGGCTATGGGGATACACTAGTAGTCTCGAGCTCTACAATAGCATTTACTATCCATTACTTGGCATTTCCATAGCGCTAATTATTTTTGTCGTATGCGCGCTGATAGAATATATTAGGCAAAAGACTATCCAAAGGCTACTTGATAAGCCTATAGATATTATATCCTGCAAATTGCAGGATAAATTGGATTCAATTACTAGAAAATTGAGTGAAAAGATTCATCAAAAATCTGAGTCTCAGGGACAAGTAAAAGATTAAAAAATTATTAGATTAATTTGGGTGCAAATAGTTCACAAAAAGTATAGATATGCTATAATACTAATATAGAGGTATTTATGAATAAAAGTATACTTAGGAAGATGATATTTGCACTTATTGCAATGTTTGCGGTAGTAGTTGGGGCATATGGTGTACACCTGGTAAGTGGCACCACACTTTTTGCTGCAAGCAACGACTCGGATATTACTGCTACAGTTCTTGATAGCAATAGCAGGTATCTAGATGCGCAGTACATAGATATTCACTCACTATCAAGTGAGCAGATAACGAATTATTCTAATAGCGGTGGGTCTAAGGAAAGTAATCCACTAAGTTATGCTTTTGACCGCAACTGGTCGACTTTTTGGAAATCCGATCAAGCTAATAATGTGAATGATTTCCACAACGTGTTGCAGATAGATTTTGATGCAAGTTATACAATAGATAGGATATTGTATCAAGCAGAGAACTACTCTGACGGCCGTGGTTATCCAAATGAATTTATTGTCTACGCTAAGCAGGGGACAGAATATGTAAAGGTTGGCACGTGTAAGAGCAAACCTACTGTAAAAATGGTCATGTTCACTCTGCCAAATGCTGTGGATACTGATTCGATCAAGATTGAATTCGTGGATGTGAATAGAGCACACAGCTGGAATATTGAAGCATATGAGATCATTATCCTCTCACCCGAGACTAATGATACTCGGGATATTATGAATCTATTTAGTGACTACGCTATGTATCACGTAAATAGCAATTATCGTACAGTGCAGGATATAGTAAACCTTGAGACTAGGCTTGCTAGTAACCCACATTTTGAGCAGATGCAGGAGCTCACTACTCGTGCTAAGAGCATACTTGGCAACGAGATTTGCTTTGACTACAGGCGTGAGTTTGGCACAGACACAAATAGTGTGAATGTGCTCTCTCGTCACGGCGCAGTGAAGGATTACGCAAATCGCACGCTAAAGATGGTCTGGATGTCGACAGATAGACAGTCCACAGGTATATATGCAAAACCTGGTGAGGAGATCACGGTGTATGTCACAGCTGAAGATGACGATCCATTGCCAAGACTGTATTTTAGTCAACATTGGGGCACATGGCGTGGATGGCTGGGATCAGTCGCACTAAATCGTGGCAAGAATGTATTTAAGGCCCTTGACTATTACACCAATTTCACACAATTTTTCGATGACACATCAGTTATGCCGGGTGGACCAATTTACCTAGCCAATCCATATACGCCAGATGATCAATCATCTAATGTAAAAGTTTATATCGAGGGAGGACATCTATTCCCACAATACAAACTCGGGCAAAACGAGGGAAGATACCTTGCTGAATTGCACGAGTATGTAGAGGATATGAATGCAAATCCCAACGAGATAATGAATGTGACCGAGCTTGTCAGTGACAGATTCATATTCACTGTCCGAGCTTCGGTGGCAGATGAAGTGTACAACAATCCAAATAGTGACGCTAGCCCGTCAAAGAATTTTGATTACTGGGATCCATATCTAAAGAAAGTCCTAGAATTCGAAGGAATCAGTTTCGATCCAAATGACCCTCATTATGACGAACGTGCCAATTACATCAATTGCAACATTCGTTTGATGCAAAAATTTGGTTGGGCTTATGCGTACCCCGAGCACGTAGGAATACAAGTTGACTGGGAAGGCGCAGCGCTATATGCCACCACCTCAGTTGGTTGGGGATTCACTCACGAACTAGGCCATATGATAGATATATCTGAGAGGACAGTCAGCGAGTGCTCCAACAACATGATGTCGCAATACATAGAGGTGGCAGTTGACAAGAATACTCCGCGTGGCAGTTTCGCTAATATTAGACAGTACCTGATACCAGATGGCAGCGATGTCAATCTGTGGAATAAAGATGCATCAAATTTCCTCGTATGGTGGCTGATAGAATGTCACTGGCCGGGATATTGGGGAAAAGTGGAGAATATGTACCGCTATGAAAACTTTGATATCAAACCTCTTGGCATGACGGGAACGGAAAAGCAAATATACTTTACCTCCCTTGTAACTGGGGTGGATATGTCCTACTACTTCGATAGATGGGGATATGCACTGGAGAATCATACTGAGGGCGAGGGTAAAGAAGCACATGCCGTCTACGAATCCTTCACAATAGAGGGCGCAAGTGAGGCGTTTAAGGAGAAAATGAACGAGGCTGTAGCCGCAGGCAAAATCTCTCGCACAGTTGCTCCAAAATTATGGTACTTTGACGAGAATCAATACTGGATACAGACTAGTGGGCAAAATCTAAATTGTTATACCGGTAGCATTCAGCCAAAGATTCTATCAGCATACAAGTCTTCAGCTGGCAATACTATTGAGATTAGTAGCCCAGTATCTAATAATCCTGCACACTTAGGATATGAAGTGATAGAGGGCACAGGAGCAGACAAACACGTAATTGGTTTCACAAACTCCGATTACTTCGTGGATACCAATACTTATGCATCAAATTACACACCAATATATTCGGTAGTGGGATATGATAGGAATCTAAATACTTCAAAGGCAAGCCTAGGAGTGGCACTTGGCACAACTGATGCTGTGTGCAGACTAGGGGATGTGACTTATCCAAGCCTTGGGGCAGCAATTGCTGCTGCCAGCGACAACAGCACTATTTATTTGCTAAAAAATGTTGCAGACGTCAATGTCGTTGTGGATAAGAATATTACTATCACTCCTGTGGATACTCTGCGTGGAGTGGTCACTATCTCCAAGATTACAGGCAAAGACTTATTCATCGTGAACGACAATATCACGCTAAGTATACTTGGTACGGACAAGTGCCGTGTGGAGATCAGGAGCGCAAAGTCGGTGAAAGAAGGCGCGCTAATCAACGTGCTTGGCAGCTGCAAACTAGATTATTGCAATGTGATGGACAATTACACTACATCAAATACTCTAGGAGGCGCAATCTTCATACGCAATGCGGGCAGGAGGTTCGTGCAACTCGAGGCAACTAATACTAAGTTTAGCGGCAACTACGCATATTCGGGCAGTGCAATATTCGCTAATAATAGCTCGAATACAACTATCAATCTTACTAACTGCGAATTCACTAATAATAGCTCCAAGGTCGATGGTGGAGCGTTAGTCAATCGTGGCACGGTCAATATGACAGCTTGCACATTCCGGGATAATACTTCGGGCTCAACCGGTGGTGCTATATGTAATACCGATGGCGGAGTGATGTATCTAGTCGACTGTGTGATAGAGAATAATACATCAAAGTACGGCGGTGGACTATTCCTCAATGGATATGTGGATCTGTCTTCCTGCAAACTATCGGGCAACGTCGGAGACTTTGGTGGATCAATTTATCTAAACGCAGCCAATGATTCTAGAGCCGCAACATTATTCGAGGGCACCGAAGTGCTCGCAAATTCCAACGATGATACTGTAGCGATATACATCAATCGTGGTGTGATGAATCTAAGGGGCTGCAAGGTCGAGACTCGTGGCACATCCTATGGAATATATGCCGCTAGTGGGAAGCTGAATATCTATGGCGCACATAATTTTAATAAAACAGCATACGCTGCAACCATTCTTGACACCAGTATGTACATAAATACTGATGAGGAGAATAACGCTGCTAGTATCAAGATACTAACCTCAATGCCAGATATAAGGAAGCTAGAAATTAGCGTGGATGCGATAGAGGATGAGAAGGCTATAATCCTCACTGATTTTGACATAACCGAGTCCGATATATCTAGGATGTCAGCAAAATATGCGACACTTCAGGTATTCGGTGGCAGGAGGATCGAACTAGGTGAAATTTCGGTCACTGTGACATATATCGTAGACGGAGTGGAGACCACATCGACTTATGCTAGTGGATATGAATTGACGCTAGATAGCACATATAGTACTGTAGGGAAATACATCAAGTCCTGGACTATTGGGAATAAAGAATACGCAAGTGGCACGGTGTTTACCCTATCGGGGGATATCACAGCCCGAGCAAATGTAGCCGATATGTACAAGATCACATACCGTAGAGGAAGTGATGTGAGTAACAAAGTGTATGTGATACCGGGAAGTACATTTAACCTACCTAATATGACGTTCGATGGAGCAAAAGTGATCTGCTGGGCGCATAGGGGGGGGACATATTTGCCTAATTCCTCAATTATAGCAACAGGGGATATGACATTCAATGCAATGCTCAATAACTCTATTGCAGTATCCGTCACAGTCAATGGTGAGAATTCCGAGACAATATACGCTAACTATAGCGAGCAGCTAACACTCGAGGACTTGATAGATATGTATCCTGATCTATTTAGTCATATGGCTCTAGATAAATTCGAGGTCAATGGCGTGGCATATGACGGGAAATATCTGACAATTACTGAGTCTCAGAATATTAATATTCTGGCGCACGAAGTGGCAAAGCCTGTAAATATAGTGATGATCATAGCAATTGCGGGTGCCGCATTACTCGTGCTGAGCGCAGTAATTGGTGTGGTCGTAGTCAAAGCAAAAGCAAAGAAACAAAAGTAAGTGGAGAGCATCCACTTATTTTTTTGCATCAAAAAAGATTTCTTCGCATATGCATATATATGAGAGAAATTGAGGTTTTGGAGAGAATTTTCCCGCTTATATCAGGCTCTCCTATGGTAAAGATAAGTTGTACATTTAGGGGTCGAGATATTAGCATTTTTGCCAAGTGCGAGTGGTATTCTCTTAGCGGGAGCATCAAGGATAGAGCAGCGTATTTTATCCTGCATGAGGCACTGGAATCTGGAGCGTTATCCGAAGGGCAGCCAATTGTGGAATCCACTAGTGGGAATATGGGGATATCGCTTGCAGCAATGTCTCGTATATTAGGCCACGAGATGACTATCGTGATGGCTAGGACTATGAGCCAGGAGCGAATGACTCTTGCTAAAATGTATGGGGCAAAGCTAATCTTAGTAGACAACCTAAATGATGCTGTGGATATGTGTGCTAGACTGGAGAGTGAGGGATATTTCTGGCCAAAGCAATTTGAAAATAGCGCAAACTCTGATGCACACTACTTAGTCACCGCTACCGAGATTGACCAAGTGCTAGGGGAGAGGGTAAAAAATATTGCAGTGGGCGTCGGCACTAGTGGCACACTTGCAGGACTGTCTAGATATTATGGCAGTCGTGGAGTGAAGATCGTGGCAATCGAGCCGGATAGTGCAAGGGTGTTATCCAGATGCGTTCCTGGCTCACATCAATTGCAAGGGCTGAATGGAAGTTTCGTGCCAGAGATATTCCGTGGTGTGCATGTGGACGAAATATTATCTATCAAGGATAGTGACGCCATACGCATGGCACAACGTGTTTGCCAAGAATTAGGATTGGGAGTCGGCATATCCAGCGGAGCAAATATTCTAGGCGCCATACTAGTGGGAGATGGCAGTGTGACAGTGCTTCCTGATGACAACAAGAAATATATATCCACTGCACTATCAAGCAAGGTATCATCCGCACTGGTGGATGAGATAAAATTGACTGGAATCGAGTGGGTAGGAAAAGATAAAAATTAGTGCAAAGTGTTTGGAATAATTTTTCCTGTGGTGTATAATGAAAATGCTTTACAGGAGACAATTATGGAACCACAATTATACGGGTGGCAGCACCTTACATTCCTTGCCCTATTAGTAGTCGTAGGGGGGGGACTGATAATTCTTTCTCACTTCTTCATTAAGACTGAGAAACAAAAAATGATTTTCCTAAAATGCGTAGCAGCGTTCCTATTCGTGTGGATCATTATCAATAGGATATCCATTGCAATTAGGTTCAACGACCCTGCTATGTTCATTCCTAATTCCTATTGCGGCATGACAAGCCTAGTGCTATCTATCATGGTGCTATTAGGTAACAAAAATAACATCACTTATCACTTCTTATGGTACATGGGATTCTTTGGTGGTCTTGCTACCATGCTATATCCAGATTTCTTGGGGCAGAATCCATCGTTCTTCTACATCCCAACTATTTCTGGCATGATGCATCACGGAGTATTGCTGCTACTATGTATCCTCATGGTCCAGCACAAATGGTTTAGCCCAGATATCAGACGTTGGTGGGTGTTCCCAGCAGGTCTTGGCATATATGTGTTATTTGGACTATTCTGCATGGATATATTTGGTTGGGGATCATCCATGGAGATCAATTCTAGCCTAATCTCCGGTACGCCGCTCAATTGGTGGTTTGTGCTACTAGTCGGCAGTGCAATACTATTCATAGTATTACTATTCATCGAATGGCTAAGGTGCAGGAAATCCGGCAAGAAATTATTCAATTTTAAGCGTAAAGAAAAATAAATTATAGGGGTCAGCTAGACCCCTATTTTTATCACATAATAGCAAGTGTCGGGTTGATGAAGAATATCATATCCTCCACAAATAGCATGGAGCATATTACTAGTATTATGCATATGATAGGAAGCATCGCTTGCCTACTTTTGCCTCGGAATATAAATATGAGTGAGAGCAGTAGTAGAATGCTACCTACTAGTCCTATCTGATACAGGCTAGATAGATAGGCATTGTGAGGGGATGAGGGGACTTGTGGGATATATCCCGCGCCAAGCCCTGCGCCAAAGAATAGTTGTAGTGGGTTATTTAATAGATATTTTGCAGTCTCCATCCATAGTGAGAACCGGCCTGTGAATATCACATCCATCACACTTGCCGCGTCATGCGCACCCGATATATTTGAGACAAACCTTGACACATACACCGTGATTATCCCAGGCTTTGCTATGAGTATTATCCCGCATATTAGTAGGAATACAAGTAGTGTTAATAGTGCCGAACGTGGAGCAATAATCATTCTGCCGATGAATATCACTACTAATAGTAGGATGAGTATTACTAGGAACGCTTTGGATAGGGTAAATGCCCCACATAGACCAACTAATATGAATGCAATGACATAGACCATGCAACGCTTGTGGGATAAGATGTTGTAGCCAGTGAATGCTAGGGATATCTCGCATATCATGGCAAAGATATTTGGATTGGGGGTGAGTGCGCAAAATCTATCCCCACTAGATGTGTACATGATAGGGCAGTGAGAAATATTAAGACCGGGGATGAAATATAGCATAGATATTATGCTAGAAGTGATTATGCCAAGGGCGAGATAATTTGCACATTTCTCCAGTCTAAAAGTGTGCCCATCGCATGAGAAAGCAAGAAGTAGGATAAATAATATGATAAATAGTGATATCTTCACAAATTTGCTAAAATTGTATGGCCCGATAGGCAATATCATATATAGGAAGAATAGCGATATAATTATAGTGCTTGGCACACTTAGCTTAATAGATCTAAATGATAGTGAGAAGAATTTAATAAAGAAAATGACTACACAGGCCACATAGAGGATGATGCTGATATTGCTATTTATCATGCAGTAGGGCAGACAAAATAATATTAAGCAAAACCCATCATCTTTTGGGCTAAAAATTACTGCAAGCGCTAGATAGGGAAATAGGATATATGTTGTGATGGGGAAAATATAGCACATAGCAGAGAGTATGCATATTGCTGCAATATGCACAATTATCCCATATTTGACGAAAAAATTTTTTAGTCTATCCATGTACCACAAACTATGCTATTTAGTATGCAAGACGCCATACTTTCGCTACATGGATTATTGCCCAATACTAGTATCTCTAAAAGAATAAGTAGGCAAAGTGACGATAAATATTTACTAAAGTTATTTATTAAGTACAATCCCCTCAGATTTCATACGCAATCAGCTCCCCGAACTTGTGGGCGCCTAAAATTAGTTAAAATAAGAATAATATTTGTCAAAAAGAAAAGACTACCATTGTGGTAGTCTTTTCTTATCTATCGCGATCATCTTCATCAAGTATTCTATTCATTGCGGCTAATATCTCGGGGGAGAGGTCGGATGTTTTATCCCTAAGTGCCTCGTCTATTTCGGCGAGTTGCTCAGGTGATAGCGTGTGATACTCGTCACCCTCCAATATCCTATCCATTTCGGCTATTGTATCAGGGCTAAGATCACTGTTTTGTGTACCCTGTGGCATATGTATTCTTGAAGTGCTCGAATGTGAAGTTGTAGGTCTACTCATATCCATTTCTCCTCATATATAAAATTATACCAAAAATAGCGCCATTTGTCAATATTTACATGTATATTGCTAGTATAACAGGAGACAAGCAAAAGTAGCAAGTTTTTGCATAAAATTGAGTGTAAAATTTTTACAAATCTTGGGGTCTAATAAATGTAGTGATTATATTTGGAGATTTTTGTCGAATGGTGTTACAATATACTAGTCCCGCTTTGGGGTAACATAAAAATTTAAATAATAAATTATAACGATAAATTGCCCTAAGGCTAAAAGATTTTATTGACCAAAAAATAAAATTTGTAAAAATGGAGACACTATGTTACTACTACAATATTTACTGATGAGTGGTATATTTGTTGCACTAGTAGCGACATATTTTTTGTTGAAAAAATTTCACAAACTAAATAAGTGGTACTTTAGGAGTATTGCACTAGTAATTGCTGCATTCTTCACATTCCGCTACATGATGGGCAGAGACCAGATACAATATATCTACAAGCTCACAGGTGGACCGTTTGGCGATAACATGGGCCTAAATGCTCTAGCGCTTATCTCCAATTGGTTTTTCTACTCAGCAGTGTTACTAGTCGCAGTAGAGCCGTTCTTCAAGAATAAGACGGCAAAGAATATAATTAAACTCTTTGTCCTGCCAGTAGCCATATTTAGTTTTTGTGTCATAAAATGGCAATCAATCGGCGTTGTAGGGCAGAGTGCCTATGATGCTTTCTCATATAGAGCTGTGTTCCTTAGCATTGAGGTCGCGGGAGTGCTCGCGTATAGCTTCGTGTCATGGTTTAACGAACCATTTAAGCTAGGCAAAAAAGACGCACTAAGATTGCTCTATATCATCCCAATGCTACTTGCTACTATGCCGACCTACATGATCTCAGGATTATTTGGTTATGCAAATCTTAGCACGAGCATAAAGAATCTATCTTACTATCACAGGTTACTTCTATATATTGGATTCCTGCTGCCGGTGATACTATATGCATTCTTGCACAAAAAAGATTATGATACTAAGAAATTAGCCCTAGTCTACATATGTCTTGGCACGATGATATCCTTTACCCTTGACTACAAATTCGTGGATATCACCCACATCACGAGCCTGCCACTGCATCTGTGCAACACGGCAATGTATCTCATGCCACTGTGCCTAATATTCAATATGAAGAGATTATTCTACTTCACATTATTTATCAACGTGTTAGGAGCGTTCCTAGCAATGGCTGTGCCAAACTACGACGCTGCGACAAATATCCTAGCGCCAAATCTTGTGAAGTTCTTCCTCAATCACTACATAGCGTTCTTCATGCCATTCCTGTTTGTGGCACTGGGTATGTTCGAGCGGCCGAAGCTAAAGCAATTCATCTACTCCATGGTAGCCTTCATGGTCTACTTCGTGCTAATACTATTCATCAATGCATGGTTCTCAAATTACGGCTCAGTCGATTATTTCTATCTAAATACCGACTATATTGCAGAGAAATTGGGTGTTTGGGCGGAGAGTACTAGGAAATTCGTTTGGACGTTCAATATAAACGAGCTTAGTTTCACATTCTATCCGCTATATCAATTCCTATACTTCATAGTATACTGTTTCCTAGGGCTTGGGATGTGGTTCCTGTATGCATATTGTTTCTCAGTCGCGGACTTCTACAAAGATATGTTCGCAAGGAAGAAGCAAATCAAACTCGACCAACTCGCCTTAGAGGTAAAACTTGCAGGAAAATCAAAGGAGGAGCCAATGAATAAAGATGGCGAAAACATCATCGCGCTAAAAGGTTTTTCGAAGAAATACGCGTCTAGTAAGACTTATGCAGTAAAGGATGCGAATCTCGAAATTTACGGCGGCGAAATATTCGGATTCCTAGGGCCAAACGGCGCAGGCAAGAGCACTATCATTAAGAGTATGGTGGGCATCCAGCCTATCACCGAGGGCGCTATCGAGATATGTGGATACGACGTCAATACTCAGCCTGTGCAGGCCAAGAGGGTAGTTGGCTTCGTGCCGGATCACTATGCTCTATATGAGAAATTAACTGGCAGAGAATATATCAATTACATTGCAGATCTCTATGACGTGAGCATCGAGGATAGGACTAAGGCTATTGACAAATACGTGAAATTATTCGAACTAGAAGGCGCGTTTGATAATCAAATGAAGACCTATTCTCATGGAATGAAGCAAAAGATTGCTATCATGGCAGCTCTTGTGCACAATCCAAGAGTTTGGATATTGGACGAGCCGTTGACCGGTCTCGACCCAAATAGCATATTCCAGGTAAAGGAATGTATGAAAGCGCACGCCAAGGCTGGCAACATTGTCTTCTTCTCAAGTCATATCATCGACGTGGTGGAGCGTATCTGTGACCGAATTGCTATTATCAAGAAAGGCAATATCCTCACTTGTAGGAAAGTGTCGGATATAGAAAAGGAATGTTCTCTTGAGGAATTTTACCTAAAGACTATTGGCGAGCAAGACTTGATCGAAACTATGGCAAACGCAAATGAGGAGACGAAGTCAAACGAGGCAAATAGCGCTAAACAATCTACCAAGCCTAAGAAAGTAAAATCCGATAAGAAAGTATCTGCAAAGCAAACTAAATCGGCTAAATCAGCCGAGCAAAGTGCTGAGGGGAAAATTACTAAATCTCAAAAACAAAAGTCTAAAGCGCCAGCAAAGAAAAAGACTGGCACTAAAGCAAAGAAAACTGCAGAGAAAAAACAAACTAAAGCAGCAAAATAAACTACAAAACTTTGCAAACAAAAATAAACTAAAAAGGAGGGGCAAATGCGAAACTTAAGAACACTCGTTATGATGCAGCTAAAGGACAAAATTGATTTTTCGTTCCTAAAGAGCAAGCAGAAGACAATTTTTAAAGTAGTATTCACTATTTTGAAGTTCGCTATCATCACTGGTCTAATATATCTTGGTTTCTCACTCGTGTCGGGTATGCGACTAGTTTCACTTTTGCCTGGCATTCCAGTTGAGGTGCTAACTATCATTATCACACTTATGATGGGGCTATCGATACTAGCGTGTACATTTGGCCTCATGAAGAGCCTGTATTTCTCACTGGATAATAGAGTGCTACTCACCCTTCCTACTAGTAGACTTACTATTTTTGCATCAAAGTTACTCGTGTATTACATATATGAGATATTTAGGAATGTCACATACATCCTTCCAATATTCATAGCTTATGCAATGATAAATGGATATCCTATATACTTCTACCTATGGCTAATCCCGACATTCCTACTAATTACTGCAATTCCTGTGGTGATAGGAGCAATGCTTAGCATCCCTGCTATGTATATCTCAAATTTTGTGAAACGTTTCAAGTGGTTGGAGTTACTGCTGCTTGCCGTTGGCGTAGGATTAGTCACATGGCTGCTTGTCACAGTCATTGGCATCATCCCAACTAATATTGACCTAATCGGTCAGTGGGGGACAATCTTCTGGCAGATACAGGACTTCATATCAGCATTTGTCAAGGCAGCACTACCATTCTACTGGATAGTCACTAGTGTGGTTGGTGTGAAATATGGCATCAGGATAGATGTGGTGACTACACAGTCCCTATTATATTTCCTAGGGCTTGTTGGATTCGTCCTTGTGATGATAGGGCTAATACTATTAATAGTGAGGCCACTATTCTTCCACATGATTAGCATTCCATTTGAATTTAGAAAGAATAATGAGATAAAGGAAAAGAAGAATCACAAACTCCCAGCATTCTGGTCCGCTATTAGGAAAGAAGTGGTGCTAAGCTACAGGCAGCAGAGCAAGTTTTATAGCTTGCTTTATGTCGTGGTCGGCACACCTATTGTGATACTATTATTAAACAAAATCTATGCAGCGATGGATACTCGTATCAGTGGCACATATATGACAATTGCATTCAATGTGCTACTACTCTTACTCATCGTTTGTTCGTCAAATTCCTCTATGGCAAGCGTTTATTCCGAAGAAGGTGCATCATCGTATCTCATCAAAACCACGCCAAAACCATTCCTACAATCATTAGTCGCCAAGATCATTGTAAATGCAGTGGGAGTGTCAATATCTATTGGCGTGAGTGTGGGGATATTCGTGTGGTTCAGTAATATCAGCGTGGTAAATGGAATAATTATCTTCGTCATGGTGGATGCATTCTACCTAGGGCATTTACTATTCTCAGCATGCCTAGATATCATGAATCCTCAGACTGCGCAATACGCTACAACCGGTGAGGTTAGCAATAATCCAAATGAGATCAAGTCGGTGATCGTGGCACTCGCTCTATCCAGTGTCATAGCGCTTGCTACATTCTTCTTAATTAGTGAGAATCCACTGAGTGTGTGGACGAAACTAATGTGTGTTGGCCTCGTATTCCTAGCATGGGAAATCTACAACTACGTGAGCAAAATAAACGTTTATTATAAGGAAAAGTGATTATGAGGAAAGCGACTACTATGTTAATAGCCTTGGTATTCGTGGCTTCCGTTGCAGCAATCAGTTTCTTTGGAATGCGCATGAAAGTGTACAACGAAGTCATCCCAGTATCCGAGATAGTTTGTCTCAATGAAACTAGCGGGGATATCAAGGTGACAGATGGTCCTGATAATAGGACGGTCATTCAAACGAAATTTACTACCCCTGCGGACAAGACTGCTCTTAGCGGCACTATGATCCAACTCATGGTGAGGGTCCTGCCGGATAACGCTACTACTAAGGGCGTTAGATACGTCTACGATACGGAGAATCCTAATGTGGAATTTTACGAAACCGAGAGTGGGGAGCAAACCGGACTTGTGTTATTTTATAACAAAGCCGTGATAGAAGTAAAAGTGATGTCAACCGACGGACGTCGTGTTGAGAAGAAATTGACAGTGGCAGCACTGTAAAATTATTTTGGTTATACTACACAAGTAACATTGTGTTTTATAATAATGTTTTCAAAAGGAGGAAAATGGAAAACATGAAAAAATGCCTTACGGGAGTGTTAGCATTGCTTGTTTTATTCGTCGGGTGTTTTATCGTCAATGCATGTGGCGCTGAGGTCAAATTGTCCAACGCTTATGTAGAAGACGGCACACTAGAGACAACTGTCGGATTGAACGAGCAAGTAGTAACAGACAACGTCGTGGCACACTTCGAGTTTAGTGATGGAATAGAAGTTGTTGCCCAAGCAAGTGTACTAACATTCTCCAGCGTTGATACCTCAACTGCAGGTGCTAAGACACTCAAGATTAGTTATGTCTACAATGGCATTACATTTAGTTTTGATGTATCTATTACCGTTACCGATGAGGGTCAACAAAGTAGTAGCCTGTTGACGAATTTTTCCAGCGAGTTGTTGACAGATTACAATGCAAATAAGTCTGCTACAGGGCAGCATGATGGATTCAAGATTACCGATCGTCCATTATTTGTTGGCGACGACAATCCATTCAATTTTAGATTAGTCGCAAATGGTATTGACGAGAACGGTGACTTAGTCGTAGGCTCCGAGAACTTGACCATTGAGACCACGATGAAGGTCGAGCACAAAGTTTCTGGGGGGGGGTTCGTTGAACTCACCGGAGCCGATCTTGAAGAATATGTAAGAATCATCACAGACACGAACGAATTAGACTTCACTCAAAAGGCAGCAAATGAAAATGCAGTATTTAGAGTAACAGTCACTGCTACAAATATTGACCCAGTGCTATTCACTGGCAATAGTAGTTTTAGCACCGAACTAACCATTGTCGATGGTTGGAATGTATATGATGCAAAGGATCTAAGTTTGTTTGATAATGTCCCTGACCACTATGGATATACTGATGTCAATGAGGGTTGGGCTGCATTGAAACAAAGTTGGGAACTAAAAGATAGCTGGAAATCACAAGGTGTCACTACATATAAGGACGTCACTACCAACGGAATTATTTTGCAAAGTGACATAGAATTACACGATAGCGATATCCCATCTGCATATTTTGTAAGCGATAGTATCGCAAGCAGTTGGAGTAATATCCCACAGGGTCTAAATGTCGTTGGAGCCCTACGCAATAGGACCAATAGCGATGTTTATGGCAGAGAAATTGTGGATGCTTCGTTCAATATGTACGGTAATTATTTCCAAGTGGATGCTTCGAAATTATCCCGTGCAGTAACCGAAAAGGAAAATGACGGAATTAGCGCAGCTAGCCAATTCGTTGGCGTTGAGGACGATAACAATCCTGAGACTTGGGGAACAGGGCACGCACTGACGATGAGCACCGCTCTATTTGCTATTGGCCGTGGCAACAATACTTACGTAGGTCTAGAGAATACTGCAAATATCCAGGATGTTTCCTTCCTAGGTAATGCACAACGTAGCCAACAATCCAAATATTCCGGTGGAATTTCCGGACTAAAGACTTATGGACTCACCGCAACTTGGGATAATATCATATATCAAGATTTCTACAATGGATTTAATGTTACTGAAATTAGGAACAATGGACACTACGAACTCACTAATTCAAAAGGTTTCAATTGCTATTCCATGCTCATCTTCTGCTGGGGCAGCAATGACCTAGTAGTCGAGAACTGCGAATTGAAGGGTGCAGGTGGCCCAGTGTTAGTTGCTGACCACACCACAGATGGCACAGGAGGAGTTGAGTATAATCCAGAGACTGGTGCGGGTGGACAACCTGTTCATGTCAATTTCATCAATTGTGATCTTGAGAGTCTTGTTGATGGCAAGGAGCCATGGTTTGTTACATATGGAGCACAAGACATCGTCACTAAATTAAAAACTAGCATAGGTCAATTATTGGGCAAAGCTCAATTATTCCAAACTAATCAAGCCTTACAGTATTTGTATCCAGAAATTTCTACTTTACCACAAAAAACTGCAACCAAAAAGGTTGATGGTTATGAAGGTGACTATCTGAATGCAATTGCATTCTTTATGAAAGACGGTGCAGTTGAGTTAACAAGTCTTGTCAATTTAAGAGGATATGTAAGGGTATTTAATAGTAGAACTGAATATGAGGCATATTATGATGCTGAAGATCCAGTAAAGAATAACTATGGACTAGATATGGAAGAAGATTTAACTATTAAAAATTATGTCCAATCTAATCACAACTACTACTTCCAATCCAATACAGGTGGCTATGTGTCTTCTGCATTTGATGGAACTAATGCAGCTGATACCACAGTAACAAATCTTTCACAAGGTAAATTCTATTTCTATGGTGACCTGCTAAATATCTATATGGGTAATGGCATGGGAGCTATTATCAGCATGTGGGACGCACAAGTCCAAGCCGGCTAGATATAACTACAAGATAGAATGTGACATATCTCAAAATTATTAGTAAAAATGTGAGATATAAATTCCATGCAGGAAAACACATTTAATAAATAAACAAAAAAAAAGAAGCAAGCAATTGCTTCTTTTTTTTGTTTGTATTAAAAGCATCTAGTAGCCCTAGATGCTTTTAATATTTATGAGGATAAATTATCCCATATATAGATAGATGTAATTAATAAAATTATCTCATGCTCACATATTAAATATTTTCGTCCAGAGGCCGTGTTAAGAAAGAGCGTGGTTCTCGGGATGTTTGTGTGATAACACAAATCCGGGGACCCGAGCGTCCCAAACCGTCTCGAAGAGACTGGTTGGGGGTTCGCTGCAAGATATTGCAGGGTGTGCGGATAGCACACAGACTCCCTCTGGGATAAGTGAAGTTTTTTGATAAAAAAATGGTGCGTCCAGAGGGAGTCGAACCCCCAACCTTTGGTTCCGTAGACCAACGCTCTATCCAATTGAGCTATGAACGCACGCAAATATTTATTAACTATTAGACTATATACCAACATGACCTAATTGTCAAGTAAATATTTTTCATAACGCAAAAATTATTCAGCAATTGTGCTAGCCCTAACTAAATTTCGCGTCAAAACTATTGACTAGGGAAATTGTTTTGCTTAAAATTAAAGAAAGGTAAAAGGGTGAGCATAATGCAGAAGATTACAAGTGTTGCAAAGAAATTGAATTTATCTAGGTCAAATCTAGTCCTCTATGGGGATTATATGGCAAAGATAAAGGGCGTAAATGGCCCAAAATCGGGCAAACTGATACTAGTTAGTGCAATCACCCCAACTACATCAGGCGAGGGCAAGACGACCGTCTCAATCGGTCTAGCAGATGCCATGAATTACATTGGCTACAATACTTGCCTTGCACTGCGTGAGCCGAGCCTAGGACCAGTATTTGGCATGAAAGGTGGAGCGTGCGGTGGAGGAAAATCCGAGATACTGCCTAGTGTGGATATCAATCTACACTTCACAGGAGATCTGCACGCAATAACTAGTGCGAATAATCTACTCTGTGCGATGATAGACAATTCAATATTCCAGGGAAACGCTCTAGATATTGACCCAAAGCGCGTTGTGTTCCATAGGTGCCTAGATATGAATGACCGAGCACTAAGGCAGGTGGAGATATCTAGAGAGAAGCTAAAATCCCAGTCACCAAGGGCGGAAGAATTCGTCATCACCGCTGCTAGTGAGATAATGGCGCTGATGTGCCTATCCCGTGACTTTGATGACCTAAAGAGGAGACTTGGAAATATCCTAGTCGCGTACTCAAGGAGTGGCAAACCTATTTTTGCTCGTGACCTTGGGGCAAATGAAGCCATGGCAGTGCTGCTATATAATGCACTTATGCCAAATTTAGTCCAAACAGGTTATGGCAATCCAGCAATTGTTCACTTAGGACCATTTGCTAATATTGCTCATGGATGCAATTCGGTGGTTGCGACCAAACTTGCGCTATCGCTTTCCGACTACGTTGTCACTGAGGCTGGTTTTGGGGCTGACCTTGGCGGGGAGAAGTTCCTCGATGTCAAGTGCAGGACAAATGATTTAGCTCCAGACTGTGTGGTGATTGTTGCTACTATCAAGGCGCTAAAATTGCACGGGAATGGAGATATTGATGCAGGTTTTTGTAATCTAGAGAAGCACATATCCAATTTTAAAGATATATACAATAGACGAGTGGTTGTAGCACTAAATATTTTCGCTGGTGACACAGACGAGGAGATAGCGCGTGTTGTAAGACTCACGAAGGCTCTTGGTGTCGAGGCTATTCCATGCAGTCCATATATCTTGGGTAGAAGTGGTTGTGTGGACCTAGCACGTGCTGTGCATGAGATTGTGTCAAAGAGGCCAAATAGGATGCACTATCCATATGATCTAGATGATAGCTTACGTGTAAAGATAGAGAAACTCGCAAAGTCTGTCTATGGCGCAGGGCAGGTCATATTTAGCGATGAGGCGAATGAGAATATTAAGGCAATTGGCCGAATGCAAAAGGGTCTGCCAATAGTCGTGGCGAAGACGCAGTACAGCTTAAGTGATGATGCGAAGAAACTTGGCGCGCCAAAAGGTTTTGACTTCCACGTCCGCCGAATAGAGATTAAGTGTGGTGCGGAATTTATTGTGGTTGAGGCAGGGAATATTTCCCTCATGCCGGGGCTTAGCAAAGTGCCAAATGCCGTGAAGATGTCAATAGATAAATTTGGCACGGTAAAAAATCTAAAATAAGAGATATATACATTGTAAAACGGATTTTATTTGTCAAAAATATTTTAGAGGGACATATGAAATCTAGGATTGCAATGTATATATTTTTTTCTATTCTATGCGTAGTTGGGATAGCGCTGTATATGGTTCGTCCTGACTTTCCATTCTTTAATGTGACCATGAGCGCAGGAGCAGGACTAATTGGGGCAATATTTGTGGCTGTCAGCCTCGAGGCAATCAATGGCTATGAGAAGCGTAGATACACCCTCTTTGTTCAAAAAGAGATATTATCCGGAGCGCGCAGTGTGTTAAAGAATTTTTACTGGGTAGTATTCAAAATGTTCCTAAAATATGACATGGATATACCTAGTCCTTGCAGTCTAGATGAGGAGACGGATATAGGAGGAATTTTTGCCGAGATTAGACGTCATATTGGGGAGAACGCGGAGATTGACGGGCAAATACTCAGCAAAATTACTGCCAAGGTGGATGACTGCATTGACGCCTTCGATAGGCTAAATTCCACTATTCACAAGAATATGGCAGTGTATGTGGCAGGAGGGATACTCACTGAGGGTGAGATAGTGTATCTATCTAGTATACATGAAGAGCTAAGGGAAGTGGACGCCAGTAGCAACATGACAGAGCTACTAGATAACCTCATTCGCCTGTACGACTTAATCTCAAAAAGCGAAGTGCTAAGGGTGCAGGTGGCAGACATTCTTTGCAAGCAATATAGCACAAAAAAGTCCTCAAATATTTGAGGACTATTTTTTCAATTACTGTGCTAATGGATATCATTCTTGGTCTTTTGTAATGATACAGGCTATCATTTGACCGGTAGCCAGCATAGCCATGATGGTGGAGACTAACATATTCACACTAAATGGTGAGGCTATGCCTACTGCGTTTTGTAATAATTCATTTAGGATGAATCCTGTAAGGGTCATGACAGCAAGAATTGAAACGAATACAATTGATGGGATGATGCAGGAGTTAAAGAATATCTCTAGTATATTGAATATTATAGACAACAGTGCAAATAACCATATAATTATGGTGAATACTATACACAGGATGTATCTCATATTTTGGGTCTTTAGTATCTGCATTCCCACTAATTTTGCGGCCTGCTTGTGATTGCCTTCATCCTTTAATCTAGTAATATCTTCCTCAAATGATTCGCTCGATCTTCCCACATTCGCTAGCATATCTATAGCGCTAACATGGACTGTCACGTCGGTCACTTCTGCATCAGCTGTTGTCTGGTACTTAATATTCATCTTGATGCATGGCAAGAATGTGAATACTACGAGAATGCACACAAATATTGTGCTTAGTATCGACATGATGATAGATGTCTTAGAATAAACTTTTTCTTCCATAAACACTCCTTATTACATGATAACATTTTTTATCTTTTTTGCAAAACATTTATGCGTCTATGGTGCTTTCCTCTTTGCTCTCTGGCATCAGCAGGGTGGAGATGGATATATCGTCATGGATATAAGTATCCACTATTGTGCCGTTATCGATGAAGTAGGAGACCTTGGCCATCACTTTGTACTTCGGGTCATGGGTGAAGAATATCACACTCTTTGTGAGGCTAATATTGTGAATTGCGCGGATAATTCTATTGTAGTCATGGTTGGTGATGGAATTTGGCAATTCATATATCATAAGAGTCTTGCAATCAGTCAGATAGCATCTAGCGAGTCCCAACATAAATTTTAGCCCACGGGAGAGCAAGTCATCTATCTTGTGATCGAATCCATCAGGCAGGTCAGCTATTTCGTCGAATATATCTAGCATTTTGCAGCAAGCAAAGACTTTCTCCTTATTATGGCACACTGACATGAGATTTTCCATAATCGTACCGGTCGTAAATGCTGGACTAGATACGCAGTAATATATCTCTTCTTTGAAATTTTTTGAACTGTACTCCAGTATATTTATGTTATTTAATAACACCACGCCATGGTCAGGGGAGATCTTGCGCCTTAGCATATTGAATATCAGCCTCTTGCCACAACGCTTGCCACCTATTATACAATTGACACTGTCATTAGCGAATGTCAGGTCGACGTCGTTTAATTTGCCTATGTAGGGACTATACTTTGTGTCGTTATTGTAACTCACAGCGATGAGACTTAGGCTTTGTCTATCACCTTCCCAAACATTGCCTTGTAATTCGGCCGAATTGATGTTGCCAAAGCGCGTCAGTTGCTCATCGGTAAAGTCAAGAATAGTCTGCACACGATTGAGTGATACTTTTAGCTCGGATCTAGCAAGCGTGATTTCAAAGACATTATTCATATTCTCTGCCACAGTTAGGAAATACGGCACGACGATGAGATACAACTCTAGTGGAATTGTCCTATTGGATACGAAGAATATCATAAGGGCAGTGAGCAACATTGCTCCACCTCCCCATATTGCATAAAACCAACTATCCTTGAAACCTTTTGCATAATAATACTTTGATGCAGCCCTGCACCAATCATCACAAGATGCTGAGTATTTATTTAGATATTCATCTTGAGAGTTAAATTCGTTAATGACATCCTTGTCACTCATTATCTGTTGAGCAATTGTCATCTGTATGTCTTTGGCTTCAGACTTGGCTTTTGTGCCACGAGCCATCCAGTTATTGACACTACGTAGCACTAAGATATTTATTATACATAATCCTAGCAATGCTAGCGCGACATAGACATTTGCACGCCAAACGACTGCGACCGACACTACGGCTTGTATGAGTAGCGAGATCCTCTTAGATAATTCGTCGATGTAGTTTGCTATAGTATTGACATCGTTTTGAATAATGTTTAAGATTTTCTCACGACTAGTCTTTTCGAAGTTTGTAGCGTTAGCGTTTAGCAGTTTCTTTATAATCTTGTTTTGCACATTGTTGAATATCGGACCATATTGCAGATTGTATGCCCAGTAATTAGCAAAGTCAAATGCTTGCCTTAGTATCATAAGGGAAAATTGGATAAGCAGATTGACGTATGCATCAGTGAAGTTACCTGTGTTTATTCCAGTATACAATCCCACAGTGACTCTTGCAGCAAAGACCACATCAATAGCCTTTAGCACATAATATCCAATGCTTGTGAATAGCAGCAGTGCCGTTAGCCACCAATTAGGATTTGCTAATTTTATATATTTAGAAAATAAATATTGTTTTTTTGCCTTTTTCATACATTTATTGTAGCATAAGAAAATATATTTTCAAAAGATTTGACACGAATTGAATTATTTTAGATAATAATTATAGCAAATTATTGACACTAAAAGTTTTTTTTGCTACACTACTATTGCATTTGGAGAGATACTCAAGAGGTCCAAGAGGGCACCCTGCTAAGGTGTTAGTGCGGGCAACTGCAGCGCGAGTTCAAATCTCGCTCTCTCCGCCAATCAAAACTGATAAGGTGTTCTTATCAGTTTTTCTTTTTTACAAGAATGTTTTGGAATTTGTTTTGAAATATGATATGATAAGAAAGGAGCACAAAATGAAAAATTACGAAATCCTATCAAATGATTGCAAAATATTATGGAAAGAAAATTACAAGATCACAACTGAAAAATACACACAGGTAAGTGGATATATTTTTAATGATAAAAATCAATTATTGATTGTTAAAAATGGAGACACATGGACTATTCCTGGCGGACATCCCGAGAAAGGCGAAACTCAAATTGAAACCCTTTCTAGAGAGCTTATGGAAGAAGCGTGTGTTATCCTTCGAGACATAAAGTATTTAGGCTGTGTTGAAGTTGTTGAAAAAAATGAAGTCTATTATCAATTACGCTATACAGCAAAAGTCAAAGAGATCTTGCCTTTTACTAAAGAATGGGAGACAAACGAACGGCTTTTTGTGGATTTAAAAGACCTATCAAAATATATTAAATGGGCAAATGGCATCACATTTAAAGCACAGATCAACTCCGCCAAAAAGAACTGATAAGGCATCTCGTCAGTTTTTATTTAAAGTTTGAAAGTTCTGATGGAAACCCACTTTTTCCGCCAAGAGAAACCTAAATCGAACCCTGAAAAGTTTTGGATTAGGTTTTTGTTTGATTCTTCGCTAGTTGCAGCACTTCTTGAATAAATGCGTTTTTTTGTGCTGTGTATGCTTTCCGTTCTTTCACTTGATTGGAAACATCCCTTTTCATTTCTTCGTATTTTTTGATGTATTGTGGATGTTTTATTAGAAAATCTCTAAAAATGATATGATTGTTCCAATAAACGCTATCTATCAGTTCAACATGAATATAATGGGTTCTGCACTCGGGAGTTCCTTTTCTTGCCAAAATTTCCCCCTTTGTTTCTATCGAATTTTTTACATCATAACCAGCTTCTGTAAGAATTGGAATCAATTTATATAGTGAATCCAAATTTTCTACTGCCACCGCGATGTCGATTATGGGTTTAGCAGACAGCCCCGGTATTGATGTGCTTCCCACGTGTTGTATATCAAGGGCGTAGCTCCCCAAAATGCGTTTTAAGATTGTTTTTTCTTTTTCGTATTCATCTTTCCAAGTTGGATCATATGGATGCAACTCTACCAAATCTTTATGTAAACCCAACATATGCACCTCTTTGTGAAAATCATAATTCTGCATGTTTCAAGTGTACTATATTCTGATTGTAAAACAAATCTGATTATAAAACAAATGAATATATGAATGTTATAAAATAAAAATTCGTTTTACATTACACGCTTTTCCGCCAGATATGCCGTTTTACCAAAAAATGAAGTAGGAATGTTAGTTCCTACTTCCTTTTTTTTGTTCTTTTGACGTACCAAATATACTTTGGTGCGCCTTTTGTTGAATTTACCCGTTCTCACTTGATTTCAAAATCTTAATAGTCTTGATTAAGGTGTCAATTTCTTTTTTTTCCGTTTTGAAATTTGTCATGAGTCTAACAATCTTTTTTGCTTTGTTAGAATAACTAAGTGTGTAATTTTTTGTAAGTGCTTTAAATAACGGATAATCGATTTTTGCAAAAACCATATTACTTTCAACCGGATAGATAATTTCAATGCCAAGTTTTTCTAGCTCACTTTCTAAATATTTTGCCATTTTGTTAGCGTGTTGAGCGTTTTTTAGCCACAAATTATTATTGAAATAGGCTTCAAATTGCGCTGCAAAAAATCGAGTTTTTGAAAATGTTAAAGCAAGCTGTTTCTGATATTTTTCCACATCATCAAATAGCTTTGGATTGACAAAAACAGCCAATTCGCCAAACATACACCCGTTTTTGTTTCCGCCGATTGTGAAAGCGTCAATGCCCGTGTCTTGCACAAGTTCCTTAAGCGTGCATTTTAAATATGCAAGAGCGTTTGCCACTCTAGCGCCGTCAAAATAAACATACATTTTGTTTGCGTGTGCGAAGTCGCATATCTTTTTGATTTCTTTTGGTGTGTAGCAAGTTCCAAGTTCGGTGGCCTCTGAAAACACAACAATCTTGATTGGTGGATTATGTCCTAATGTGGAAATGGTCTTTTTAATTTTTTCAATGGTTATTTTGCCCATTTCATCCGATACAGTCAATATTTTTGTTCCCAAAGAATGCTCTGTCGCGCCCATTTCAGAACGAGAAACATGCGTTGTGTCTGTGCAAAGTATTGAACAAATGTCTTTTGTCATCGTTCTTAAAGCCAAAATATTTACCGCAGTTCCGTTTGAAACAAAAGCCACTTCCACAGGCACTGTAAATTGACTTTGCACCCACTTTTTTACATTTTTTGTGTGCTCGTCCTTAAAATATCCCAGTTCGTAGCCTTTGTTTGCTGAAATCAGGGCGTTCATAATCTCATCACTAACACCAGAGGTTGTATCGCTTGAAAAATTAGCTATCATATATAACTCCTTAAGGAATTATAACACAAATGTTAATATATACAAAGTATTTATCAAAGTACGTCTTGACACACTCGCTTTCCGCCAGATTCGTGGCAACGCCGTTTTACCAAAAAAGAAGTAGGAATGTTGGTTCCTACTTCTTTTTTGTTCTCTTGTGCGTGCCACTTTTCCTGCTCCGAGAGCGAGATGCTGAATCGGTGACGCTTGGATTAATCTATTTCTAGTTCTTCGCTTTCAAAAATAGGATCGTCAAAGAATTCTGCAGTGGTCATTCCAAGTCCGCGTATAATCTGCATTACCGTCCTTAGATTTACGCTCTTGTTGCGTTCTCCCATAAGTGTCTTCATAGTGTTATGGGGCATAGCAATTATTCTCTCTAATCTATATTGTGACATATTCCTTTCTCTTAAAATATTGCTAATCCTTAACGCAACAGCTGTGCTTAATTTCATTGAATCTCCTATGGTTGTATTTACAACTATATTCTATCAAATGAAATTTTTAACATAAGGACATACAACCCTAAATGCTTTGAAAATATATTTATTTATGTTATAATTGCACTATAAATATATGAAAAGGAGTTAAGATGAAAGAAGCGAAATGTACGTCATGTGGGGCAAATATCCAAGTGGATGAACAGAACGAAGCTGGGGTATGTCCGTACTGCAAAAGTGCGTATGTTACTGAAAAGGCTATTAGGAACTATGATAACTCTATCAGCACAACTAACAATGCCGGAACTATAATTAATAATTATTATACAACCTCACCAAATGGCGAAACTGTGCAGAATGGTGTTACTTATCCACCGCGTCCAAAGATAAATGCAGTATTAGCGACTATAGGGTTACTTTTATATATATGGCCTGGACTTTTATATATTATTATACAAGTTATAAGACAGAAAAATTGGGATAAAAAATATTTATAATTGAGATAAATTACATAAAAAATGCACTCCATTTGGAGTGCATTAATTATTTAAAAAGATCTGGATTGTGTCCACTGACAACACTACCACTTTTTTCTAAAGTATATTCGTATTTATTCTTGAATACCACTGCTGCGTCAAGTAAAGCGGCATTTTTTTGGTTTACAGTAGGCTCTTTTACCACTACATTATTTTCATCTCTATATTCAATTGTCATGAGAATGTGCTTCACATTGCCTTCTTTATATATCCAAGAAGTGCCATAGAAGGATGTTGGGAGAGTGACATTAGAAAATTTGTTTAAGATGCCTGCTTCAATCCTTTCAACGCTACTACCTATTACAATGTGCCATCCTGAAGCATCACGGAATGCTTTGGCAGTAAGTGTCTTGACGGTATCTTTAATTATTGCTTTAAGTTCCGTTCTATTGATAGTTATATATTTTGGGACATAAAGCAACTGGGTAAAATCTTTGTTATACAGCAAACCATTTTCGCTAGCATACACTGTATTGCCGCTTGCTACGGTAATTGAGCGCAAATTGCAATCGTAGAATGCAAATTTTTCAGCTGTGTCGTGCGCTAGGGTAGTGAGTGATGCTGGGAGGGAAATATTTTCAATTTTGCAGGACTTGAATGCATTCTCGCCGATCTCAGTCACACCCTCAGGGATGACAGTGACACTCGCGTTTTCGGTATTTGCGAATGCGTATGGTCCTATTTTTGTTATGTTACTACCTATCGTTGTAGTGCTCCTCGTGCCTAGCACCAAGGTATTTTCTCTGGTATCGTATAGATAAGTATTGGCACTATCTGTTGCGTACTGGCCTTCAATTGGATCGACTGTGATCTTTTCTCGTTTAGTGCATGTTTCGAATGCTTTTGGTGAGTATATAGTGACATTGAAACCGATGTTCAAATTTACCACATAATCTAGTTGTGCATCATCAAATGTGTGTTCCTCAACGTATCCGCCAGTCAAATTTAGATTGGTCATACTGCTAAAGTGCTTCACATCTTCAGCGTGGACTGAGAGAGTTTTTACTTTGTGAGTAAACACATTCTCGCCCCACACACGGTTGTAATTGTATTCCACTTCAACGTTATCGAAATAATAAGGAGAGTGGCGTGATGATGCTATAAATGCACCATCAGCGATTGCTGTCACATCACGTTTAATTACTAAATTAGATATATTGACAGTTTGGTATTTATCGAATACAACATCTGCGAAGTTTGATGGGATCTGACCACTAAGTATGGCCAGATCCAAATTCTTCACAAGATTTACAGGAATATTGTATTCACTTATCGCTTCCATTATAGGGTCAGTGATAAGGAAAGAATATTTATTTAATTGCTCTATGTTATTGAAGTTTCCGAAGAAGTCATTAATCTCTATATCTTCTCCTGTTGCTAGGAATCGTAGTTCCTTAGCGACTGACACATCATCATTTAGGGTGTATCTCGAGAATGCATCGTCTTCAATTGTTTTTAATCCCTCGCCAATCTCAATAAATTCTAGAGTCCTAAGTGATGTGACATTTTGTGCAGCAAATGCATAGTAGCCTATATACTCGGTGCCGCTGCCAATTTTTATACTAGCTAGATTTGTTAGACCTTTAAATGCGCCAGAGCCAATCCTCTTTAGGCTATCTGGTAGCACTAAGTCACCGTCAAAGCCCTTAGCGTTTTGGAAAGCATAATCTGCAATATCTACTATGCCTGCAAAAGATACTCTGTCATTGAATGTGGCACTATCGAATGCATGGGCACAGATGTATGATGCGGAGCCAAAGTAGACTGACTCATCAAACGTCCTATTAGCAAAACAATATTCACCGATCAAATCAATGCACATTGGCATCAAATTTCCAACTCCGCTAAAGACTAATTTGTTTAGTTCGCCAGCGGTACTTGCTCGACCCTTGTCAGTAGTAGGGGAGTCGACTTTTTCTATCAGGCAAGATGGCTCAAAGTCTCGTGCAAAGAATTTTTCATTATCTGGGCTAACGGTAAATTCTCTAATATTATTGCATCCCTCAAAGACTCCAGCTGGGCTATAGTCGTGATTGAAATCATATCTATCATCTAGTGATATAAGGCCGCTACCGATATTCACAGTTTCAAGCGCGGTCATGCCCTTGAATGCGCCACCTGCGATGCGAAGCACACTATCTGGGATAGTGAGAGTCTTTACAGTGTTATTTCCTGCGTCGGTGTTAAGATCATAGAAGACATATCCTTTCACATCAGTGACAGGTTTTCCATTCACCTCGCTTGCGATCAAAATGTCTTCATATTGCGGGGCAGAACTATCGTAGTCGATGAGTGAATAACTAGAATTATCCGAATTTATGCGATAGATGAGGCCGTTTGGCATCTTCACGTCATTATTCTTTTTGTTGTCGTCATCCCCACCACCACAAGCGGCAAGGCCCAAAGTGAAGCACACTAGAGCACATAGAGTGAGAATACTTAGCAAAAACTTCTTCATATTTTCCTCCAGAATTATACTAATATAATTTTATAATAATATAAAAATATAAAAACTGCAATCAATATTCATGAGTGAGTGAGAGAGAGTGTGTGTGGAAGGGGTAAAAAGTTTAAATAATTTGTATTTATAAGAATTTTAATTTTAGTCTCTAAAAAGCAAATTTTATTTGTAAAAAATTAAATCTAATTGCCAGATAATTTCCTAAGTATTGGGCGGCTGATCTCAATGATTAGCGTAGGGTAGTCGGAGTATGAGTATTCGGCCACTGTGCCCTCGAATTGGTATCTAGTGCCATATTTTAAGTACCAATCAATTGCCATATCTTGCTTGAGGGTGCCGACCTGCACATTATTTATGTAGACGGGAGTGTTCTCGGGATATTTTCCATTTGGCTCATGGATGACAAGAACGCCATCTCCCACGCAGATATCCGTCTTTTTGTCTATGTAATATTGACACCCGCGCACCTTGGCACGCACATGGGTCCAACCATCTACCGCATAACCATCAGGAGGAGAATATTTGTAGGTCGGAGTAGGTTGCTTCACATGATAAATTTTTAGGTCTTCCTTGCGCTTAATTTTCTTTGTCGAACTATCATTTAACTTAAGTTTCTTGAATTTTACGAGATACCAAATTATGAACCCAAGCGCTGGCACTAGGCAAATAAATCCTGGTATTAGGAAGTAATAACTGTATATTGCAAAGACGCACGACGAAATGCCAATTGCAAGGAGTACACACGCGATCCACAATTTGTCGCGTGCATTCTTCTCAGCAATTTTCCTCTTCATTTGTTTATCCATACCACCATTATACCACAAACTCCTCCCATTAGTATAAAAATTATAGGGTAGAGGGAAATTGAAAAGGGATTAAAACATATTTAACTGTTTACTAACAAAAAGATAAGAAGATAAAGTACATATAACTATTTACTAAAAAAGGCGGCTAATCTAGTCGCCTTTTTAGTGATATCCACACTTTCCCCAACAATTTTATCTTTGGTAAAACGGTTAAATCTTCACCTATTGTGAGGAGATATATTCTTTTGTTTTGCCCATACACTCATTACGTGTGGATAATGCAATCGATTGTTGGGGGCATCCTTTTAATATATTATATCACATTATCCATAAGTTGCAAAAAAATTTTAACAAATTGTATGAACTATATAAAAAGATGCTCAGTGTTAAACATTTTTTGAGGCTAAATAAATTTAACACGCCCGCCCAGCACAATAACTGATTTCTATAATCACTTTCTAAATGCTCATCTTAGTGTTTTAATTTTAAACACAACTACGCCATATTTTTCTTCGTCTTGTTTAGGGTAGATTGTTCTATAAACTTTAATCATCTCTTCCTTTGTTTTTGTGGCAAATCCTAATTCAGACTTATTCAAACTGTTAGCCATTTCGTCAAAGTTTTTGAATATATACTTGTCTAAAATGATTGCATTAATTGTTTCAGTTCTCTTTGGTTCTTTGTAAAAGGTTATTGTATCGCCAATGTTAAATTGTTTGCGCTTTTCATCATTAAGCCTACCTTCCAAAATTTTCTCTTGATTTTTTATCAGGTTAAAATAGATTGGGTTAAGATTGAGTGTGTGTTTATTGAAATGTGTTTTTCTTATTGTCCAATTGCGCCATATATCATCATCTGAGAAACCAGTTGATTCAAACAAGTTCGCAAATTTTCCCCAAAACTTAATTGCACGAGGATTTGTAAATCTTGTTGAAAAAACAAATTCTCCATCAAACAAGTTAGTAAGTTCAGTTGCAAACCATATTGCATTTCCGTTTTTTCTATATTCGGGGCGAACATAGAACTCGGCAAAATCATATTGCATATTGGAAAGTTCACGTATCATTGCAAGCCCGGCTATATTGTTATCAACAATAAAGTAGAAAGGATATCTATCTTTATCTTCCCAATAACAATCAAACCAATTATAAATAGGTGTGCCATTTTCATCAAATTTTATATCAGGGTCGAACTCTGAAAGTTCAGCAAGATATTCATAGAATATCTTCCGCATCTCTTCAATTTTGGACAATGGAACTATTTGAATTTTTCTCATGTTTTATACCTTTAAAACAATTATAACATAAAATAGAACAAATATAGCGATATTTTTATCATATTTCAATGAGGATTTAAAGAAAATCGAGTTTACATTGTTAAAATTGGTGCAACCGAGCAGATTTGAACTGCTGACTTATTGTTATGAGAAAAGGAATTTGGTTGTTTTATTTTTTTCGGCGTAAATTTTGACAATTTTTAGCAAAAATATTGTCAAAATTGGCCTTTTTCATTAAAATTTCACACCAACTTTCTTATCTTTAACTCAATCGCCATTAATTTTATGGTGGCGAAATGGTGACTTTCTGCACGCTAATCTGCCCATGGTGACTTTTTGAATATTTGCCTTTTTCTATATCATTGTGATGATATAGTTGGTCAGTTATCAATATTTGATTTTGAAATAATCGAGTAGCATTTTGTACTGGTCTTGTCCAAAACGGCAAGTTTCAATCAAATAGTTTCTTTCGTTATTCCATTCTTTAAGGCCGCGATAATAATACCATTTGTTTTTATCATCAATGTAAAATGGTACGATGTTATTTTTTAAACATTCCTTAAAGGCTATTAGTCTGCCAACACGTCCGTTGCCGTCCTGGAAAGGGTGTATGGTTTCAAATCTATAATGGAATTCAACAATATCTTCAAAGGCCACTTTTTTAAGAGAGTTATACCAAGTAAGAAGTTTTTTAATTTCTTTTGCTACATCCTCTGGGGGAGTGGTTTCAATTCCGCCAACGGTGTTCGGCATAAGTTTATATTGACCGGCGCCATAATTTTTGGATTGCTCGGTACCTTCCTTTAAAAAGTGATGCATATTTTTTATAAGCGTTTCTGTCAATTCAGCGGTGGCGAAATCGATTACATAATCAATGCATCTGAAATGGTTGTTTGTTTCGATTACATCGTCTAGTTGAATGTTTGCTGCAAGCTCACCAAGAGTTTTGGTTTCAAAGATATAGCGGGTTTGATCTTCAGTCAGTTTGCTGCCTTCAATATGATTTGAATTGTAGGTTAATTTGATTTGTGTTTCGTGATACAGGCCGCCGCTTAATTTCAACAATTTTTCTTTTTGCAGAGTTTGTAAAATGTGGTTGGTTTCAAGAATATCGTCAAAATTGGCGTCTAAAAACGCTAAAATCTTGCCTATAACTTTGTCGTTTATATCTTCACCTTTGCTTATTTTTGCAATAGTGCGTGAAGACACTCCAACCTTTTCGCATAGGGCGGATTTTGTTATGCCTTTTCGCTTTAATAATTCTTTTAATCTTGCTTCATTGACAATCATAAACACTCCAAATATTTACTTTTATAAATATATTATAACAAAAAGTAAATATTTTACAACTTTTTATATACTAAAAGTAAAGATTTTTAATTTTCTATTTTAAACTTTACTAGGATTATTGGTTTGAAATATAAAATCTTAATTTGCTCGCCGGTGTTGTTAAGTATTCACACATAAAAATATTAATTTATGAAAAATTTTCAAAAACGAGTGAAATTTTCCTACAAAATGAGATGATATATGGTATAATTCTATAATAGCTGATTTAATGAAATACTATTTAAAGGAGAATAACAATGGATAAATTAAAGATGCAAAGTGAAAATTTGGTTAAAGATAATGTTGAGAAAATTGCAAAATTGTTTCCAAACTGTGTGACAGAAGGAAAGGACGTAAATGGTCAAACTGTTAGGCTTGTTGATTTTGATTTGCTTAAACAAGAACTGTCATACAAAATTGTTGAAGGTAATGATGAGCGATATATGTTAAATTGGCCAGGAAAAAAACAGGCAATTTTGACAGCCAATGTACCTATCAATGCAACCCTTAGACCTTGCAGAGAAGAAAGCGTTGATTTTGACAACACCAACAATCTTTATATTGAGGGCGATAATCTTGATGTCCTTAAACTTTTGAGAGAAACTTATCTTGGAAAAGTTAAAATGATCTATATTGATCCTCCTTACAACACAGGACATGATTTCGTCTATGAAGATGATTTTGCCACATCAACTGAAGATTATTTAAAAGCTAGTAAAAATTACGATGAACAAGGAAACCAAATGTTCCAAAATAATGACACAAATGGCAGATTTCATAGTGACTGGCTCTCAATGATGTATTCTCGATTAAAACTTTCAAGAGATTTGTTAGCTGATGATGGATCTATTTTTATAAGTATTGATTCTAATGAAGTTGACAATCTTAAGAAATTATGTAATGAAATTTTTGGCGAGAATAACAATTTAGGCTTAATTACTGTCATTAACAATTTAAAGGGGCGTTCTGACGATAAATATTTTGCAACTTGCAACGAATTTTTAATTGCTTATGCAAAAAACATATTGAAATTTTCATTGAACGGATTCAAACTTTCGGATGAAGAATATGAAAATGATTATGATAAACAAGATGAAATTGGATATTACAAAACAATAGGTTTTAGAAAAACGGGAAACGCTTGGGAAAGGATCAATAGACCTTATATGTATTACCCTGTATTATACAAAGATGGTGTATTTGAAAGTGTGACGGATGAAGAATTTAAAAGAATTTATAATGAAAAAGAGCAAAATTTTGATGATATGTATGTAGAAGAATTAAATAAAAAATATACGGACTTGGGATGGAAATTTATTCTTCCAAAGAATGAAAATGGAGAATATGGAAGATGGAGATGGGGACGTGATACATTTTACTTAGAAAAAGACACAAATTTAGACTTTAACAATTCTGGAACACTATGCACAAAGATGAGAGCGACTCTTGAAGATGGTTCAATAAGAATGAAAACTGCGAAATCTTGTTGGTACAAACCTGAATATGATACAGGAAGTGGAGCAAAAGTACTAAAAACCTTATTTAATAATTCAAGTGACTTGTTTAGCAATCCAAAATCAATTATTTATATTAAGGATCTAATAAAAATTTCAACTTCACCAAATGATCTAATTTTTGATTTCTTTTCTGGATCAGCAACTACAGCCCATGCTGTTATGCAATTAAACGCAGAAGATGGTGGTAATAGAAAATTTATTATGGTGCAATTACCTGAGAAATGCGATGAAAAATCTGAAGCTTTTAAAGCAGGCTATAAAAACATTTGCGAAATTGGAAAAGAAAGAATTCGTAGAGCAGGCAAGAAAATTAAAGAAGAAAATCCGCAAGCATCAAATCTTGACATTGGTTTTAGAGTTTTAAAACTCGATTCAAGCAATATGAAAGATGTTTACTATAACCCTGCCGACCTTAAACAAAGCAATTTGTTTGACCTTGTAAGCAACATCAAGGAAGATAGAACTGCGGAAGATTTGTTATTTCAAGTTATGCTTGATATGGGTGTTTTGCTTTCAAGTGAAATAAAAGTTGAAACTGTTGCGGGTAAAAAGATTTTTAATGTAAATGATGGCAACCTTGTATGCTGTTTTGATGAAAACTTGACAGATGAAGTGGTAACACAAATTGCTAAAATGCAGCCACTTTACGCAGTATTCAGGGATTCAAGCATGAAAAATGACAGTGTTGCAGTAAACTTCGACCAAATCTTTGAAACCTATTCCCCAACCACCACAAGGAAGGTGTTATAATGAGAGAAACAAAAAATATTATTATGTACGGATTTTTGTTATTTTTAATTATAACTGGAATTACAATAAACTTTATAAGCAATACAGTTATTATTAATAATATTAAGTGTTTATCAGTTCCTGTTTTTATATTTACAATAAGTTTGCTATTTGTTAAAGCTAATTATCTTATAAGGCAGCAAACATTAAAAGTTATCAATACTATAGAGCAAACAACTAAAAACAACGAAAAAGAATCCAAACACTCATTATCTGAACTTGAAAGTTTAATGAACAGTATAGATGATTATAAAAAACATTTTTCAGAAATTTTACATGACAAAGAGCAAATAAAATACAATTTGGTAGAATCAAAAAAGTTAACTTTTCTTTATAAGAATTTCTGTATAATAGATATTTTTACAAAATTATTTAACATCATAGGAGTTTTATCATTTGCTTTATGTTTATTATCTGTGACTGGTTTATTTAGTATTGAAATATCTTCACCCATTATAGAAATATTTTCACTTTGTATAATGTATTTTGATTTTTTTATATTAGAGGACTTATTAACAAAATATATCAATAGAAAACTTCGTTGGATTGAAAAAAATGCAAAAAAACAAGTTGAAAAAGATTTATCAAATTGAGGGCAATATGAAATTTAAGTTTAAAACACAAGACTATCAGCGAGAGGCTGTGAATAATATTTGCAGGGTATTTCAGGGACAACCTTATCTTGACATGATTAAATATACAAGAGATTTAGGTATAAGGAAGAAAAAAATTAATAATATCGAATATGTTGAAAATAGTATGTTTGATAAAGATGATGACGGTTTTGAAAATGCTAAAATAGTGCTTAATGATGCAAAACTTTTTGAAAATATTAAGAAAATTCAACGTGAAGGCAACTACAAAGAATCTGAGGAACTTGTCGCGGGACTTGGCAGAGTTTCGCTTGATGTTGAAATGGAAACTGGAACGGGCAAGACTTATGTTTACATTAAAACTATTTTTG
>CANREZ010000003.1 GCA_947629745.1 uncultured Clostridia bacterium
TAATTTCTCATCCAGGATGCCGTACAATGCTTTCGCATTTCCTACAGCCGGACTTGAGATCTCAGTGTATGCGTTTGTTGCATTTATTGTTATCGACCCCGATGCGGCGGCAAAAGTCTGCTTGTCCGCACTATCTATCGTGCCCTTAGTTCCTGTATCTCCATCGCGGTAGACTCCTAGCGACATCACGCTGTCTGCCCTGCTTACTGGTGCGATGTTTTGTAGAGTTGAGTTACTTGTAGTATTCTTCCCTACTCTGAGATATAGCGTTGCGTTGTATGATAGCGTTAGCTCTTGAGTGCTATTCCATGCACTACCTGTCACCAAGCTCCAGCTAGAGTTATTAGTTGAGTACCACAAGTACGAGCCATTCTGTCCACCCCTCTGGAGGTTGACTTTGTATTTTAGTTCGCTAAATGTCAGCGTGCAGGTGCATGGGTTGGCCGTGGCCGATCCTGTAGTAGTCCAGAAGTTTGAGTTAGATGTAGTGTAAGTGCCTGTCGGGTAGCCCGTTTTATTCGAGCTAAATGACCACTTAATCCTATTCGTGTCACTGTTTGTGACCGAGAATTTCATGGAGGCTAGATCAAACACACTTATTGTCTGTGGGCTGCCTGCTTTGATAGTTAGCACTGATTCTGAGCCTGAAGGAGCCCCAGGAGAAGCAATAGATACTTGCATGTAACTATTTGTCGTATTCAGTATCCCACTCGAACTATCCGTTACTGTGAGTTTGTATGGATTTAACTTATCGGCATATATGTATATCCTAGCAGATTTTTCTCTATGTCCTTTAATAGTAGCTTTTATATTTGATTCGTAAAATTCTGAGTATTTATAATATATGTGAGATCTTGATGAATCTCCTGTTAAATCATAAACCATTCCATCCACAGAAAACGAATATAACTCTGACAATTGTTTTGGAGGTTGACTCGTATCCGCTAAAGATGATAATGATATAGATCTATAACCAGAGGTATAAGTCCCAGAAACATATGTACTACAAGATTGTGAATACATTGTTGATGGTTTAGTGTATGAAATATACAAATGAGAATAATATGGAACGATTACTAATCTTTCTTCATTAGATATAGTTATATGATCGCTTTCGTCACTATAAGAATTATTGTCATATATATCAATTGTTCCACCATATTTCTCTTCAAATAATATCACTTCATGACGTTGATAGAATAAGAAAGTTGGATTACAATTACTAGATGGCATAGTGATAGTAATTGTACCATCAGTTCCCCCATATTGACTACTGGATATTAAAATATAAGGGTCTACCATTTCACTAGCTCTTAATTTAAATGTTAAAGTAGTTCCAGGAATAATATATTTACCTACATAAGTACTTCCTGAATCCATAAAACATTCTATTTCTGCATCTCCAAAATGTGCAGTATAGTATCCTTCATTAAGATTCCATATATCTTCATTCATATGTGATTCGAATAGACTGTATCCATAATCATCATATTCATTAACATCTACTCCTGAATATGGCACTTTTATATTTACCTTTCCAGTACCAGCTTCCTGTCCAAATAAGTAAGCTTGTTCAAATCTTGGATATATATCTAATGAGTATGTTCCTGCATCTGAACTATCAAATCCTATATTGTCTTCAATATAATAATACAATTCAGAATTATCCATAGCTGCATAGGTCGTTATACGGCCATATTGTGCATACCACCCTAAGAAACGATATGGATAATTCCCATATGTAGAATCGCGAAAGTATGGAGTACTACTTAAATTAGTTGCATCGTAAATATTACATAATATGGTATAATCTTCATTATCATAATTCGTATAATTTCTGTACCAATTAACATTTCCATCTATATCAACAAATGGATAAAGAACTGGAAATGGAACCGATATTGTATAACTAGAATTTGGACTACTGCTGCTATATCTATAATAAACATAATCACTATTTATAACGACGGCATGATCTCCATATGTATTATCCGCAGTAGCACTACCTCCAAATATAAATGGACAGTAATAATCTCCACAATAATCATATAATTGTTTATCTCTAGTAAATCCCACTCTAAATGGACATCCAATGGTGTTACCACTGGAATCATTTGTTAACCCGCTTGATGTAACACTAGGTAAATGAATATTTAATCTAACATATTTTGGTGATATATATGCATAAACATAAAATTTATATGTAGTTGATCCATATTGAGTACATGTGCAATTTATACTAGCTCCTGATGAATAAGTTGCTGTTTGAGTGGATGAATTATAATCTGAACCAGAAGATACTTCTAAACTTAAGCGATAGTTATTATTGGCTACACATTCACTATGTGTTACTAAACCTCCGCCTGACAATTTACATTGAATATAATTTGCGCCATATACTTTAAAAGAACTCAGTGTCGTAACTGATGTAGTTGAACAATTTAATGAGCCACTTAATGATACTGATGCAGTCGGATAAGATAGATCTCCAATATTATAAAATTCATTTGAACTTGATGCATCAATAGTACCTCGTCGCAATGTACAATCTCGGACTAAATTAGTTATAATAGATCTTCCCTTGTTAATTCCTGATATAGTAGTATATCTGGATGAACTAAGGACTATATTCCATTGAGATAAGTAATTAACATGTCTATCGGATAAGTTACAGCTCGTTAATGTGCCATATCCATAAATTAATGCTGTATAATCATGATATCCACCATCACCTATATTATAATAATCGTCATCATAATAGGATGCATTTTCATTCGAATATGTATATCCGGCATTTAACGCACCATACGCCATACCAGACATTTGTCCGTAATATTCGCAATTAATCCAGCTGCTCTCATTAGCGATGGAGTAGCAAAAGTCCGTTGATGTATTCTTTGTAAATCCAAAAAATCCACCTATGTAGGCGTAAGCATTCATATCGTATCCATATAATGAACCAGTAAAGTATGAATCTTCCAACCAAGAGTATTGATTGGACATTAATACTCCAACAACTCCACCCATGAAGCATGTTTGTCCTCGAATACTGGTATTTTCTACCATTAATTTATGTAATCTTATCTGACAAGTAGGTATACATGAAAATCCAGACTCCGCGGTAGCATAGTCATAATTGTGGGCATCAGATGTAACTGCACCAACAGCTCCACCTATACACCTTAATCTATGTCCATCATATGTACCAGAATTACTAGTGAGTCCTGGATAAAAATTACTATCTGTACTATTCAAATTAATGGTCGTGTCAATAACGGCACAGTTATAAGCAGCTGCCGTGCTACCATTAGATGTACCATATAGTTGAGAACTACTATTCCAAGTACTATTACTCAGCCTAATATGGCCAACAATTGGTCCAATATAACAAGAGTATTGACCATCATAATTAATAGTTGCGTTACGAACAGTAACATTGTAGATTTTTGTATTTGCTAAATCTGTTGAACTTGTAGAAGTTGAAGTTACAAGACCAAATAGACCAAGTGCAACATATCCGTTACCATTACCAGATCTAACCCCTGCATTTCCCGAAGCAATAGTCATATTAGAGATATAATATCCGCTACCATCAAAGAAACCATTCCATGGAGAGCTACTTGATGAATATATTCCAGAATAATATTCTAGTCCTATCGGTCTCCAATAGTGAGCAGAAAGGTCGATGTTTGCAGCTAAAACAAAAGCACAGCCTGGTTTGTCTGCGACGCCTGCAAGCTGTGCTGCTGTTGTTATTTTATATGGACTATATCGAGTTCCTGTACCACCCGAAAAAGATGTAGATCTATAGTCATACCAGTTGCCTGTAGCTGCCTGCACAGGCTCTTCATTTTTACCTCCGAAGAGGTTATTAGATATCATATAGGAGCTTAGCACACCAGACAATAAAATAAGCATGCCCAGGAGCATACTCTTAATTAAATATCTATATGGATGTCTTACCCTTTCGGGCCTGACCGGTCTATTCATCGCTATGTACTCCTAATTATATTATTGTCAATTTAAATGATATTATGTTTTGATACTATATAATACCACACTACCCCCCCCCCCCAGGCAAAACATTTTCGACTAATATTTACAAAAAGTTTAATTTTTTTTATAAGTATATATTATATATATAATAAGTATACTTATTATATAAGTAACTAATATATATAAGAAATACAAGTCGGTACCAATGCGGGAATAAAAGCACGCTCAATCCCCTCAGGCGGTAGTCACCGCCAGCTCCCCTTACTAAAGGGAGCCTTATATAGTTTTTATCCGCTTTAGGCGCCCACAAGTAGGGGGAGCTGACCGCCACCATTGCGGTCTGAGGGGATTGAGCAAGCTCCTCTACCCTATCAGGTTCCAACTATATTCCCTCTATTTGTCGGGGCTTTAACAGGATGAATATATAAATGTAACTATAAATAATGGGCGCCTTTATGAGGATATTAGCCCACAAGAGAGTGGCGTGCCACAAAGTCGGTTGAAAAATATTTGTCGAAAAATGGCACAAAATGAAGGATAATTGCATAGATAAGTTATAAAAGGTGGCTGTATGTATGGAAGTATCCTTTTGTTCGCTACGAGCCAAAGAGGTGGTCAATATCTGCGATGGCAAGAGGCTGGGAAACATCATCGATCTGGTCTTTGACACAAAATGCGGCCTCGTGCAAGGTATCGTCGTTCCCGGTGATCGGAAGTATTTCGGCCTATTTAAGGGCGGAAATGATATTTTTATACCCTATCAAAGGATATGCAAAATAGGCAAAGATGTCATCCTCGTGGAACTCTCCCCCGGCGCTACAATGCAGGCTCTCCCTGGTGGTGAAGCCAACCCAAATAACCAATTGGATTACTACAATCCTGATAAAAAATGACCAAATCAAGCCCTCACAAAATTAGCGTAAAAATGCCAAAATTGCACACACTAGGATAAAGTGAGGCTAGGGATGACACAGATAAACCTATTAATAATAAATATCGCGCTGATATATGAGATAATTTACATAAAACGCGGCAAAATCGCAGGGTCAATAGCAAATGTGCTATCTATCATCCTTATAGATATAGGCATCTTCACCCCAAACCTCGTAGCAGGCACTGTAACCCTAAATATACCTATACTCTGTGCGGTGATAATACAAATACTCTCCCGCATAACACATTTCAAAAGAAACGTAGTATGGACAAGCATAGTCTCTAGTATTGCATATTTATGCATAGTTTACCGAGAAAATTTCTACCTAAGTGAGATAAATATTTGGCCACTAATTATAGTGCTCGTTATATGCAATCTCCCCCACTGCAAGGATATCTCAGCCATGATAATGGGTGTGAATATATCCTACGTACTATGCATGATAACCGGCGCTAGTATAGCAAACCTCACTATAGGCATTAGCAGTATATGCAACGCCGATCAGCTAGGAGCACTAGTGATAGCAGAAGCTATACTAATATCAGTGTCAATACTAGTGAGAGTTTACCACAAAGTGCGGGCACTCGTGTGGGTGAGAATATGACAAAGTACTATAAAATATGGATAATTCTCCTATCTCTACTTTTTGTCACTATATGCCCCATCACTGCCCATATATCCCTAGCATATGACGGTACAGTTAATAATAATGTCAAAATATATAGTGTATATGACAATAACGGACATTTCCTATTTGACCGTGATGAGGTGGAAGTGGGAGATGAATATATATCGCCAGAGCTTATCAAGTACGAGATATATGCTGTGTCGGAAAAGAATAGTCGCGCATACGCCAAGCAGATAGATAGTATCACCCTGCCCGATGTGACTATATCTCCCCGTCCGTCACAAGTATCTAGCAGCAAGCAGATCGCACTATACATGAGCCACAATGACGAGAGTTACATAGTGGGAGATGGAGTGGACAGCATATACGGAGCAGGTGGAATTCATGACGTAGCAAGTGCCTTAAAAGGCAGTTTGGAGAGGTTGGGAGTTAATGTATATTTATACGAAAATATGCATATTCCTCACGACAGTTATGCTTATAGCAGGAGCAGGGTTACAGCAAAATCTGCTCTTGCCGAGCACGACCTTGATGCGATATTTGATATCCACCGAGATGGTGCGTCGCGGAAGACATATGTGGTGGACAGCAACGGCGAGAAGTGCAAAGTGCGGATTGTGATAGGAAAGGGTAACGAAAGTTATTCCGAGAACCTAAAGCTTGCCACATATATGTTAGCAGTGGCGCGCAACTATCACCCGTGGTTATTCCTAGACATCTACATGGGAAAGGGGCACTACAATCAGGATTTGTCACCTTGTGCGCTATTATTTGAGATGGGAAGTCATATGGTGGAAAAGTCGCTTGTGGAAAAATCCGTTCCAGCGCTAGCCGAGGTGATCAACGTCACATTATTTGGCACTACCCTGCACGACGATGAGTCCATTATGATAGGCAGCAGCAGTGATGCTGACCGGACAGTCTCCGATGTGTTAAATAACCCGATCACAGAGGAACACTTCACCCTTGAGTGGTACAACATTGTGTTGCTATCAATATGCGGTGTGGGGATACTAGTTGGGACATATCTAGTGTTCCACGAATTTTACAGCAAGAAGCACGGCATGAAAAAACTCGTCGACACGATAAAAGGGAAATAGCACGCCTTAGTAAGGGGTTTATGCAAAAATAAATGAGGTTGATAAAAATAGGTTAAAAGATTAAATATTAGAAGGCACAAAAGTTGGTAATAAAGTGCGGTTGGTTATAGAGCCGCGGGCGTGGCGTGATGTGCGTAGACGTCGTGCCGTGCCCGCGATTGTTGCCCGCGCTGTCACGATACGTGGTAGTTGTGGGCAACAAAAAAATGGGAGAGCCCTGCTCCCCCATTTTTTATTTACTATTAAACTTATTTTATTTACTTATTAAACAAGTTTAGCTATTAAACCTATTATCTACTTATTAAACCAGTCTACCTATTTCTTCAGATATTGTTTGAAGTTCACTTTGCGCTCGGTGCCCTTGAATAACTGCACAATATTCTTCCTATGAGTGATAAATATGATGATAGTAATCAAAGCCGGAAGGATAAAGATGAATGGATTAGTCTTGCCGATAATGCCGTAGTAGATATCGTATATCAAAGTATAAGCAGTCACCCCATACAGGCTCACCACCGACATCCTATCACATATTAGTAGCAGGATAAAGCCCGATACCACAATGAATAGCATATTCAGCGGTTGCATAGCAAGGAACACACCAAATGCGCAGGATACACCTTTCCCTCCACGGAAACGGTAGAAAACCGGCAAAATATGGCCAATTACCGCACAAATCCCCACTATCCAACTATAGATGATAATGAGATCCCCCGGGGTGAAAAATGCGTATTGATAAATAAGGAACGCTGCAAATGTCGGGACCAAGCCCTTTAGCATATCGATGATAAGTGTGGCAAATGCTAGCGGGAAACCGTATGTGCGAAGCATATTATTTGCCCCCGGATTGCCGCTGCCATGCTTCACTATATCGTCATTACGAAAACGCTTTGATAGCACTCTTGCGAAATTGATAGAGCCTAGCACATATGCGATAATACAAAGGGATACAAGTGTCAATATTTCCATAATCTACTCCTTTTCCCTCAGAACGAACCTGATCGGCGTTCCGCTAAAATCTACTGCATCGCGGAGGCTATTTTCTAAATACCTAGAGTAGCTAAAATGCATCAAGCTCGCGTCATTGACGAACATGACAAAAGTCGGTGGATTGGTCGATGCCTGCGTGATATAGGATATTTTTAGTCTACGGCCAGCGTGCGATGGTGGCTCGACCGAGAGAATTGCGTTTTGGAAAATGTCGTTTAGAACCCCAGTAGGTATCCTATATGATGCGTGTGCGTATACGCGGTCAATCTCGTCCATGACGTTTTGTACGCGTTGCCCACTGAGTGCAGATCCATACACTGGAACGAAATAACTCATGAATTTCAGCTCTTCGGCCAACTTTTCATTAAACTTTTTCATGGTCTTGTCGTCTTTTTGCACAGTATCCCATTTATTCATGAAGATGACCGATGGCTTGCCCTCTTCGTGGACAAATCCAAGTATCCTTAAATCCTGCTCGGTAATGCCGTCCACAGCGTCGATCACGACAACTGCCACGTCACACCTACGAATGGCGTCAAACGACCTAATCACGCTATATGCCTCGACTGAATCTTCCTCGATTCCGCGCTTTCGCCTAATGCCCGCCGTGTCGATCAATGTGTAATTCTTGCCGTTGTATTTGAACGGTGTGTCTATCGCGTCACGTGTCGTGCCCGCAACGTTACTGACCATCACACGAGTCTGCCCGACCAATCTATTGACTAGGCTGCTCTTGCCGGCATTTGGCTTGCCAACAATAGCTACTTTTAGGCTATCGCTCTCCTCGCTTGCCTCATCGCCTTTATCCTTAAAATGCGACACAACGGCGTCCAAGAGGTCGCCAATGCCTAGTGAGTGCTCAGCGCTGATGCACATAGGTTCGCCCAGGCCAAGTTCGTAAAATTCATAAGATTTTTCCTTTTCGTTATTATCCAATTTGTTCACAGCGAGCACGACTGGGACTTCGTATTTCCTTAGGAAATTAGCCGCATCGTGATCAGCCGAGGTTATGCCCTCACGCCCGTCAACTAAGAGTATTACTACATCGGCTAGTTCGCAAGCAATCTCAGCTTGTCTTGTGATATTTAGCTGGAACGCGTCCTTGTTCTTCACATCGAGTCCACCAGTATCGACGAGTGAAAAATGATGCCCTGTCCACTCGCAATCGCCATAAATACGGTCGCGTGTGACACCCGGCATATCCTTTACTATTGAGAGTTTGCGACCAATTAGTTTGTTAAAAAGTGTGCTCTTGCCTACATTTGGTCGACCTATTAGTGCTACTAATGGCTTCATATGTTACTCCTTGGCTTGGGGAGGCGACACCGTGCGTGGCACGAAGTGCCGTGCGCGGTGTGGGGGCGGGATGCCCCCTCTTTTGCGAGGGCTAACGTCCTCGCAAAAGCGCCTCCCCCTTCACCAAAATTATTATTCTTTATTATTATATCCTAAATACTCGCTCGTGGCAAGTTAATAAAATAGTTATTATGTGAATAAATATGCAATAAATAGTATAATTATATCAGCTCACTTATTATGCTATTCTGCACATAATAACCGCTATCCGATAGCCTTACATTATCTCCATTCTTTATCACCAAGCCATGTGTTATGAATTGGTCAAGGCTAGCCTTAGCGTCCTTGTATAGTCCACCAAGAGCTCTTGCACGTTGTAAACTGATCCCCTCACTTGTCCTAAGCCCTAGCATGATGTACTCAGCTAACTTGTCAGGCTCGACGCGTTCGACCACTCCGTCTCCTCCGTCCGCAATAGACTTGATGTAATCTGCCACCGATTCGGTGTGTCTGTATCTAGTGCCAATATATCCATGTGCTGCCACCCCAAATCCAAAGTACTCATGCACTCTCCAGCAATTGTAGTTGTGTCTACACTCGTATCCGGGCAGTGCAAAATTACTGGTTTCATAACGCTCCATGCCCGCTTGTCTCAGCCTAGATAACACATAGTCATATCTATCTACAACTCGCTCGTCGGACGGGAGTTTGTATTTGCCACTCATTACGTCATCGTATAATGGTGTGCCCTCCTCCAGTATTAAGCTATAGCAGCTAACGTGTGTAACTCCAGCCTTTAGTATAGTCTCGAGTGTGTACTCCACATCATGCATTTGCTCAGTAGGTACGCCTATTATCATGTCAGCGTTTATATTAGTAATCCCTGCTAATTTTAGGTTCTCAATACTGGACAAAAAGTCCTTCTTAGTGTGAATCCTGCCGAGTATCCTAAGCAGTCTTGATGAGGCACTTTGCAGCCCTACGCTCACGCGATTCACGCCCGCACTTGCCCATTCCTTGGCGGTGGATAAGTCGAGCGAATTTGGATTAGCCTCCACACTTATCTCACAGTCGGGAGTGAGAGTGAAAGTATCCCGAATGGTCTGGATGATGGTGGTAATTGCCCCACGTGGCAGTGTGCTAGGTGTGCCTCCACCGATGTAGATGGTGTCAATCACGCGGTTCCCCTTAGCACGTCTAATCTCAGTGCAAAGAGCCGCTATATAGTCATTGACATCGCGGTAGTCGCATTTTGACACAAACGCACAATATCGGCACTTTCTTACACAATATGGTATGTGGACATAACATCCTACCGCATCCATTACTTTCCTCCTAATCAATCTTTAAAATACTCATGAAGGCCTCACTTGGCACTTCCACTGAGCCCATCTTCCTCATACGCTTTTTGCCGCGTTTTTGCTTTTCAAGCAGTTTCTTCTTCCTCGTTATATCTCCGCCATAGCATTTAGCAAGGACGTCTTTCCTTAGAGCCTTGATAGTCTCCCTTGCTATCACCTTGTTTCCTATAGCCGCCTGAATTGGCACTTCGAATAATTGCCTTGGGATTACTTCCTTTAGCTTCTCGACAAGGGCTCGGCCCTTGGCGTATGCTTTGTCCTTATGCACTATCACCGACAGCGCGTCACACAGGTCACCATTGAGCAGCACATCGAGTCTTACAAGGTCGCTTTCGGCGTATCCAATGATGTCATAATCCAGGCTCGCATATCCCTTGGAATAGGACTTTAGCTTATCAAAGAAGTCATAGACAATCTCGTTTAGCGGCATGTTGTAGATGATCTCCACACGGTTTGGGTCGAGGTATTGCAAGTCGACTTGCGTGCCGCGTTTTTCCTGACAGAGATTCATTATATCCCCTAGGTACTCAGGTGGGGTGAAAATGCTTGCCCGCACAATTGGTTCCTCCATGCGTGCAATCTCCTGAGGTTTTGGCATATCCGCCGGACTCGACACATATATCACTTCGCCGCTAGACTTAGTGATCTTATAACTCACGCTAGGTGCTGTGGTGATGAGGTCAAGGTCAAATTCTCGCTCTAACCTCTCCTGAATGATATCCATATGGAGCAGGCCAAGGAATCCGCAACGGAATCCAAAGCCCAGTGCTTGACTCACCTCCGGCACAAAATCCAGCGATGCGTCGTTTAGCTTCAATTTCTCCAACGCGTCTTTTAGGTCATTGTATTTATCCCCATCTACGCAGAATATCCCGCTAAACACGACAGGTTTCACTTCCTTGTATCCCGGCAAGGCCTCTGCACAAGGCCTACCTTCCTCCGTGATGGTGTCACCCACCTTGGTCTCACGCACGTTTTTGATACTAGCGCACACATACCCTACATCCCCTGCTAGCAAGCAGTCTGTCTCCTTCTCGCTAGGTGTGAATATGCCAACTTCGGTCACATCATATACCTTGCCAGTCGAGAAAAACTTTGCCCGAGTGCCTGCTCGGATAGATCCATCCACTATGCGGACTAAGCACACAGCGCCTTTGAAATTATCGTAATAACTATCGAATATCAGGGCTTTTAGCGGAGCATTCTCATCGCCCTTTGGAGAAGGAAAGTTCTCTATTATTTGCTCTAACACCTGATCTATATTCGTGCCATCTTTTGCCGATATAGCTGGAGCGGATTTGGCAGGAATTCCTATCACGTCCTCTATCTGAGACCTCGCTTCCTCCACCCTTGCTGATGGCAAGTCAATCTTGTTTATCACTGGCAAAATTTCGAGGTTGTTATCAAAGGCAAGATAAGCATTTGCCACAGTCTGCGCCTCTACTCCTTGGGTCGCATCGACTATAAGGATTGCTCCTTCGCACGCAGCAAGGCTACGGCTTACCTCATAGGTAAAGTCTACATGTCCCGGGGTATCGATGAGGTTTAGAGTATACTCCTCCCCCTTGTAGATATAGTGCATTGTGGTAGGAGTGAGTTTGATCGTAATGCCACGCTCGCGCTCTATATCCATGCTATCTAACATTTGCTCCTCTAAGTCACGCTTTGCAACCGTGCCGGTATACTCCATGAGTCTATCAGCAAGAGTGCTCTTGCCGTGGTCAATATGTGCGACTATGCAAAAATTCCTGATGTGTGACATTCGCCCCATTGTGCTATCTCTCCCCTGTAGAATGCGAATTACGCCGAATTTTGTCAAAAATAGGTCATAACCTGCAAACATTATTATTATAATAGTATTGTAATAAAATAAAGGAGAAAACGCAAATATTTTTGAAAAATAGTAAAAAACGCTAGGCAAAACTCATTTTTTCTGATATTATATAGTTACTATTAGGAGCGACAAGAGTAATTTTTGTCGTTTGACACGGACGAATTTGGTCTGTGGTGCATACCTAATTTTCCCGAAAACTAGTCTTAAAAATAAATTAAAAAGTATAATGTATAGTTGCAAAACTACACAATTTAAAATTTAATATAAACAGTAACTATACATTTGAGTTACGGTCAAATGAATATATATGATACATGGTTATCGAAATCGATAATCGCAAAACATGGTCTTTTCGACCACGACAATCCCGAACATTCAATGGGGGCAATCAAGTCCGCCATTAAAAATAAATTTCCTATAATGTTAAGTGTCCAGGCACTGAATGATGGCTCTCTAATTTGTTTTAGTGAGAAGTCTTTGTCTAGGCTCACTGGGTGTGATGGATACATCTCAAAGATCAATTTTAGTGATCTAAAAGATGTATATTTATGCAAAACTAAATTTAAAATTTTAACCCTAGAGGAAGCTCTAGCTGAGATTGGTGACAGTGTGCCTGTGCTAATCAATATCATCAATGACTTCTGCTCCACTAAGATGCCTAGCGATGTCTATGCCCTGATGCAGAAATATCCAAATAGCAATTATGCTATCATGTCGACCAATCCTACGACTGTCAAGTGGTTTATGGATAACGCCCCTGCTATTGTGCGTGGTATCAAGGCTTGCAAATTTAGTGAGAAGACACTCTGCTCCTACAAGACCAAGAGACTAACTAAACTTAAGCACTGCAAGGATTGTAACCCAGACTTCATCTGCTACAATGCAAAGTTACTACCTAATAGATATGTGAAGAAGCATAGGAATCTACCATTGCTTGCATATGGAGTATCCAGCAAGTCCGAGCACATGAAGATGCAGGGACTCTGTGACAACGTCATATTCGACAGTTTTATCCCAGAGAGATAGTAAAATCTGATACTTAATAACAATAAAAATGGCTAAATATAGCCATTTTTTATTGTTTATACCACTACACTATCCTGTGGATTTCTTAAGAAAAAAAAGACACTAGATATACTCTTCTAGTGTCTTTTTTTTAGATATATATTAGTATTAATAATTCTTGCTCTCTAGCTCGAAATAGCTCTGTGGATGTGAGCAAACTGGGCAGACGATTGGGGCCTCTAGTGCCTTGATCCTTGCGCCACAGTTGCGGCAGACCCACACGACTTCACGGTCACGCTTGAATACTTTGCCTGTGCCTAGGTTCTTTAGTAGATGATTGTAGCGCTTCTGATGCTCATGCTCAACCTTTGCTACTCCCTCAAACATGACAGCGATATTCTCGAATCCCTCTGCCCTTGCGGTCTTAGCAAATCTCTTGTACATGCTGGTCCACTCGTATCTCTCGCCCTCAGCTGCTGCCATAAGATTTTGCTTGGTATTGCCAAGTCCACCTAATAATTTGAACCACATCTTTGCGTGCTCTTTCTCATTCTCTGCGGTCTCTAGGAAGATAGCTGCGATCTGCTCATAGCCTTCCTTCTTTGCCACACTTGCGAAGTATGTGTATTTATTCCTTGCTTCACTCTCCCCACCAAATGCTTTCATGAGGTTTTTCTCTGTTTTAGTACCTTTTAGTTCCACTTTTTGTCTCCTTTTGTTGAATTTCTAAGATAATCATATCAAAAACTGCGATTTTAGTAAACTAATTATTTGAACTTATCTTTTTTTCTTTTCAAATTTGCTTCTTTGCCATTCTTGCCCGGCACATAGTACACTCTATCTTTTAGCACATCCGGTAGATATTGTTGCTTAACGTAACCGCCAAAATTATGTGGATAGAGATATTTCTTGTGACCATCGCTATAACCTGTTGGATGATTCTTTAAGTGATTTGGCACTGTGGCCTCAGGATGATTTCTAGCGTCGTCGTCCGCTGCGTGCATTGCGTTTAGTACGCTATTGCTCTTCTCGGCCTCACACACATATATTATAGCATGGGCAAGGGTCAGATTGCACTCAGGCATCCCCACTTTTTCGCAGGAATTTAGCGCCATTGTGGACATGAGCAGTGCATTGCTATCCGCCATGCCTATATCCTCGCTAGAATGGGCAATTAGTCTCCTTGCAATGATCCTTGGGTCACAACCGCTGGCAAGCAGCTTCTGACAATAATACAGCGCTGCATCCGTATCTGAGCCACGCAGAGACTTACAAAACGCACTTAGGTTATCATAGAAAGTGCTCTCATCCATCCCAACCATGCTATTTTGCACACAAGCAGATACGATCTGCTTTGTTACGACAACCACATCATTTTTGTCCATAGGCGTGGTATTTACTGCCATTTCTAGCGTATTTAGAGCGGACCGGATATCTCCACCGCTAATTGATGCAATGTATTTTAGAATCTCATCACTGCAATCCACCTTCTGCCCACCATATCCCCTAGGGTCAGTGAGTGCACGGCGCAGTGCCACTAGCACGTCATCCGTCGTCAGTGGTCTAAATTCGAATACTTTGCACCTAGACACAATTGCGCGAGTCATGGATATGAAAGGATTTTCCGTAGTGGAGCCGATAAAAACTATGCTACCATCCTCTATTGCTTGTAGCACGCTATCACTCTGAGATTTGCTCCATCTATGGCATTCGTCGAGCAGCAAGTATGTGCGTTTGCCATACATTTGCATATCGCTCCTAGCCTGAGAGATGATCTCCTTAGCTTCCCCTACACCGCTAGACACAGCGTTTAGCCTCTTGAATATTCCATTTGAAGTATGAGCTATGATATTAGCAAGCGTGGTCTTGCCACTCCCCGGAGGGCCATAAAAGATACAACTATTTAGTGTGCCACTAGATATAGCGCGCACCAAAAAACTATCTGGGTAGATTAGATGTTTCTGCCCAATAAATTCATCTAGAGTATTTGGTCTCATGCGCTCAGCGAGCGGTGCAAATGTCTTCTCATCCATATTTTGATTATATCAAAGTATAGGTATTTTATCAATAAAATGCACGAATATTACTAATTTTACAATAAAAATACCCAAGGGTTACCCCTTGGGCTGTTAGCATATCCATAAGCCGAGTTCTGTATTAGATGATTATCTATCTAGACCTAACATTGCTGTTAGGTTCAAGCGGTGTTATCGACAGACTGGCGAGTAACCATTTTGTGTCCGTCTACCTTGCAGTGGATGGGGTTTACACGCACACCCATGTCTCCATGGATAGCCGTAGGCTCTTACCCTACATTTTCACCCTTACAAATTTCTTTGCGGTAATTCTCTGTTGCACTTTCCCTAGGATCACTCCCGGTGGCCGTTAGCCATCATCCTACTCTGTACTGCTCGGACTTTCCTCGTGCATATGCACGCAATCATCTGTATATCTAACAATAGCATTATATCACATTGAATAAATATTCACAATACTTTTTTGATAATTTCTACAATGTAATTACTCTATGCTAGAAGTCTTTTCTATGCCTAGCCAATTATCTACACTATATCTACAATGTAACATTCCCGTATTTGTTGCAAGCATCATCTATAATCCGACTTCTTCACCACCTTTGCCATAGCCTGCAATGCCTTTTTCTCAAGACGTGAAATATAACTCCTAGATATGCCAAGCCGCTCTGCCACCTCACGCTGAGTGAGTGGCGGATTGTCATCGAATCCATATCTAAGGCAAATTATCTGATACTCCCTATCATTCAGTGTGTCACGGAGGAGCTTCCTTAGCCTAATTGCTATATCCTGGTCGTGGAGTTCCTCCTCAAATGTCTTCTCATCTGGATGGATTATATCCTGTAACACCATGGAATTATCGTCCTCGTCAAAGGATAATATATCCTCGATGGAGACTGTATTTTTGTGTTTCTTGTTAGTGCGAATGAGCATCAATATCTCGTTTTCGATACACTTGGCAGCGTATGTAGATAGTTGTGTAGTAGTATTTGGATTGTATGTATTTATGGCCTTGATTAGTCCAAGAGACCCTACAGATATTAGGTCATCAGCCTCACAGGAATTTGCATATTTTTTCACTATATGCGCGACAAGTCTTAGGTTGTGGCGGATGAGGACATCACGAGCTTCCATATCCCCTGCCTTAAATTTATTGAAATACTCCTCTTCCTCACGCGGTGTTAGTGGCTTTGGGAAAGATCCGTTTTGGTTGATATACGCGCTAAATAGTAGCACCTTTTGCATGAAGCAAAATAAACTCTCGACTATCATATGACCTCTAATCATATTTATGCTACAAAGGAGCGATTTTTGCTCGTCCAGTCGACAAAATTTTACAAAATTTTTAGTAATAATTTTGCAATATATTGCATTTTTATTCAATAAAAATAGAGGTGTTAACCACCTCTACTTCTATACTTTCAATAGAGTTTAGCTAACAACCTCTACTATATTAGTTGTTTAATGGTGTCACAGGATTTGTCTGTGGATATAGTGGCAGGTCAAAGAATCCGCTACATACATCCTGAGTATAATCCTGGCATGCTGGAATTGCACAATAACCATAGGTTGGCACTAATATCTCGGCCTCGACCACGACTTTTAGGATAATTGTGATACACATATCCATGCTGAATGTGTTGTTGCCAATGTATTCGCCATTTGGAATTGCTGCACTGGTTAGCGCCTCAATGCTGAATGGGAAGACTGATGGCTGAGGCACATACATGACCACATCGACATTGACCGATATATCAGCCGTTGCACTGCCCTCTACACCGTTTGCATCGGTATAGTAGATGACAAATGGCACAGATACATCGCCTGTGATCCTAGCAAAACATGGTTTGTCGTCGAAACGGTCGACTACTAGATTGCTAATAGTCGTAGTGCCGGCGATCGCTCTTGCGGATACATATGTAAGTGGTTGGGCTGGATCTGCTGGTGTGAAATTGGTCACAGTGACAGGTGTATTTACCTCTTGGACTTGTTTCTGGCACGCATCAAATACTTTCTTTACTTCTAAGCACGCCTTTTCACACAAGCCATTTAAAGGATTGCCAGTGAGTGGACCCGGTGTCCTAGAAGTTCTATTACTAGAAAAGAATGACATTTACTTCTTACCTCCTAACTTTAATAAGCCTGTATATCTTACTATATGCGATATTCTTCCCATTTGATACAAAAAATCTCGCCCTACAGCACAAATTTATTTATAAATAAGTTAACCAAATTAACACCCATTTGTGTCAAAATGAGGCAATTTCGCGCCCACAAGCTGTATTCTCATAGTTATTCATTCAATAAACACAAAATATGATTGAATGAACGATCAATTTTATAAATCAACCCTCAATTATACAGTCTAGCAACTGTGATTACATGGTCTAGTAACAATAATTACATATACTAGCAAACTTGAATACATAGTCTATGATAAGTATTTTATTTACAAAGATAACTAGATAAGAATTTACTCCTCCATTAGTTCCATATTCCCCATCCTATGATGTCTTATCTTAGGCAAAAAAATAAGCTAATGCTTTCGCACTAGCCTTGCTATATTATTATTCATTCTTCAAGAATTGATCGAATTTTTCTAAGATTTTCTCTTTGCCTAGACCACTTGATGAGGATGGGTAAACATTTTCGTCTCCCACACCTATAGCGTGAGCTAATTTCCTACAAGCAGGCTTGATAGCAGACTTGGATAATTTGTCACACTTTGTAGCGATGATTATGTATGGGATCCTGTAATAATTTAGGAACATTATCATCTGCCTGTCATCAGCGTTTGGGACTCTCCTTATGTCCATGAGTAGGCATGTGAGCTTTAGGTCGCGATTGTCCACAAGATATGGTTCAATTAGTGATTGCCAAGACTCTACAAGGGTCTTTGCAGCCTTTGCATATCCATATCCCGGCAGATCCACGAAGTACACACTTCCGTTAATTAGGAAGTAATTTACCATACGCGTCCTACCTGGAGTGGAACTCGTTCGTGCCAATTTCTTGTTACCAGCAAGTGCATTTAGTAGACTGCTCTTGCCCACATTTGACCGACCCACGAAGGCTATCTGAGGTTTGCCGTCATGTAGCACATTTTGTCCATCTGCCACGCTTGTCACAAAATTGCTATATACTATCTTCATCTTATCTCTCCTAAGTTATGCAGCATCTGCCACCCCAATATCTGAGGTCTTGTACACAATTTGTGGAGCAACTTTACCTAATATCACTTCACGGTCTACGGTGATGCTCTCTATATCCTTGTTACTTGGGATATTAAACATTAGGTCGAGCATAGCGCCCTCCATGATACTCCTAAGTCCTCTAGCACCAGTTTTTAGTTCCAATGCTTTATCTGCAACGGCCTCGATTGCATCCTTCGTGAATTTCAGATTCACGCCGTCTATCGCGAACATTGTCTTGTACTGCTCAACTAGACAATTCTTTGGCTCACGAAGAATGCGGATTAGGTCATTCCTCGTTAGTTCCTCTAGTCCTACTACTATTGGGAGCCTACCTACAAACTCTGGCACCATGCCATAATCTATGAGGTCTTGTGGACGGATAGCGCCCTCGGTAGTTTTCTTGAAAGCATCAATATCCTTTGCTGTGACCATATGGGAGGAAAAACCCATAGCCTCTCCGCCACGGTTCTTGATTATCTTATCTAGGCCTACAAATGCTCCTCCGCAGATGAATAGAATATTCGTAGTATCTATCTGCATGACAGGTGCATTTGGATTCCTCCTGCCTTGCGGCTGGACATTGGCAATAGTGGATTCTAGTATCTTTAGCAATCCTTGTTGCACGCCTTCACCACTCACATCACGGGTAAGGGATCTGCCTGTATCCTTCTTTGCAATTTTGTCGATCTCATCGATATACACTATTCCTCGCTCAGCACGGGCGATATCGTAATTTGCATTCACAATGAGCTTTAGGAGCAAACTCTCCACATCATCACCCACATATCCCGTCTCAGTCAGTATGGTAGCATCAGCCGAAGCAAATGGCACGTCAAGAATCTTTGCTAGTGTCTTTGCAAGCAAAGTCTTGCCCGAGCCGGTTGGTCCTATCATCAGGATATTGCTCTTATCTAGGTCGACACAATCGTGTTTGCCACTATCTTTCGCGTCAATATTATAATTTATCCTCTTATAATGATTGTACACGCCGACGGAGAGCACGCGCTTTGCCTCATCTTGGCCGATGACATATTCATCGAGTTTTGCCTTAAGTTCCGCTGGAGTCAAAAGATTTACCTTAGTTAATGCGGGTTTCGTAGCATCAGCAATGATGCGTGAGCACTGCACGACACATTCGTTGCATATCACAGCCGAGCCATCGGGGCTAGGGATAATGCACTCACAATCTCTCACGTTCTTGCCACAAAACGAACAATGTAATTCTGCCATAATCTCCTCATTTTAAAAATCAATCATCATAGCAAGTGCCATGATGATGACTAAAATATTATATCTAATTATTTCCTATTGTCTATCACTTTGTCGATGAGTCCATAAGATTTTGCTTCCTTTGCTGTCATATAATTGTCTCTATCGACATCTTTTGCCACTTGTTCCTTAGTTTTGCCTGTCATATCGGATAGTAACTCAATCATCTTGTCCTTGGTCTTGCTCACATGGTTTGCGGCTATCAAAATGTCACTCACCTGTCCTTGTGCGCCACTGGATGGTTGGTGTATCATCACTTCACTATTTGGTAGGCAAAATCTCTTGCCTTTCTTGCCACTAGCGAGCAGGAATGCAGCCATACTTGCGGCCATTCCTATGCATATGGTCGACACATCACATTTGATATAATTCATTGTGTCATAGATAGCGAATCCTGCAGTCACGCTGCCACCCGGACTATTGATGTATAGGCAAATATCCTTGTCTGGGTTCTTTGCCTCGAGATACAACATCTGGGCAACAATGGTGTTGGCCATATTGTCCTCTATCTCACCACTAAGGAATATTATCCTATCCTCTAATAATCTAGAATAAATGTCATATGCGACATCACCTTTACTTGTCTGATCTATAACGGTTGGTATCAACATAATCCCCTCCTATTATTTCTTTACAGTCTTCTTTTGTGCACTCTTCTTTGCTGCAGCTTTTGCTTCTGGCTTTGCAGTTGTAGCTTTGGTTGCAGGCTTTGCTGCAGTTTTTGCAGTTGTCTTAGCTGCTGGCTTTGCTTCTTGTGGTTTTGCACCCTTTGCTTCGTTGTTTTCCACTAAGAATGCGAGTAATTTATTTAGCAGTATGTTATTTTGCACTTGGCCAATCTGATTAGGATTTAGTCCCTTTACATAGTCATCTACGCTCTTGTTCTCACGTGCTGCCATGTCCTTGAATCTAGCATTGAGTTCGGCACGGGTCACATCGATCTTCTCGCGCTTGATGATCTCTTGCATGACTAGGGATATCTTCACGCTGCGTTTAGCATCCTCTACACGGCTCGCGCGAATCTCATCTACTGTTGTGCCAACATACTTCGCATAATCCTCTAGTGACACTCCCTGATACATCAATCTATATGATAGGTCTTGCATCATGTGATCTAATTCGTGCTGCACCATGACATCGAGGATATCTACCTCAGCGTTTGCCACGACTTTTTCTATCACTTCGTTTTCTAGGTCGGCACGTGCGTGCTCCTTAGCATGGTCTAGTAAGTGCTCACGGACTTCCTTCTTGTAGTCCTCTACTGTCTCACACTCGGATACTTTTGAGACAAACTTCTCATCTAGTGCTGGCACTTGCTTTTCCTTAATGCTATTAATTTTTACTTCAAACTTTGCCTTCTTGCCAGCTAGCGACTTCTCACCATAATTAGTAGGGAATGTGACGAATACATCGACGTTGTCCCCAGCCTTTGCCCCGACTAATTGGTCCTCAAAGTTGTCAATGAAACTGTGCGAACCTATCTCTAGGTCAAATCCTGTAGCTGTGCCACCATCAAATACTTTGCCGTCCACTGATCCCTTAAAGTCTATATTGCAGGTGTCGCCCATCTGCACTGCTCTATCGGATACCTCTACAAATCTTGCGTGTTCGTCGAGAGTCTTTGCTATCTCGGCATCTACTTCGGCACTTGTCACCTTTGCTTCCTTACAAGCAATATTAAGGCCTTTGTATTTTCCTAGTTTCACCTCTGGCATTGTGTAGACAGTAGCAACCAGTGTGCAAGTCTCACCCACACTCTTTACAGCAAGTCTTGGTTCATCGACAGGCTCAAAATCCTTTTCCTTGCTCAAAATCTCCTGATATGCGTGGCTGAAGCTATGACCAATTGCCTCGTCATAGAATACTCCTGCACCATATATCTTCTCAATCACTTTCCTTGGTGCTTTGCCACGTCTAAAACCCTCGATGTTGTAGGAAGATTTCTTCTCCTCATAAGCGTGTTCTAGTGCATGCTCCCACTCATCTTTGGATATCTCAATCTCAAATTCAATTTCGTTAGCATTTACTTTCTTTTTTGTGTACTTCATAATTTTCTCCTTGTAGTCAAGATATTATAACACACCCTATTTTATTTTTCAATTAAAGACGTGCTAGATATGTCAAATTTTGTAAACTTTTCACATAAAAATAACCCATGAAATTCATGGGCTATATTATTTTATTTCCTTTTGCTTCCTAGCAAATACTGATTTTACAGTCGATCTATCGTCAATTAGGTAGAATGTATTTAGATATACTAGCATGAATAGAATGTAAATTACGAGGTATACACCCCAGCTCACACCTAATATCTTTAATATATCATTGCCTGGCATGAAATATAGTGGGTCCCCAGATATCTTTAGCACATAAATTTCTAAAATCGAGTAGATATAGACCACTGCTATACATATTAGTTCACGCCATGCGCCTTTGTATTTAAACGATGTGAAGTGCATGGTAATGAGGCTAATGGATGTGACAAGCAGGAGTGAGTGTGTGCAGATGGAGTAAAGATTCTCAAATAGTATGTACTTATTGTTAAACCCTACCCCTGGGTAAGCGAAGAATATGAGTGCACACAGTAGTGCTGTAATTGATGCGAAGTTGTAGAACCATTTCTTATTCACAAATATTGATATGATAAGTGACCAGCATGCAATAGCACACCAAGGACGAGGGAGCAATGTGTAGAGTATGTCATGAACGTTTGGCGCAACACCTTTGCAGAAATTGATGACTCTCCTTGCTATCTCAAATGCGAATATGACACCAACTAGACTGTATAGCACTATCCTTCGAGACTTTAGACTCCTACCCCGCATGACAATGCCAATGACTACAATCAGTGCGATGCAAGATATGAGTGTGATGATATGACCTAGTCCCCATTGCCCCGATATAGATGGATTGTCATAACTACTAAATAACCATTCCTTGAATGTCATATTTCTTCTCCTGTAAATTACGCTACCTCTAAGATATCAAAATATTAGAAATATGGCAAACTTTATCACTTAATATTTTTGCATAGAAAAATTTTTAATTTCCGCCACACTGTTGTATAATAAGGATAATCGAATACATTTTTACGGAAGATTATTATGATTATAGAAATGTTTAATTCTTGGTATTTTTTCTGGATCACTTTAGCAGTATGTGCTACAGTTGGTCTATATTTCATACTTTCCAATAGATCAAAGAAGACTAAAATTATAGTCCTAGAGTCTATACTAATATTTGGACTAGCACTGCACTTCCTAAAAGTTTTTATCCCGCCATACTGCAACGACCATGACCGTATGCTGCGCGATATGTGGTTCACAAATATTTGTGGTGCTAATATTGCTCTATTTCCTATAATATTCCTCTCAAAGAGCAAACACGCAAAAGACTATATGTTTTATCTAGGGCTAATCAGTGGAGTACTTGCTATCCTCTACCCACTAGAGCCTCTTGAGAAATCCAATCAACTACTGGAGCAAGCCGATATCGCTAGATTTTACTTCCACCACTGGGAACTATTTGCTGTGCCACTGCTGATGGTTTTACTCAAGCTTCACACGCTAGATTACAGGAGAGTGTGGTCAGTGCCATTCTACTTCCTAGCAGTGTTAGGATTCATTGTCGTCAATCAAGTGTTGCAGAGCGAGCTAGGATTCGTCGACCTTAGGAATGACAATATGCTAAGTCCAAATTACAAGAATTCCTCCATGATATGGGGTCCACGATCGGATGCTCTTGGCAAAATATTCACCTGGTGTGTGCCGGAATTCATGCGCACTATACCAGTTGGCGAATATGCAGGGATGCAAAAATTCTGGCCACTACTCTGGATGATCATCCCATCACTTATATACTTCATCCCACTATCTTTCCTAATTAGTCTTATCTGGGGCTGGAAACATTTTGCACGTGATATGAAGTGGTTATTTGATAAGATTAAGAACCTAGGAAAAGCAAAGAAAACACCTAGTAATGAGAACTAAAAAAATGAGTGCTACAAACACTCATTTTTTACACAAACTGAAATACTGAACAAATGAGGAATAGGACAGTGAGGGCTATATAGACTACTCGCATAGTATATATCCTGATTCTCTCGTTCCTAAAACTCTCGTTCATTGCCCTCTGCTCCATGCGATTGTACTCGAAGTGGTCATTTAGATATCTACTCTTCACTTCCCGCATCTGGGTGTATGTGAGGACAGTAAGGTCTATTGTCACCCCTGCTAGCACTATCTCGAGCACTCCAAAGGCTATATCTCCAAATATAAAGCCTAGTACTAAGCACACGAGCGCTATGGCAGATAAGACAATTAATGCAATAATACAACGTCTCTTCATCTTAGATAAAATATGATGTCACGATCAGCACTACACCTATTGCCCATACGACCAAGAACCACACGTTGCGTTTGCTACGAGCATAGTAAAAACTAGAGAATATCACAACGAGGAAGGCTAGCGACTGGGCGATAGTCTCCAGTATCTCGGCAGCTGGTGCTGCGAAAGATAATTTGGAAAATATCAGGACAATGCCGATGATGGTGACCACCAAGAATGATAAGAAATTGATTACAAAGCGCATACTGACGCTATTCCTTGTAGTATTCGTACTCCTCCTAGACATTTTAATTCCTCCTTATATTATTTTATCAAATTGTGCTTAAAATAGCAAAGTCAATTGGCCTCTTTTGCCAATTTATTTAATACTTCCACGAAGTATGGCGGCAAATCGATTTCGAATGTCATCTCCTTGCCTGTTCGCGGATGCATTAGAGTCAGTTTCTTTGCCACAAGCAATTGCCCATGCACTCCACTAAATTTGCATGGATTTGGATTGTAAGTGCTATCCCCCACTATTGGGTGATGCATATAGGCTGCGTGCACACGGATCTGGTGAGTCCTGCCAGTCTCCAAAGTGAATTCTACTAAGCTATATCCTCTATATCTATCAAGTGTCCTATAATGTGTGATAGCACTCCTGCCACCACTATCCACTACTGTATACTTCTTCCTATCACGCTTTGACCTATCTATATTCTTATCAATTGTGCCACTCTCAGGGTTCATTGTGCCCTGGACGAGTGCTACATATGTACGCTTTGCGCGTTTACTCGATATTTGGCTTGACAGATTCGCATGGGCCATATCGTTCTTTGCCACAACGAGCAGACCTGCTGTATCCTTGTCAATGCGATGCACTATCCCCGGTCTATACTCGGCTCCCGTGGATAGTGTCGTGTGATAAGCAAGGGCGTTCACTAGCGTTCCCGACGGATTGCCCGGTGCGGGATGCACTACCATGCCTTGAGGTTTATTTACCACTATAATATCACTATCTTCATATACGATATCAAGGGCTATGTCCTCAGGTTTTGCAGAGAGTACTTCAGCCTCGACATAGTCTATCTCAATAGTATCGCCAGTACTTACTTTGTAGCCGGCCTTTTCCTTTTTGCCGCCCACTAGGATCTTCCCCTCATCTATCAATCGCTTAAAATACGAACGAGTGTGGTTAGGGTCAATGCTCTCGCAAAAGACGTCTAGACGCAAACCCGCATTTTCGCTACTTACTACTATCTTTGACATCTTTTGTACCTCGGAAGAATAGGAAATATGCCACCATGAGTATCACGCCAACTACTAGCATGCAATCAGCTATATTGAATACTGGTGGGAAGAAACTAATGCTAATCATATCCCTTACAAAATGTGGAGGAATGATCCTGTCCACTAGATTTCCAATAGCACCTGATATGACTAGGACGAAACTGATAAACCACAATGCGCCTTTTGGCTTAAACCAAAATTGGAATACCACAAGGGCAATGACAAAAATTATGGCAAATACCAGCAAGAATATCCACGCCCCAGAGAATGTATTGAATGCTGCCCCGTCGTTAAAAATATTAGTGAGCGAGAGGAAGTGTGGGATGAGGACTATCTCCTGCCCCAGTGTCAGATATTTGCCCACAAAATATTTGGATAGCAAATCAATTGTGACAAGGACTGCAATTATTCCAAAGCCTATCATGTGCCACATATATGTTTTAAAAAATTTTTTCATATCAAAATTATACTACAACCACGTAGTTTTGCCAAAGAATAAATGGATATTTCTACGAGGCAAATTTTTCTTTTACAAATTCTATATATTTTCGGCAAAGTCATGCAGTTCGCACGCTAGATATACACAGGCGTATCTCACCGGCTGACTAGATGGGCTAGAGCCAAGCAAACTTACCTGCAGACTATCTAGACTATCTACCACTTTTAGTAGGAAATTTGTGGTGTGAGTGGCAAGTAAGTCATCTAGTTTATTTAGAGAGTTGATAGCAATAGTGCAATCACTCTTTGCCTTCAATATTTTCGTGCAGGCACTAGTTGGTGACAATTTCTTCTCATCGAGATTAATAGATATATCATATAGACCAGATATGATGGATGAGACCATGCTATAGGCACTCTTTATCTCATCGGCGTTATCGCCGCTAAATTTCACATCTTTTATCATGATAGGATATACTTCTGGCTCATAAGTCGCACCTGTTATCCTATCTGCCACCAATTGACATTCGTCACGGGTATAGTACACACCTCCTAGCACGTGATAACCGGCACTGTCATGCAAGACATATCCTGCCCCACCCTGGATGATGCAAAGCTCAGCTGTATTTTGCGCACTCGCCTCGCTATCGTATACGCCAAAGGATAGAGCGTAGTAGGTCATACTTTGCGTCTTCGCAGTCGTAGACAAAATGTTTAATCCCCTAAAGTGGAGCATATCCGCGGCAAATAGCGCGAGAATTACCACAAGGAATGTCCCAAGTGGCAGCAATGCCCACATGATGCCAAATGGCACTTTTCGTTTATGTTTGATGAATTTCACATCATCATAGTATTCATTCTTAGTTTTTGGCATAAAATCTTGAAAACCCCGCTATAAGATAATTATACTTAAGGTGCCAATATATCTATGACAAAAGATGTAGAATTTTGCCACAAAAATACGCGCAAAACGTGGGATTATTTCCTTTTTTGTCAAATAAAAACAATGGAGTGAATGTATGAGAATAAAACCAATTTTTGATAGAGTATTGCTAGAGATTGAGAAGAAGCCTAAGTCCTCGCTGCTTATGCCAAATAGTGAGAGTGACTTGCCTATGGTGGCCCGTGTGGTGGCTGTGGGAGAAGGTACTAAGGATAACCCTATGGTGGTAGCCGTGGGCGACCGAGTGTTATTCGATAAATATGCTGCAAGTGAAGTAAGCGTAGATGACAAGAGTTACTTAATGGTCTGCGTATCGGATATACTTGCAATCTTGGAGGCGTAGTATGTCAAAAGTATTATTACAAGGCACAGATGCCATAATGAAACTGGGAGAGGGCTGCAAGAAACTAACTAGCATGGTCTCCTCCACTCTTGGCCCAAAAGGTAGGAATGTGATAATAGAGCGCGCATATTCATCTGCCCTTGTCACAAACGACGGAGTGACAATTGCCCGCGAAATTACCCTGCCAGACAAGATAGAAAATATTGGCGCAAGCATCCTAAAGGAAGCAAGCATCAAGACCAATGACCTTGCAGGAGACGGTACTACTACAGCGTGCGTTCTTGCCGAGAGTGTCATATCTAGTGGACTAAAATATTACATATCGGGCGCTAATCCTATTTTGCTTCGCAGGGGCATGAACAAGGCCTGCAAATGCATTGTAGATCACTTGAAGGAAATGTCGGTGAATGTGAAAGACAGCAAGGATATCTACAAAGTAGCAAGTATCTCTGCCCAAGATGAGAATGTGGGCAAACTAATCAGTAATGCCTTTGATATCATCGGCCCGCAAGGAGTAATAACTCTCGAGGACAGCAACACCGATGAGACTACTCTTAGAATAATCGAGGGCATGGAGTATGACAAAGGTTATCTATCTAGCTATATGTGCAATAATATGGAGAAGATGGAGGCAAACTACCCAAATTGCGATATCTATATCACCGAGAATAAGATCACAAATATCAAGGAAATATTGCCTGTATTAGAATACGCTACACAGTCCTCGAGTCCCCTGCTTATCATATGTGACGATATAGATAGTGAGCCACTTGCAACCATTGTGCTAAACAAAATGCGTGGCAACCTATCAATCGTTGTGACGCGTGCTCCAGCATTTGCCGACCGAAGACAAGCCTATATGGAGGATATCAGCGTATTGTGTGGAGCGACCCTCATATCTAGTAGATTCGCAAATACTAGTGATGCATTTGACCCAAAGATATTAGGTCACGCATCTGTGCGTGTGACGCAAAATAGCACACTTATCACGCATGGAGCAGGAAATAGTGAGGATATCTCACAGAGAATTTCTCAGATTAAGACTCAGATAGAAAATGCTAGTGAAGATTTTGAGAAAGAAAAATTAAGGCAAAGACTTGCCAAACTCACCGGTGGAATCGCACAGATATTGGTAGGAGCACACACTGAGGTGGAGCAAAAGGAATTGAAACTAAGAATAGAAGATGCTATCAGTGCCACAAAAGCTGCCCTAGCCGAAGGGATAATCCCTGGTGGAGGAACAGCACTATCTAGGTGTATTGCTCCTTGCAAGGAACTATTGGACACACTTGATGGTGATGAGAAGCTCGGTGCGTGTGTGATACTGGATAGCCTATCTGCCCCACTTCGCACGATTTGCGCTAATGCGGGTGTGTCCGGTGATGTGGTGCTAAATAATATCTTAGCATCAGCTGATCCGTCCTATGGTTATGATGCTATGAGTGACACATATGGCAATATGTTTACACTTGGAATAATTGATCCAACCATGGTGACACGCACAGCAATTGAAAACGCAATATCTGTAGCAAGCACCATGTTATCGACTAGTGGAATAGTAGCAGATGAGAGTGCTACGCAAAGTAACAAACAATCCTAAATTTACAGTAATTTTAACATTTTGCATAGTACCAAAAAATGACACCAAAATGGTGTCATTTTTTTATCATTATTTTTAGATTTTATTGTTAAATTTTAATATTCATAATGTTGACTACTCTATATCAGCTTTTAATATTATTAGATATTTGTGTAATAGTAATTTAAGTTAAAAATAATTTATGATAGTAATTTTAATTATTAGTTACTTGTATTATATAGTTTTAATTTTATAATTTTTATTATATATCAATACACTGCTCTATTATATTAGATATTAGTGTTGTAGAAATTTTTGTCAAACATATTCCATGGGCTCTTGTCATACTCAGGCACGACGTGGAATCTGAGTATTTGTTTGGTCGTAGGATGTGGGAAACTAAGGTCGCTAGCAAATAGTGCAAGACGCGGGCTCTTGTCCTCCACACCATATTTCTTATCCCCCACTAATGGGTGCTTGATAGCAGCCATTTGCACACGTATTTGGTGAGACCTGCCAGTGAATAACTCCACACTGACTAGGGACATATTGTTGGTAGATGCTAAGACGTCATATTTTAGTTTACACTCTTTAGCACCCTCTACTAGAGGTGGTGCGATGCGCACGACGTTTGCCCTCACGTCCTTTACTAAGTAATGTGTGAGTGTATCCGATTGTTTTAGGTTATCTCCATGGACGATAGCAAAATATTTCTTAGTAAACTCACCTTCACGGATGCTGCGGGATAGTCTATTTGCGGCTTTGCTAGTCTTAGCAAATACCATTACTCCCCCAGTAGGACGGTCTAGTCTATGCACAAGGCCTACGAATGCTTCCCCTGGTTTGTTGTATTTCTCCTTGATGTACTGCTTCACCTCGGATAATATATCTGGGTCACCTGAGCTATCTCCCTGCGTCAGCATATTCTGTGGCTTTACCACCACTATGATGTGATTGTCCTCATATAGTACGTCTAACATTCCCTTCCCCTATATTTATAGTTAGAGTGTATAAAATATGCGATATTTTGTCAAATATTCACTCTAGCATTTTTGCATAAAAAAACCGCACAACTTGCTTCGTCAGTGTCCAATATCAGATAAACTAAATATATAACTCCTCCAAAGTTACCTTATATCACATAGGCAAATCTACTTAATGCTGCTTCCTTCCGAACCTGACATGTTTCATAGCAGTCTATTGCATAAGACCTTGAATTCAACGTTATTACCTAATCTAAACTCATACCAACTAACCTGCCTAGGCAAGTATTCGGCCTCGCTATAGTAGATTTCGAGTACAGGGCACTACTAGCTCCCCGCCTAGTACGGTATTATTATTATAATCTAATTTTGAAATCTTTTCAAGTAAAATATTATTGCTATCTCATATATAGTATCAGAAATTGAATTAGATTAAAATTTTTTCCGCTTATTTAGCCAATTTTTGCAAGTATATGGTAGTGCAATGCTCTTAGTCATAATAATATTTAGACAGTGTGCTATATCACTACAATAGTTTTATCCCATGTGATGTTATTTTGCAAAAAAATGACCCTACCTATAGGGTCATAACTATTATGCTTGATGAGTGAAATTTTCCTTTAGAAGGGCTACTATCTCAGGGTTTAGTGACTGGATCACTTTCATCCTCAACTCTTCCACATCGTAATCGAGCCTTACCGGACATTTTAGCACTGGCAGTTTCACCGCTTTTAGCGTGCGTGCCACGTTCTCATCCATTTCCTTTAGTTTCTCACTAATGCCACCCTCTTCATACAGGTCAAGGGCAAGTACAGGCTTCATCCCACGCCTTAGGAAGACCACTATATCTAGATACTGGCTACCGATAGCGTTGTACATCACTTTGTCTTTGGTCGGAACGACCACTCTATCCACTCCTACTTGGGGGAATGCTATCATTTCCTTTGGAAGTGCACGAGTGAGACATGCGAGGAACTGCATTTGCTTCTCAACTACATACTCTTCTTTTAGTGCCACATTTGCAGTCTTTGGCATATTCTTTGTGATCATCTGCTGTGTATTTGACTTGTTCTTGCCTTTTAGCACAACATATATCACCACTGCCCCGGCTAGCACGAATACAACTATCAGTATCGGTAGAATTGTTCCTAAAAATAATTCCATACATAGACCATCCTTAGTAGTTATATTTTAACACATGCATTGCACTTTTGCAATACTAAACTTTTCTAGTACTACCCGCTATACATTTGGTATCTGCCAATCAATTGGAGGATATCCATTTTTTATCAAAAACGCATTTGCTTGCGAGAAATGGTGATTGCCAAAGAATCCACCTTGGTTGGCACTCATTGGGGATGGATGTGCGGATTTTAACACCAAGTGACGCTTATTCGTAATATATGGCAGAAATGCCCTAGCGTTAGCACCCCAGAGGATGAAGACTACTGGCTCCTTCCTATCATTAAGCAGGCGGATTATATGCCCCGTTAAGTTCTCCCAATACATCCCCTTGTGGCTATTTGGCTCGCCTGCACGCACGGTGAGTACGGCATTTAGTAGCAGCACTCCTTGTTTTGCCCAAGGCGTGAGATTGCCATTATTTGGGATGTAGCAGCCAAGGTCATTGTGCAATTCTTTAAAGATATTTTGTAGGCTTGGTGGGATATTTACACCAGTTTGTACGGAAAAGGACAATCCATGCGCCTGCCCTTGCCCATGATAAGGATCTTGGCCAATAATTACAACGCGGACTTTGTCATATGGCACGAGATTTAGCGCAGCAAACACGTTCTTTGGCTCAGGATATATAGTGTATTTGTGATACTCCTCCTCCAGCCAACGCGAAAAATTGTTGTACTCAATGCTGTCAAAGTCATCCTTTAACATATCATACCAAGATTTCCTAATCTCAAACATAATCTATTCCCCTACAGATAGATTATATCAAATAAGGAAAATTTTTGCTATAAATCTAGCACGAATGAGACAATATTTGCCTCTCTATCACATCTAGTGTTTCATATAGAGCTTTTACATTATTGCACTCCACCATTATCCTCACACACTGCTCCGTGCCACTAGGGCGCACCACGATGCGCAAGTCATCCCGCGTGCATTCTTGCTTCTTTATGTACTTCTGGAATGGTTTGGAGGTCACATATTCGCGAAGACTAGTGTCCACTACGATATTTTTAGTCACCTGCGGCACACGCTTTAGGTAGACTAGATATCTAGATATATCCACACTCTTTGCTATATTTAGGAAGAATAGCGCATTCATCAGAGCGTCGCACGTAGTATTGAGTTTTGGCATACATATATGTCCACTGCTCTCGGCTCCAATGGATAAATTTTTTAGCCTTAGCATATTTATCACATTGCTATCACCCACAGGCGTCCTATACATCTTAATTCCGAATTGTTTTAGGCTATCCTCCACACCTTTGTTTGTCATGACTGTGCCAACGACTGCTCGCGAATTTAGCCTATTTTGACTATCTAGGTGCAGTGCTAGGGCAAATAGTAGGTCATCCCCTGTAAGGATATGTCCTGTGCTATCCACGACAAGCAGTCTATCTGCATCTCCGTCAAATGCTATGCCAAAATCCGCATGGTGTATAGCCACCTCTCCTATTAACATCTCGGGGTGTTGCGCACCGCAATGATCGTTTATTTTATCCCCATCACTAAGCTTAAAATTGATAGGGATGACATTTGCACCAAGTGTAATTAACACATTTCTTGCTATATCTCCCATACATCCATTGCCAGGATCAAGCACTATGCTTAGTCCCTTTAGGTCATGGCAGATATCTAAACACGCGGATATGTATTTATCCACTAACTCGTAATTATGCGTAATTTTGCCTTGAATACTCGCCTTTGGCAAATCAGGGCTATCTATGTAGCGCTCCAGTCTCTTTGCCACACTATCCTCTATCTTGTAGCCAAGCGAGTCTATCACCTTGATGCCATTCATCGTGCTATCGTTGTGAGAGGCGGTCACCATGACGGCGTATCCCACATCGGATATACTTGCAAGGTAGGATACCCCACCGGTAGATAGCGTGCCTAGCATATTGACATCCACTCCGCCATCCACTAGTCCGCAGGCTATGCTGTAAGATAACATATCCCCACTAGGTCTAGTGTCTTTGCCAATAAAAACTAAGGGCGGCAAATTGCACTCCAAGATATCATATGCAATCGCTCGCCCTACTCTGTAGCATAATTCGGCAGTCATGTTATCTCCAACTACTCCCCTTATGCCGTCTGTTCCAAAATATTTAATTTCGCACCTCCAAAAAATTATTTTTTGGAAGCAAAAGTCCCCGCAATAGCCCCATCTGCGCAGGCTGTCACTATCTGCCTAACCGATTTCTTCCTAATATCGCCGCAGGCAAATATATTCTTGTCTGAAGTGCGCATATCACTATCAGTCTTGACATATCCTAAGCTATCGCACTCCACAAGGTCACGCACGATATCGCTATCTGGGATCCTGCCAATTGCGATAAAAACAGCACTAGTTTTAATGGTATCTTTGCCTACTACTACGGACTCTACAGCACCATCGCCTAATATCTTTGTGACTATGCCAAAGACTACATTTATCTTGCCTGCGCGTTTTGCATCATCTAATTTGTCAAGATATGCTTTCGCACAAGACAATTCTTTTCGCACAATCAGTGTCACGGACTTGCAAATATTGGACAAATACAATGCGTCCTCTACTGCGCTATCTCCCCCTCCAACGACAACGACATCACGGCCTTTGTACAATCCGCCGTCGCAGACAGCACAGTAACACACACCCCTGCCGAGTAACTCGACTTCGCCGGGGACTCCTAGCGTCCTTGCTCTTGCTCCCATACTTAATATGAGTTTACGCGCCTGATATGTGCATGATTTGGTGTGCACGATGTAGCCTTTTGATACTTTCTCTATCTTTATTACAGGGTTATACTTTATCTCCACACCTAAGTTCGTCACCTGGGTCTCCATGCGCTCGACAAGGTCTGCACCTGTTATATTATCTATCCCAGGAAAATTCTCTACCTTAGCGGACAGGCTTGCTTGTCCACCTAAGCTTGCTCCCTCGAATACTGTCACGTTTGCTCCCGCACGCTTGGCATACAGTGCGGCTGTAAGTCCCGCAGGCCCTGCACCAATTATTATGATATCAAAAACATTCTCCATAACTTTCCCTTTTAAAATACCATTTGCCATATTATAAATGCAATAAATAATATCCCTTTATATTATAGCCAACTACTGCTACTATGTATAAGTAATATACAATTATATATAAAAATAGCCTTCTCTCAAAATATTTTAGCTACCATTCCCACAATAAAAAATGGGATATCACTATCCCATTTTGTTAGTTATTAAAATCTATATAGAGTGTGCCAAGTTCCTTTATCTTAGTTAAATTTAGTGTATACTTTGTCACACTGCTCTCAGTCTCAGTCTTCGTTATCACTTGACTCTGATAATCCGTAGCATCACTGCTATATAGCTTCTTTATAGAGGCAATTGAGCTTGAAATGGATACACTGATTATTTGTGGGTCAGTATAGTCCTCAATAGTTGTACCCCCATCTGTCCAATGTAACACTTTATTGAAGTATGGACTCTTGCTTGCCATATCTTCAGCAGTTAATGCTTGGTCAGTGTCAAATGAGAATATTTCAATACTCATACCGCTGATATTCTCAAAGTATATATATGGGAAATAGGTCTCCCACTTGGTGTATAGTCTAGATGTTGCAGAAAGTGTGCCATTCATCCAGTCAAAAGGTTGTGTCATAGCAGCATCTGTATATAGTCCAATCAAGAATTTTTCCTTATAATTATCACTCTGGCAAATATTGGTCTCAAATACACCTATATCAAGTTTCCCATTAGCATTGACTGTAGGGATAGATGCTATGACATTCTGCCCATCATACACGCTAATAGTTATCTTGGATGCAGGTGGATTAGACAAGCTAAGAGTAGCATCTTGGTCTACTGCCTTTACCGTCACTTTGTTGTCAGCGACACTCACCACACAACTAAATTGCTTGGTATGATCAGCATTTGCCGTGCAGACGAATACTGGTGTGCCTGTCATCACATAGTTGCTACTAATAGAATAGGATAGAGTTAGGTCCTCCCCTTTCTTTATCTGCTTACTGGTAGTATTGGCTTGGTCTATGACGTACCTAGTAGGAGTCTCATTGTCTTGCACAATGGTGACTGTGACCATGGTCTTGTCATTCTCCTTTGTCTTCACAATAGCAAACCACACACCCATGCCGCTCATAAGGACAGCAAGTGCGATGACTAGAATGATTGTAATGATATTTAATTTCTTTGCCACAAACTTTCCCTCTTTATTTACCGATATATATTATTATACAACAAATAAGATATCATAGTCAAAAGAAAAAGGTGATATCCAAAATGTTATCACCTTCATAATATTTTTAACGTTTGCTAAACTGTGGAGCACGACGTGCTTTCTTTAGACCATACTTCTTTCTTTCCTTCACTCTAGCGTCACGGGTGAGATACCCTGCACGCTTTAGCTCTGGACGTAATTGCTCATCAGCCTTGCACAGTGCGCGAGCGACACCATGACGGATAGCGCCTGCTTGACCGGTGAAACCACCACCAAACACGCTCACTATGACATCATATTTGCTCTCAGTATTCGTGAGAACTAATGGTTGCTTTGCCACATCCTTTAGTGTGCCTTTGCCGAAATATTCGTTGATATCCTTGTCATTGATGACAAAATTGCCTTTGCCTGGTAGCAAGCGAACTCTAGCTACGCTCTTCTTCCTCCTGCCAGTGCCACCGAATGATACGGTCTTTTCTGCATTCTTAGTAGACTTTGCCATTATTTAACCTCCCCGTCAATCTCAATCTTCCTAGGATTCTGTGCTGCATGAGGATGAGTATCACCCTTGTATGCATGTAGTTTGCCTAGCATCTTCCTGCCAAGAGAGTTCTTTGGCAACATACCTTTTACAGCAACTTCGAGTGCAAAGTCACTCCTCTTTGCCATAAGGTCCTTGTACTGGACGGCTTTTAACCCACCAGGATATCCGGAATGATGATAATAATATTTGTCATTTGCTTTGTTACCCGTTAGCACCATCTTGTCGGTATTGATGACTATCACATAGTCACCGGTGTCGACGTGAGGTGTATAACTAGGCTTGTGCTTACCTGCAAGTAGTGTTGCTACTTGACTTGCAACTCTCCCCAGTGGAATGTTAGCAGCGTCGACTAAGAGCCACTCTCTTTCCACAGTTTGAGCATTTGCCATAACTGTTTTCATATTTTACTCCTAAAAATCTAAATTTTTATATCAGCAATATATGCAGGGGCTAGTTGCATATTTACGCAATATAATTCTATTATAATGTGGCGATAATGTCAATATAATTTTGATTATTTTCCACAATTTTCTACTATTTCTTATAAGTCAATATTGTTCTTCTTCCTATAATCTGCACGGCCGCGTTGTGTGTGATCGAGGATTATCTTCCTGATCCTAAGACTAGTAGGTGTTACTTCTAGTAATTCATCGTCATTTAGGAATTCGAGGCACTCCTCTAGTGTCAATTTTTTCACAGGCTCTAGCCTTAGTGCTTCATCGGATGCTGAGCTTCGCATATTGGTTAACTGCTTCTTCTTGCACACGTTCACCACTATGTCATCGCCCTTTGGGTTCATGCCGACTACCATGCCACCATACACTTTCTCACCTGGGGTGATAAGCAGTTTGCCACGCTCCTGAGTATTGTACAGGCCATAGACCACGGCCTCACCTGTCTCATATGCGACAAGCGCGCCAAAATTCCTTCGCTCGATATAACCTTTGTATGGCTCATAATCGTAGAAGATGCTATTCATCACACCCTCTCCACTAGTGGATGTGAGGAATTCATTCTTGTATCCAAAGAGACCTCGTGCAGGGATATGGAATTCCAGTTTCATGCGATTGCCCTGCTCGTTCATGGTGATTAGTTCACCACGCCTTGCACCCATTGCGGTGATGATCGCACCCACGCAATCACTTGGCACATCGATGAATAGGTCATCAATTGGCTCACACTTCTGCCCATCAATCTCCTTGTAGAGCACTCTTGGCATACTCACTTGGAATTCAAATCCATCCCTTCGCATATTCTCTATAAGGATAGATATATGCATCTCTCCTCTGCCAAGCACGCGGAATGTGTCGGCGCTATCTGTGTCAAACACTCTAAGGGATAGGTCCTTTACAGCCTCCTTCATCAGTCTATCGCGCAGATGACGGCTAGTGCAATACTTGCCCTCCTTGCCTGCAAATGGGCTATTGTTGACCATGAAATTCATCTCAACACTCGGCTCAGAGATCTTCACAAATGGCAGTGGTGTGACATCGGCTCTATCGCATAATGTGTCGCCAATAGTCACATCTTCTCCGCCGGAGATACAGACTATATTGCCGCTATCGGCACTAGTCACAGCCACACGCTTTAGTCCCTCAAATTGGAATATATTTGTTACCTTGAAGTTACTCTTCTTCGTCTCACTATCGTGATAATTGCACACACAAAGGGTATCTCCCACGTGTACACATCCTCTTTCAATCTTGCCAATAGAGAGTTTGCCCACATAATCATTTTGCTCCGTACTAGATACTAGCATCTGGAATGGTGCATCATCGTCCCCATCAGGTGCATCTATATACTCCACTATCTTCTCAAATAATGGCTTCATATCAGTTCCTAGTGTATTTGGATCATTACTTGCCACCCCTAGCCTAGCTGATGCAAACACGAATGGTGAATTTAACTGCTCAGCTGAGGCGTCTAGCTCTAGCAACAATTCTAGTACCTCATCCACCACTTCAGCAGGCCTTGCGTCTTTCTTGTCCACTTTGTTTACAACGACTATTACTTTGTGATTTAGCTCTAGAGCTTTTTGTAACACAAATCTCGTCTGTGGCATTGGTCCTTCCTGAGCGTCAACCACGAGCAACACGCCATCGACCATCTTGAGTATTCTCTCCACTTCTCCGCCAAAATCTGCGTGTCCCGGTGTGTCGATGATATTAATCTTCGTGCCATTGTACATACAGGATGTGTTCTTGGATAAAATGGTAATACCACGCTCACGCTCTAGCGCATTGCTATCCATCACGCGGTCAGCCACCTCTTGATTTTCTCTAAACACTCCACCCTGCTTTAGAAGCTCATTGACAAGCGAAGTCTTGCCATGGTCGACATGGGCTATTATTGCTATATTTCGAATATTTTTCTTCATAAGCACTCCAAAAATTTGGTCTGCAGCAACGCTATATCGCTCTATCTTCGTCACCGCAGCAAAAACTAGGACTAGTATATCACACAACGCGAAAAAAATAAATACTTTTTTAGTATATAGGAATACTTTTTTATTAAGTAAAAATTATTTAGTATACTAGTATACTTTTTATCGAGTAACTGTAATTCTAATATCTTCGGTTGTAGCAATGAAATAAAAAAGGCTCACAAATATTGTGAGCCTATCTTACTATTTATTGACCTTACTAAAGTCTTTTTTCACTCTCAGATGCAATTTAGTAAATTCACGGTCAACGTATGCTAAATATTCTTTTTTATTCATCTCCACGCTCCGATTTCTTGCTTGAGAACATATCATCAATTTTTGAGATCAATTCATCTTTCTTAGCAGATTTCTTTGCTAGTTCCTCTCTTCTTTTTTCATAAGTAGAACTAATATCGTTAATCAATTGCTCCATCTCGGCTACTTGCTCATCGTATACTGGATCTGTTGGCCTTAGATTTTTTACCTTGTTTTTAATTCCCTCTTGTGCACAATCCATGTATGTTACAATATTAGGTGAATCAAATGTATCTCTATGTAACTTCATGAAATTTTCTGGATGTTGTTCAATCAAATCTGCTACAATATCGTCAACTTTGACATCAAAAAGTTTACTATTTCCTTCAAATACTAATTCATCCATTACATTACAAATTGTACGCCTGCCATCAAGTGTTGTAATACACAAATAACCGTTTTCAAAATCCGAAGATCTTTCAAATCTTAATTTATCCGAAATCTTCCTGGTATTTAGATCAAAAACCGTCAATTGGCCATTCTCTAATTCCACCACAGTATAGTTTTTATATATTTCATCTGCACGCAAACATGCATTGAATTTCTCATTAATTAATTTCTCTGTCTTTGAGTCAAAATAAGTTTTATAAATTTTTTTGCCGTCTTTCAGAGTTACATCAGCATAACCATTTTTAAGGCTAACACTAGCACAATCTGCTAATTCAAGATCTAGTAATTTACCTGTTTTTGCATTAAAATAAGTAAAAGTACCATCATTATCATTGCGCTGTACTTTTCCGTAACCCCGACAAATTCTACCGCACGACCTAAATCTCAAATCAATGATGTCTTGAGTATCAACATTAAAATAAGTTTCAATGAAATCATCTAATACAACTCTCAGATATTTTTTTTGTGTACCATCATAGTCTTCACACACCTTAAAATTAAATTGCTCTAGCACACCTGTTGCATCACTTTCATAAGTATATTTGCCATTTTCTTTCTTATATCTATGAAATATTACCATATAATATCCTCCCAACCTATACTTCAATTATACTCGGGGGGGGAGAAAGTCAATATTTTTTTTGAAAATTTAATAAAAATTAGATTTTTAGTAATATTTTAGGATAATTTTTGTTAATAGTGCACAAAAAAAAGTGCCGCAAGGCACTTTTTTTCTATAGATAAATTAATTGATGTGATCACCTACTTAGTTTTGTGGAAAAAGCTAACTTTCGGTTGCTTGCGCGGGCCACGATCGATTAGCATCTTGATATCTGGCATAGCTGCCATTGTAGCGCGATATCCCTCCTCAATCATAAGGTGGATATTTTCTAGTTTCGTACTGCTAAAGCGCTTTAGGTCAGGTTTTACCACTATATCTGCGTTTTTGTAACCATCTTTGCTATTATTCTTCATCAGAATGCGCATAGCTACTTTCACACACTCTAGAGTCTTTAGGCTATCTGTGCCGGAGCCACGAGTGGAATTGATATCTATCACTATCACTACATCGCAGGGATAATTCCTACACTTATTCGCAGGGATATTATTGATCAGTCCTCCATCCATCAAGTGATAATCCTCATACACAACGGGGTTAAAAAATCCTGGCATGGAACACGACCCTGCCACAATCTTGCTGATATCCCCTGACCTAAAGGACACTTCCTGTGCAGTCTTTATGTCACAAGTCACGATCTCACATGGGATGGACAAGTCCTCCAAATTCTCCACATCAACCAAGTCGCGGATGATCTTCTGCAATTTTGCTGTGTCGTCGGGCATGACGAGCATTTTCCTAGTCATTATATCCCGAGTAGTCAAGCGCTTGGCATATTCCTCTACCCTATCTAGATCGCATTTGCTAGCATATATCACGGCGGCAAGTGCCCCTACTGATGTGCCTGAGACAAAATCTATCTTGATGCCCGCATCAGCTAGTGCTCTAAATACTCCTATATATGCTAGGCCTCTAGCACCACCACCGGATAGTGCTAATCCCACTCTACATTTCTTCCTTCTCCACATAATACACCTAAGTACAGTATAACACACAAGGTGACTTTTAGCCTACAAAAACACAGGGGTCTATACACAAAGAAAAAAGAGCAAAGTAATTATTTGCCCTTTTTCTACTTTATTTTGCTTCGCCCTCACCTGCATGAGAATCGTACCAAGCAATTGCTTCGTTGACTGCCTTTAGATCAGACTGGAATTTGTCTAGCTGCCTTGTAAGCACTCTATTGGTCTTCTCTAGTGCAACTAGCCTATCCTTATTGGTCTTTAGCACTTGCTCGCAATTTTGCACACTATTCTTCAATTCTTGGAGTTGCTTTACTTCCTCATCAAGTTTTGCTTTCTTCTCAGCATCCACAGCCTTGGTTGATGCACCTACGCCGTACAAGCTTAGACGTTGTCTTGCAACGGAGATTTCCTTCTTCCTTGCCTTGTCGCTATCCTTCTCATATGCACGCTTGATCTTCTGGAGTGGAACGTATTCTTTCTTGTTCTCACGGAGTTCCTTCTCAGCGTCGCGAATCTCAATTGATAGGTCTTCGCGCTTCTTCTCATAGTACTCACGAGTAAAGTATGGCTTGGTGTCAGTCTGGCGCTTTAATTTTGCCACTTCCTTCTTTAGCTCTTCGTTCTCGTCTTGTCTCTTCTTGAGTTCTTCCAAGTTATCAGCCTTTAGTTGGATGATATCTTTCCTTGACTGGATCTTGTATGCCTTTAGTGCATTGTATTCTTGTTGGATAAGATCTAGGTTCTCAGCCTGTGCCTTTTCCTTCTCAAGATTTTGCTGCTTCTGATTCAAGATATCTTGCCTTAGCTGTCTTAGCCTCTTTACTTCCTCGCTGTCGTCTTTCTTCACGACCACGACCTTTGGCTCTTCTTTTGGCTCCTCTTTTGGCTCTTCCTTTGGTTCAGGTTTTGGCTCATTTGCTTTCTCACTAAGAGCTGTGATCATGATGCCACTCATGAGTTTGTCAAACTCTGGGTCGTCGTCCTCTTCCTCAGGCTCCTCGACCTTCTCCTCCACCATCTTCTTCTCTTCCTCAGCCTTGGTGGTGTCGACATTCTCGACAAGTGCTGGCTTTTCCTCAGCAATTGCCTCTACACTTGTAGTTGGCTCTTCGTAACCATAGGTCACATATGGAGTGTTCTCCGTAGTATTTTGCTCTTCTACTGGTTGTTCGACATTCTTTTGCTTCTTCTCACGATTGAAGAATACACCTGTGTGATTGTCAAATAATGACACGAGAAATTCTGCAATGAGAATTGCCACTAAACTGCCGATGCCAACTATCGCAAGCACTCCTAAAATACTTAAAAATATATCCATAAATCCCCCTTTATGCTAATATAACTACCAAATTTGGTAGGAATATCTAAATTAAATGATGGTGGAAGCGGTGGGAATTGAACCCACGTCCGAAAGTAAGACCTTCTAATCCTTCTACACGATTAGTGACCTATGAGTTGTCCTTGATATCACCTAGGCCACGAGTTTAATATCAAGTAACCCAAAATTTTGCTACACACAACTATTGGGAGTAGAGGGTGTAGGAGCCGGCTTTAGTTTGTGCCCTAGATATCTCAGTCGGCTAGATATTAGGACATGTCGCGATTAAAAGTTACGCAACAGCTACTGCTAAATTGTCGTTTGCAGTTAAATTTTAGGTGTCGTTTTATGGTAGTCGACCCTACCTCGTGCTAAACTAGACTTCCTAGATCCGTCGAAACCAGTCGCCCCCATCACGAAGTCTACAACTTCTTTAAGGCGCGTTGCATATCTCGATCCCTGTCACGCTCGGCAAGTGCCGCACGCTTGTCATATGTGTGTTTGCCTTGGCATAGACCGATCTCGAGTTTCACGAGTTTCCCCTCAAATCCAAGCCGGAGCGGGATGATAGTGAAGCCTTTTTGCGAAACCGCGCTAAATAGTTTCTCTATCTCTGCCCTATGCAGTAGTAGTTTCCTACTAGCACGCGGATCGGGAGTGAACGATGCTGACTTGTCATATGGCTTGATGTACATATTCTTTACATAAGCCTCGCCACGTCTATCGATCACAACGAAACTATCTTTTAGGTTGCACTCGCCTGCGCGAATGCTCTTTACCTCACTACCTACCAACTTTATGCCACAAACATATGACTTTATGACAATATAATCAAAATATGCTTTTTTGTTGGTTGTAACAACTTTCATTATTACTCTCCTATTATATCACATATTTTTAATTTTTCAATACTTTAGAGCGAATTTTAATCATTTTTTTGTCTTCCGCGCTCATCGTCATCATTATCTGATTTATTGTCAGAAACCTCACATATATAATCCATGTAGATCTGATGGGTAGGAATATCCACGTGCTCTATCCTAATCTTTAGTTTCTGGCCGATGTGATAACTATTTGACCTGCCTGCTAATTCCTGTATCTCGGAGTAGTAGGTATAATCATCTACTGGCAGGCAATCTATAGCGATCCTGCCCTCGCAAGTGTTACTTAGTTTCACAAAGACGTAGTGATCAGTAATGCCAGATATCCTGCCAACGAATTCTTCACCAATGTAGCGCTCCATATAGGCTGCGCGATATAGATCATCCACACTGCGCTCGGTCTCGTCAGCTTTCTTCTCACATTGTGAGGACTGGCGAGCAGCTGTGGCGACAAATTTGCCATAACGTTTATCCATAATATCTTTCTTAGTATTATGTAATAGATCTTTTACAACTCTATGCACCACAAGGTCTGGGTATCTCCTGATCGGAGAGGTGAAGTGACAATAATCCTTGCTGGCTATTCCATAGTGGCCGACATTATTCTCGCTGTACTCAGCTTTCTTCAGCGACCTTAGGATTAGCGTATTTAGTTGCTCATACTCCTCTTCGTTGCATTGCTCCTTTATCTTGGTCATAATCTTCTGGAGCATCTTTGGAGTTAGGCTATCTACACCGATATCCCCTATATCGATGCCACAACCATCGACGATGGATAGCACTCGCTCGATCTTCTCCCCCGCAGGCTTGCCATGTACACGATATATGAATGGTACATTAGATTCGGTGCAAAACTCTGCAATGGATTCATTGGCTGCGATCATGAAGGACTCGATCAGTTCGTGTGCCTCAAGGCGCTTCTTCTCTTTTAGCAAGACGATATTATCATAATCATCTAGCACTATCTCTACTTCTGGAATCTCAAACTCCAGTTGTCCACGTTTGTCACGCATATTCTTTAGGATATGCGCTAGTTCGTTCATCTTCTTTAGCGTTGCGCCAAATGTCTTGCTCTCAGGAGATGTCGTATCCTTGCCATCCAATATCTCCTGCACCTTCGTATAAGTGAATTTCTTTTTGCTACGAATGATGGTCTCTGCTATATTACGCTTCACCACCTTGCCGCTACGGTCAATCTCCATGATACAGGATAGAGCTAGCCTATCCTCGCCCTCATTTAGTGAGCAAATGCCGTTGGAGAGTTCCTTTGGGAGCATTGGCAGCACTCGGTCTGGAAAATACACGGATGTGCCACGAGCATAAGCCTCGCGGTCTATCACGTCTCCGCCATTTACATACTCGCTGACATCAGCAATGTGCACACCGAGCTTGTAATTGCCATTTGGCAGGATAGACAACGATATAGCGTCATCAATATCCCTAGTATCCTCACCGTCGATAGTGAATATCTCTTCATTCCTAAGGTCTAGCCTACTCTTTAGATATTTGCTAGCGTTGATCTGCTGTGGGAGCATAGTCGCAGCCTTTATCACATTATTTGGGAAGATCACTCTAAGGCCATTGTCATAAGCAGTAGTGACCACTTCACGAGTTATAGGATTGTCAGTATTGATGATATCTATCACACGGCCCATCTTGCCATCATCGTTTATCCTAACTGCAACTAAGGTGCCATCCTCTAATCCCCTACAACTATCTATCTCGACAGGTACGACTGAAGAATATATTCTACTATTCGGGCTCACAATAGGCTTGCCAGTATTGGTACGCTCCAATTTGCCAACGACGACGTGTTCCTCACGTTTTACCACTCTTACCACGCGGCCTCTAAACCCAGCCCTGGTCCTATCATTGACCTCGACTAGGATGGTGTCACCTTGCATAGCGCCTGCTAGATTGCTGGTATCTAGATAAATACTGCTAAATTTATCCCCATCATCACCGGCTAGCCTGCAAAAAGCGAGTAACTCACCACTTGCAGAACGCACTAAATCGAGTGTTCCTTCTTGATTAAACGACTTGGTGATATTGCTGTATCTAGATCCTCTACTATTATTTTTATTCTTTCTTCTTCCCATTTTATCAAGTAGATCATTTAACTTTTCATTGTAGTGTTTATTGTACACATTTTCGGCTTGCTCGTAGATATCAGGCAGTAGATATTCCGGCAAATCTCCGTCACTCACTAAATGTTGCATGAGATATTCAACATCGTCGACCTCTTCACCTAGGGCCTCTGCTGCAATGCAAGCCACATACTTTGGATCGCGAACTTCTTCCAGATTATTGTCATGAATATACTTTAGTAAATCTTCTTTTGAAATCTTCATATCGTCCCTCTAACAAAAATGGCTCAAATGTCTTTGAGCCTAAAATTTTTATATCTGTTCCCCAGCAAATGCTAAGAACGTAGCATAATACAAAATTGCAAGCACAAATACACAAATACTAGAAATGATTATCACACGTTTTAGCCTACCCTCGCGAGTGAGCCCTTTGTTTTGTGCATAAAAACTTTCGTTATAACCGGTTATGGCGTTGCCACCATCAGGGTCTGACGGAGTGGCAAGTACGCAAATGGTGATAGCAAGGCAGAATAGTACAATGAGCACAATTATCACCGACCTTACGATTGGCACACTCTTTGCAATCCAATCAGGTATTGCCACGTTGCTTGCAAGTAATTGTCCAAAATTTAGCATAAAAGTATTTCCCTCCATAAAAATTCCTAAATATTATATCACAAAGATATATTAACTCAAAATGCATATCGCATAATTGTATCAACAATTATGTCAAATTTTATCTAGAAAGTATAGTATACGCCACCGCTAATATGACAAATAAGATAGAGAATGCAAATAGCAGATAATTCTTCACCAATTTGTCCTTGCCACCACGGATGGATAGCACGAGGAAAACTAGGGCCAGTATCACTAGACTAAGGATGGTTAGTCCCCTAGTAGTGCTAGTCGCTTCTCTAAAAAAGTAATTAACAAAATTTTCCCAATATTGTCGCATATCAATTTCCTCTACTCTATTATATCTAAAAGTAACATTGATGTCAATACGTAGTTTGTCTCATAGACCGCAAGATAGCTATTGCTCAATAATACTATCCTTGGTGAAACCTTTTGGAGCAGGCAGACCAAGTAAAGCCAAAATCGTTGGGGCTACATTAGATAGACTTCCCCCACTCTTTAGGTCATACTTCTTATCCGACACAATTATAAATGGCACGAGATTTGTCGTGTGCTCAGTAAGCACCCTACCATTCTCTCCTCTCATCACTTCGCAGTTGCCATGGTCGGCCGTAATCACCGCAGTGCCGCCAATACTAAGAATTGCATCCACTAGGCGCTTTAGTTCCCTATCTATCACGCTCACAGCCTCGGCTGCAGCCTCTAAATTGCCTGTATGGCCAATCATATCGCAGTTGCTGTAATTTAATGCCATAAACTGATACTTTTTTGACAAAATCCTGCGTATAGCCTCATCTGTTATCTCCACAGCACGCATCTGGGGGACGGCGTCAAATGGCGTATTCTTTAGAGTCTCGATGAGCACTCTATCCTCACCCTCATATGGTGCCTCTATCCCACCATTTAGGAAGTACGTCACATGAGCATACTTCGTAGTCTCAGAAATTTTGAATTGATTTAGCCCATAATGAGATATTACTGCACTAAGGTTATCGGGTATCACTTCTTCCTTAAATATTGGGTGGACGTGTCGGAATGTCTTGTCGTACACCGTCATTGTCACCATGTATAGATTATTTGCAATCTTCGGATACGACGGGATATCCCCTTCCACTGCAAGGTGGGTGAATTCTCTCCCCCTATCCTCTCTATAGTTGTAGAAGAGCACGGCATCGCGGTCCTCAATTGTGTCCGAGCCTACTATATATCCCGGCTCGATAAATTCGTCATAAATGCCTTGCTTATACATAGATTGCATGAAGTCCGAGATCTTATCCCGCTCTATCCTATGGCCAGTGTGGCGCGTCATATTCTCATATGCCCTATAGACTAGATTGTAATTTGACTCCCTATCCATAGTGTAGTATCTGCCAGCAATTGTGCCGATGGTGCAATTGGTCTTAGCACACACCTCGGCTAGCCTTGCCAAGTATTTCACTCCATCTTCCCTATAGGAATCTCGGCCATCAGTGATAGCATGTATCACGCACGGGATATTATTATCCTTCATCACCTGCATTAGATAGAATAAGTGATCCATATGCGCGTGCACACCTATATCGGATAGCAGTCCCATTAGGTGCAATTTGTGCCCCGCTTTGCAGTATTTGATGAGATTTACAATCTCTTTATTGTCCTTTAGCGTGTCATCCTCGATACTCTTTTGAATTCGTAGCTGTGCCTGATACACTACTCGGCCTGCGCCAATATTTAGGTGACCGACCTCGGAATTTCCCATTTGTCCAGCAGGAAGTCCCACAGCCTGTCCACTGGCCTCAAGTGTGGTGAAGCTATAGTCATGCATATAGGAATACAAATTTTCTGGGTCGCCAATGCTAATCGCATTGCCATATTCCGTGCTAGTTAGCCCGAAACCATCGAGTATGATCAGCCCTACGAAGTTATCTTTCTTTACCATACTATCTCCATTTTATAGATCTTCTATCACGGACACTGCTGGCAGTTCCTTGCCCTCAAACATTTTAAGTGATGCTCCACCGCCTGTAGATATATGGCTAATGCCCTTAGCGTATCCGAATTTTACAACGGCTGCAGCACTATCTCCGCCGCCTACAATAGAATACGCATGAGACTTTGAGATAGCCTTGCAGATAGACTTTGTGCCCTTAGCAAAACTTGGGGTCTCAAATATGCCCATTGGACCATTCCAAAGGATAGTTCCTGAGGACTTTATCACACGTCTAAATTGCCTTATCGTGCGGCTGCCAATATCCATGCCCATCATGTTGTCTGGGATATTTGTACACTTATCGTGTAATATTTTCTTAGGATCAGTGACGCTATCTGCAATAATATGGTCGCATGGCAAATAAATTTTCACTCCCATATCGTGTGCACGGGATAGTATATTTGATGCATCTGTCACCATATCTGGCTCGATCTTGCTGATTCCCACGCTATATCCTTGTGCTTTTAGGAAAGTATACGCCATTGCCCCACCAATCAAGATATTGTCCACACGGTCGAGCAGGCTATATATCATCTTTAGCTTATCACTCACTTTTGCCCCGCCAAGTATTGCGGTAAATGGCCTATCAGCGTGAATGAGTGCACGGTTAATACTCTCCACTTCATTTTGCATAAGAAGTCCTATTGCGTTTGGCAATTTACTTGCAATGCCATAAGTCGAGGCGTGCTTCCTATGAGCAGTGCCGAATGCGTCATTGACGTATATATCACCAAGGGATGCTAGACGTGACACAAACTCTTCATCACAAGCCTCTTCCCCTGCCTCAAAACGCAAGTTCTCTAGCATTAGGATGCCACTCTTTAATCTCTTTAGCTTCTCCACACTATCTGGCCCTGCCACGTCATTTGCGAGCACGACATTCACGTTCATGAGTTCCCTTAGCCTCTTTGCGACCGGTTTCATGCTATATTTGCTATCCACTCCCTCAGGTCTGCCAAGGTGGCTCATCACTACCAGTTTTGCCCCTTTGCCTAGCAAATATGCAAGAGTCGGGACAGCTTCCTTTATCCTCGTGTCATCTGCTACTTTGCCGTCTTTTAGTGGCACATTAAAGTCCACTCGGACAAGAACGGTCTTCCCCGCAACATCTATATCTCTAATTGTTTTCTTCATTTTCCTCTCCTAATGCTTTTAATAATATTTCGTATCTATCATTGGCACTCTTGGCCCCTACTATTGCTCTACGCGTCTCGGCCTTGTGTCTAGTGCGTTTTGCATACCATAGCAAATGTTTCATCATTTCTTTGTCAAGATGTCTATCACCCATATACTTTTTGTCCAGTTCCCAGTGCATCTTGACTAGTTCCCTAATATCCATAGCCGGTGTATGTGTGAGCCTAGAGAATATATCCGGACATCCCAGCGCTCCACGGCCTATCATGACTGCGTCCACGCCGGTATCCAGCATACGCTTATATGTCTCCTCATCTACCACATCGCCATTACCTATCACAGGGATCTTTACGGCATCTTTTACTGCCCTAATAGTATCATAGTCGACTTTCCCGCTATAACCTTGGGCGCGCGTCCTGCCATGCACCGTGATAGCCTTTGCTCCACATTCCTCGCACATCTTGGCAAAAGCTACTGCCACATTGTCACCCTCGCTATATCCTATGCGAAATTTCACCGTGATAGGTTTAGCTGTAGCATTCACGCACGCGGTGATTATTTCTCGCGCTAAATCCATATTTTTAAGTAGCGCACTACCTTGACCACAATTTACTATCTTTGGCGCAGGACAACCCATGTTGATGTCAATTATGTCAAAATCAGCTAGTGCTGGATGATTTACCGCACGCGCCATGATATCCGGTTCGTTGCCAAAAATTTGTGCAACCTTGATCTTCTCATAGGGAGATACTGTAAGTAGTTTAATAGTATTTGGGCTATCGTACACCAAAGCCCTAGCACTCACCATCTCACACACGCCATAGTCCGCCCCACACGCAATGCAAGTCGCTCTAAACCCTACATCGCTCACGCCTGCCATGGGTGCCAGTATCAGATTGTGTTTTAGTGTAATATCCCCTATTTTCATATACTAATTTTATCAAAATAATATTTAATTGTAAAACAAAGCGCCCTACAATCTTATATAATATAAATAGTTATATATAATTTATAAACACATTAGAATGCAATAGGTACCTAATCACTTAACTCACTCATGAATATATTAGAATACAAACTCAATACATCTATAAATAAGAATGATATATATATATCCATATTTTTAACTACGAAAATTTTACCCGCAGGACATTTGCTAAAGTTTTAGGATATATCTATATATAAAATATATCCTATCTATGTAGTTACTAAAAGTGCTTCACATAAGACAGTTACAATTAGAATATATTTTACTACTAGAAGCACGGATATTTTAAACACAAAGTACATTATAGAGCACAAAAAAAGTCTGTCACGTGGACAGACTTTTTTAACTGTTTAGAGAATTTATTTCTTCTTCTTATTGACAGCGTCCTTCAATGCTTTTCCTGCCTTGAATACAGGTGCCTTGCATGCTGGGACTTTGACTACTTCCTTAGTCCTTGGGTTTACGCTCTTCCTTGCAGCTCTCTCTTTTACTGCAAACTTACCAAATCCAGCGATGGAAACTTCCTCGCCATGTGCTAATGTCTTGACGACGGTCTCTAGCACGGTGTCGACTACCTCGGTAGCGTCCTTTAGCGTTAGTTCTGTCTTGTCAGCAACTAATCTTACTAATTCAACTTTGTTCATAAACTTCTCCTTTTATTTTTTAGTTTATAACGTATTATAACATAATTTGCCACATACACAAACAAATTTACTACATTTTTCAAATTTTGCAAAATATACAAAATATAGTAAATACCCCTATATTTAGGGCTAAAATCTAATTTTTGGTGAATTTTTTAAAAAATAAAATTCCCTAAATGTAGCCATTTTTGTGTACATCGCTTAGTCGTTATAGTAGTAGAATAGTTGCCATAGTTAGTCCCTACTATTCACTTTTTTGCTAAAAATTTTTGTGAAATAGCCGCGCTCAGTTTCATCCAACACCCCGCAAAATAGCACAACTATGCCATATATTAAGCAGGCTGCACCACCCAATATGCCAAGTCTTAGCCAAATATTTTGATTGATCAGCATTTCCCGAGCAAGGCCTAGTATCATAATTAGCCCCACGGATAGTAGGATTGGACGGGCTATAAATGAGCCAAACTTGATGTCAAGCTGGACGTGTCGCCTTATCACAATTATCTGCCAAGTAGCAGCCACAATCAGGAACACTGACTGGGCAATAATCGCGCCAAATATATTTAGTGGCCTGTATGACACAAGAACGAATATTAGCGCTGTCCTTATGATAAACGCAAAGCCAAATGCATACACATTATCACGCGGCCTATTTATGGCCTGCAACACCCCACTGAATATCTGTAAGAACGCTTGGTATATTATCTCGGGAGTAGCAAGGGCAAGTAGCCTTGTAGCGTATTCATACTCCACCACACGATCTAAGCTGCCACCATACAGTATAGATATAATATCTGGCCCAAGGGTGAGCATTAGGATAAAGAATAGTAGGGATAATAAGTATCCGAATTTTATCATAGTGGTGCATCTACTAGAAATATATCCTGCATCCTCCACCCCACTAATATTCGGCACAAGCACAGTTGTGAGCGCCACGGTGAATATGACTGGAATGCTTACGAGTGTAGCTACTACTCCATATGCGATGCCATATATAGATGTGGCCTCTGCACCCATGCCAAGAGAGTGCAAGATGTTGATTATAACGAAACTATCAAATAGCGAGCATAGCGGCAAAAATAAGCTAGAGATGGTGCTAAATATGCTGTACCTTAGGAAGTCTCGGAATAGATGCTCAGGTGTTGGTATCATGCATTTAGCCACGGGTTTGCTCCTAATATATACTAAATATCTAATAAACAAGATAATTAGTGTCACAAATTCGCAAATGGTCACCCCAATAGTCGCACCAAACACCGCATAACTTATCCCGCGGGATATAAGAATTCGTGCAAGGACCAGGCCAAAGGCGATCTTTGCCACCTGTTCCACAACGTTTGAGACTGAAGTTGGCACCATATTCTCCAATCCTTGGAAATATCCACGAAACACCGCAATAAGCGATGCAAAGACTATTGCTCCAGCAATTCCTATTATCCCGATGCGCGCATCTGCACTGCCCTGTGCCCTAGCAATAGGGCCAGACAAGAGTATCAGTATGGTGGCAGATATGGTGGATGCCACAAGGGCAATAATTAGTCCTGCTCGCAGCACACTCTTTGTGCTAGTATCATCACAAGATTTGTTGGATACTGCCACAAACCTAGCTACAGCCACACTCACTCCACTAGAACATAGCACAAGGAGTATGGAGTAAATTGGGAAAATTAGATAATATATCCCAATGCCATATGTGCCCAAGATATTTGTTAGCGGGATCTTATATATCGCGCCTAAGCCTTTTGCAAAAAGCCCTGCGATAGATAATATCACCGCTCCGTATAAGAAAGAATGTTTCCTCATCACTCAATATTCATTATTTCGTTCAAGTAATGGGATATGAATTTGCAGATAGCTACTTCGCTTGCCTCAAGCACGCGGTCTTTTGTGGTGAATAATACAAGGATAGATATCACCTGCCCATCATAGGATATAGGATATATTATTTCGCTCGTGTACTCTTCCCTATCTCCATCAATTATTGGTATCATCACTGAGCCATCCATGCGCCTTAGAATTGTGGGAGATTTTGATTTGAATTCATCAAGAGCACGTGAAATATTCGCGCCAAGATAGGCCTTCCTGCTAGCGCCTGCCACGCTCGTCACCACATCGGTGTCGGTGATAATAGCCCCACAATCTAACATGCGGGATAGCGCTGCACATAGCCCCTCTGCGTAAATATGTATATCGCGTGTGGTGGAATATTTGGATAAAATGATCTTCCCATCACTTGCACTAATCTCAATAGGTGTTCCCACGCTAATCCTAAGACTACGCCTTAACTCCTTTGGCACGACAATTCGCCCCAGTTCGTCCACGCGTCTTACAATACCATTACTTGACATATTCCTTTCTCCATAATATTCGTCATCTAGCGATAATTGCTACCCTAGAAAACTTTATTTTAGTTTGGCAAAATTCCCACCCATTTATGCAAAGAAAAAGCAGATAGACCTAGAGTCCACCTGCTAATTCTCCTATTTAGTTATCTAGTCTGCTCTCTCAGCCGCAGCACTGACCTTTTCTACCTTCAAATTTAGTGTAACTTGCACGGTATCAAGGCCATCTCTAAGAACTAATACTACTTGTGCCGTCTCGCCATCGCTTGAGTTATTATAAAATTCTGAGAAATCCAATTCCGTTCGGCTAATATCCTCAGCTTTAATTAAATCTGGCTTATTAGTACTCATGAATACTATCTGCACGTTATCTGGAATAGTGTCGTAGAACTCATTTCCCTCAGCATTCCTTGCATAACCTAAATAATCTGTCACAGTCAATCTACCACCATTTTGACTATTTAGTGATATCTCATCATTCTTAAAGCTTAGTTTTCCATCATGTAATTGAATGTTATCAAATACTACTGATTGTGTAGCGCCATCGAATGGATATATAGTGATAGTAAATTTTGTATCCTCACTACTTGACCACGGAGCGAATAGATATGGTATGTCATCCTTGTATATCACCACAAACTTGGTGGATACAGCGTCATTTTCCTTGATAACTACACTGCGATAGAGGTCGGCATCAGTCTTATCTCCAATCTTAATCAAACTGCCAAGAGCAATTCCATTCTTAGCGTTACTATCCCCTGTCTCAGCCGAAGTGAAGTCTATCTTGACATCCTCAGCTGTCTTAGCAATGCTATCAATCGACCCTGAAGTGAAGTTTAGAGTGAATTTCATTGATGCTGGCACGTTAATAGGATTCTGGCTTTCTTTCTCAAAGGATATTGTGTAACTCAATTCTACATTTCCGCTATTTGCACCATTGTAGGTAACTAGCGTGCAAACTGGGTAGTACGCCACATTATCTCCCTCGACTTTCTCTGTCTCTAGTTGCTCTACCCTATATTCTTTGCTGGAATTTCCCGTCAAATCTATATAGGTGGAGTCAATTGTGGAAGTATTCCTTGCTGTGAAGATGGTGAGTTTTGGTGCGCTAGCAAATAAATCTGCTGTCACACTATCACCTGTCACAAAGTAAAGCACTACGCGTCGATTGTTGTCATATGTGTAGTATACGTTGTATTTAGCATTTCTTGCGATATTTGCATTATTATTCCTTGTCTCGTAACTGCCTATATTTGGCTCTACGCGATAAGTCTTGCTCTGAGTGTGGGTGACAGTCTCTGCGCCGTCTCCTGCGACCTCGGTTGCGTTATTCTTCGTCCACTTGACGGTAATGCTGAGAGTAAATTCGTATGCAGCGTTGGTGGCAGGATAAGTTATCTTATTCTCCTCTACCTTAAAACGCCCATCCTCTGTCTTATCAGTAAATGCATATTCATAGGATATTGTCCAGTCATTTGTCTCATCCATTAAGCTAGTTGGATTAGATAATGTGGTGATATCCACACCATTTGCACTGCCATAAAGCGTCCTGCCATTTTCAAAGATATTTGTCACTGGCATCATGACTGATACATTTAGTGTAGCAATTGTCTGCTCGCCCCTCATCACGACTATGCTTATAGTCTGGCTGTCACTGTCTGTGACTGGTTTGTTGAATCTTAGAGTCTTTACTCCCTCTGCGTCAGTAATAGATGCATCTGGATTAGAACTTGATACAGTGTATGTATAAGCACTCTCATCTAGATCAGTTACCACACTATTGGAATAACTCTGTAGATTGATTATCTCATCCAACAAATTATAACCCTTTAGTGCGTAAATGGAATTCATTCCAAGTGTGAAATTCACATTCATATTCACTGTGAGGACTAATTTTGAAGCCTCAGTGTTGGTAGAACTATCATTGAACAACAATATTTCTAGTGTATATGTGTTGTATTTCTCAGTAAAGTAGAAATTCTGGCTATCACTTGTGGATAGGAAGTAAAGCTCTTTTCCCTCTTCTTCACCCACGATGTGGAAGTCACTTGCATTCTCACCAGTTACTATCATATACTTAGCAGTCTGGTGAGTCATCTCACCTAGCAGGTCATTGGTGGTCATTGGATAGTTAGCATACACTTGACCTGTATACTGCGTGCTAAGAGTTGATGGTGTGGTCACCACGACTATATGGTATACAGCGTACACGCCTATGTGTTTTAGACCAACTTTGATGTACAAATTCTTGCCATTCGCTGTGCCGGAATGAACGGTGAATTTAGTACCCACTATATCCACAGCACTTGATGTCACACTCAGTGATTCATCCTCATATGCAGTTAATTCATACTCATATTCTTTACCATTATTATTCTTGGTCAAAATACGGGATGCTGTCTTGCCAAATGCACTGGTTAGATCAACTTGTGTAGATGGGGCAATATTCTCGTGATCGGCAAATATTGGATATTTGCACTCCACGATCACATCAGCCTTGTGTGTGATGTATAGTGTGCCAATTATCTCACTGTTGTATGTAATAGTGCACTTGTAGGTTGTATCACTATTTACTGATCTAGTTGCTGTGAGTTTAATTCCACTATTATAACTTAGTGTGAGGCTTGGTTCTGCCACCTCTACCCACTCACTACCAGTCTTAGTAGCAAATGTAATATCTGAATCATTAAATATTGTCTCAGTGACATCAGTATCTGTTCCTGTGATCTTGAATGTCAAGCCACTGACTGTGGTCTCACTTGCGACATAATCCTCACCATCGACTAAGTTTTCACTCTCGTTAACATATTCTAGTGGATTGGTCTCCTCTTTGCCCTCTGTAGTGTCAAATGTCACTCTTGGAGCAAAGGTGTAGTAGATAGTCTTAAGCGTCGTAGCCGTTGGTGCGCTAAGCACGTATTTTTCGCCCTCTTGTACTAATGTGTACACATTCATCTTAATATCGAATGTGACGTCAATTGACTCTTTGGACAAGTTGTATTTTACTTTGTTAGCATTGACAGTTAAGTTACTATTACTCACATCTGGCACTAAGGTTGGAGTTACCGTGCCGGTGTAAGTTGCATAGTGAGCTAAACTTGTAGTTACGCTTGGTTCAGCATTTTGTAGCAACACTTCATGCTCCAAGCCTTGTTTTAGCTCATATCTAGAGGAGCTACTGTAATTGCCAACCGTCGTCACCGTTACTGGTGGGTTGATAGTGACAAAGAGTTGTTTATTGATCTGGTTGCCACTATAATACATATTTATTCTAGCAACTACTGGGCTAGAAACTACGCCGTAGTAGAATACAGTCTTGCCCTCTTCCTGCCCTAATGCGAAGTATGGAGATTCACTCTCAAGTGTAAATGTTAGTTCGCTATCTGATGCAAGAGATGCTCCTGCAGCAAGCGGTGTGACTGTGATGTTGTCGGATAAATTTAATTTGCCGGCATCACCACCCTGTTCGCCTGAGCCGGTAACCGTTGCGCTATATTGTGTGCCAGCATCCGTAATCGCATCTTGTAGCGAAATCTGGATATCTGGTTTTATATCAAAGTGGTATTGCTCGGTCTTATTTAGCACGCTAAGAGATATATAAGCGTTGCTATATTCCGACACAGTGGATACGAATACTAGTGTGGTATTGACAGACAAAGTGGTTGTCCAGACTCGGTCGGTTGCTGCGCGTGCGGCATTCGTTACCTCAAACCACATAATGTCTTCGAACTCAGTAGGTATGGAGGCAACCACGGATGAAGTGATGCTCACACTGTCATCTTCGCTGAAGCTGACGAATATTGGGCTATTATCTGCCTTCACTAAACTAAATCGTCTATCTGTGCCAATCTCTTGTGGATGACTCTCATTATTTTCAGTACTGCCATCAGAATTCTTTAAAATAAACTGTGGGTCTTGTTGCACGATCTTGATATATGTGACAAATTCATGCTTGAAGTGATAAGTCTTATTATTGAATTGATAACCTGTAGTACTATCCTCATAGGAATACAGCGTGAGTGTAAGTCTAATATACTCACCTTGATCTGCTCCTGCAATAACAGTAAATGAATATCCTCCACCTTGACCTTGTGCGGTGGTTATTCTTAGATAACTTCCAGTTGCGACATTATCTTCTTCAAATTTCCCGTTAAGTGATGAGCTATGCTCAACTTTCCAACTGGCGACAGTTTGGCTCTCAAAGGTAGCTTTGTAGTCCTCGTCTGTGCCAACTAGGTTGCTAAGATTTATCTTAAATCCTAATGGTCCTATAAATGCATATTCCTCAGTATCTCCCCCACGATAGAAATCTAACTCGGCGTTGACATCTGTGTCTTTATCCAAGAATTGCAATTCGTTATTAGCGTTACCAGTAGCAGTGAGTGTTAGTACATCAGCCTCGCTATTACCATTTGCTTTCTTTGTAACAGTCTTACCGCCCTCATTTACGCCCTTTTCCTGATACATGAATATTGCATCGCTAGTATTGATATCCACATATTCTGGCATAATCTCAATACTTGGGTCAGAGGATACGCCTGGCAAGTCATCGGCAATCACCATGACTGAATTACTATCCGGGATCATGTTAATAATCGTGACATGGAGTGATACATATGGGTCATTATTTCTATCTTCTAGCGTTTCATTAATATTGACATAACTTTCAATATTTGGAACGGAAGTTGACACTTCAAAATTACAAGTTCCATCTTCTAGCACCATAGCGCTAGCACATTGCTTTGCCTTTTCGGCACTAGTCTCATAACAAGCCCCATCTTCGGACATCAAGTAGTTAGTAACGCGGAAGTCAATCTGTCCACCAACCATTGCTCTTATCGAGCTATTTACTCCAATAAATTGAGTGCCGTCTCTCATAACTTCACTATAATCAAGTGCTTCACCTGCATAAGTTGGGTCATAGTAGGTGGCAGTTTGACTATTTGAATTCATCTTGACTAGAGTGTTGTTGTAAGTATATAGGCTAGAAATATCTGACAACGATCTATTGTGTAAGATGTATTTGCCTTGAGAATCTGTGGTGTAATAGTAGTAGTCTTCCGAATATGAACGCACTTCGGTTTGGACTGACTGATTATTGTATGTGACCAGTTCGTATGAGCCATCACCTTGTAGTCTTGGTTGACCAAGTTTATCTGTCTTGATGACAGCAATCAGAATGTATGCTTTTGTATATTGAATACCTGTGGTAGTTATGTTGAATGGTGATACATTCATTGCTTGAATGGATAGTGTTCCATTACTGCTACCATAAATTTCGTAGTATTCTTCACCATTTATCATATGCTTCTTGTAATCAGCACCACTTTGCTCTACTCGAATAGCTGGAATACCTGCGTTTGAGCCATTTGATATGGAATCAGCCTTAACCAAATACTTAATAGTCTTGAATGAGTAATCATTTCTATCTAGGGAAGCAAAATCTGTAACTTCAAAATGGTTAAGTGCATTCTGACCATTTATACTCACTGACCTACCATTAGTCACAAAATACTCTGGTAAATTTGTATGTGTTTGTATATTACTTGCAAGAGGATTGATAGCATGGACATTTACTTTTACCACGTCCTCGAAGATGATGTCTATATTCTCACCGGATCTTTCCACTATAGTCTGGATGGAGAAGTGTAGATATAATTCGCAGCCATCTGGTATCTCGTCATAGGAGGAGATTGTCCAGCGGTCATTTGACTTTGTCACACTTAATAGTCCATCTTGCACTAAGTTTGAAATTTGCCTGAACGTATAATGCATAGAGTCATTGCCAAGGTCGGTCGTGCTGGTAGTTGGCTTTAGTGGAGCGAATACCCCGCTTTGACCATTGTTTGTGCTCCAATTCAGTCTGTCATCATCGCCGTTGCCTGCACTATTTAGCATCTTGACAAAGTTGGCCATATCTAAGCCTGTCCTATAGCCTTGGAACTCAAATTGTCGCTCGCTGCCATTCTTGTTGACAAGGAGTGGTGTGATCTCCACGTTCTTTAGGATATCATCAGTCACTTGCTCATTGTTTGGCAGACTGACTTTTAGACCAAATATTGATTTTAGTTGATCTAGTGTAAATACTTTATCCTCAAATAGATTGAAGTCCACTGTATCAGATGTCAATGTCAAGGATTGGATATTTCCCATAGAAACGGATAGCGTCACGCTCTTTGATAAAAGCAAATATCTTAATGCGTCCTCAAAGAGAGTTCTCTGAGATGTCGTGAAACTCACTTGATTTGCACCATTTTGCGTAATGGCGTTTGCAAATTCCTCGCCTGTCTTCTCCGTATTATCCGATAGCCTATAAGTATGGGTGTTTGACCTAATATAGTCTATATATTTATTGATGAACGCACTACAAGTATCAGCTGGGAAGGTTCCCTCAGTGGTATAGCCACTAGCGATAAAGTCCTGATACATGATGTATCCTGGGAACATATATGCTGATAGAGTCGATGTGCCTTTTTGCAAAGTCTTTAGAGCAAAATTTGCTGTAGTCTTGTATTCACTAGATTGAGTGGTATAATCTAGCCCCTCAATGCTGATGACCGAGTCATCTGAATTTAGCAACCAAATATGTTTATTGAATAACTCTGGGGACAAGTTGGTTGCATTGTAATTTGGGTTTAGCGCATTGACTGGATTAGTCGTAATAGCAAGAGTTGTGGTATTGCTATCCGAGTAATCGATGAATGCCTCATTTTCGGTCAAAGCCTTGGTGCCAAGGGTAAAATTTAACTCAGTAGGATATCTATCGATAACGAAGATGAAATCATTTGCCTTATTTAGTGAGGATTGGTCGGTGGCAGATATGCGCACTGTTCCACCAAAGTTTGCATAAGTGTCTTTGATATGTACCTTGAATGTCTCACCCACTTTTACTTGAGATGGGATCTCCACAGATTCCTTGCCAAACGGGACATTGAGGTTCACCACATTTCCCACAGCATCTTCTGGAGCGAAGTCTACACGAAGTCTAAAATCGTCCTGCACCATATAGACTGTCTCGTCGTCGCCTATGCTGTATTCTGGCAAATCGTCCACAAGGGTGAGGGACAACTCATCAAGTGGCTTTAGCTTAGTATTGAAAGCGTCGGTGAAAAAGTATAGGTATCCCACTACACCTAACACGAACACTAATATTCCTAATAAAACAAAACCTAGGATCTGAAAGACTTTCTTCATTTTAACTCCTAATGTCGTCAAATTTAGTATGGCAAATTTTAGTATATTTTAATTATATAAATATAGAAATTTTATGTCAAACGTATTGATGCCAAAAAAGAAAGACCCCTAAGGGGTCTTAACTAGTCTATATAGTCCAGTGTGTTGCCATGGGATTTGTCCTCATCGGATAGATTCACCGCGCCACCATATAACCTCACACCTGATAGTGTCAAAGACAGATGAATCTTGTTGTCCTTGAATTCATGTGCAAGGCCTGATATATCGCTTGCGGACAAATTCATACTAAATGCCACTACCCTCACGCTATCGCTATATAGGTCAGGGTCGTAACCTGTAATATCTAGGGTGATATCATTGCCGGATACCTCCGCATGGCTAGTGGTATTTCTAATATCTCCCGCTCTATAAACTAGGGCTGATACTAGGAATGTCTCACAGTAATCCATAGGCGCTGCAACCGTAATACTTATCTTATTATCCCTGATGCTTGGCACAACCTCTGTATTGCTGATATCCATAGTATTTGCTATACCGATGATATGTTTGTTGCCAGAAAGGGCTAGTTTTATGTCACAAAGTGAAATTTCACCGCCATTAACCTCACATATGCCGTAGAAGTTGTAATCTCCTGCATTGATATTAGCATCCATAGTTATGTTGGATATTTTGCCATAATTATCGGACGTCACAATTGCTGTATCACTATCGCAAGTATCAGCAGTAATAGTGATATTGATATCCTCAATCGTGCCATAATTTGTACTGCAAATTGCACCTAAGGTATCGAGAGTTGATATAGTGATATCCACTCCTCTAATTGCTCCGGACTCGGATATAGTATCAAATAGTCTTCCACCGGATAGTATTATATTTCTCCTACTATTAGGGTCTAGGCTTGTGATAGTTACATCCAGTGTACTAGATATCACACTATCCACATGAATATCGCAGTCTAGGAATATATCCTTGCCTGAGGCAAATGCTGCTGATAATTCATCCTCAGTATGCACCACATATCCTTTGACTTCCTCAGAGACAGTGACATTCATAGTAAATAACTTCTGCCCGCCATCGCGCACTACGACATCTATGCTATATTCACCTGTGCTATGGAAGGTAATACTAAGCCCTGATATATCCACCTTGTCACTATCACACACAAGCATAATTAGGTCATTATCCACTACCTCATCGTCTGAATAAGTAGTGATTGAAGGTGTAAGTGTTACGCTGCCACTCTCACCAAGTATTAGTGTGCTATTATAATCCACATCTACTCTGGTTGGCACTTTTGGTGGAGTGATGTCCACCACCTCAAGTGTCATAGTGTATAGAGTGCTCTCATCAGAATTGGATTTGATAAGTATGGTAAATGTGCCGGCTGACTTTATTGTAGCGCTAAAACCAGATATTTCGACAGAACTCTCGCTACACGTCATATGAGCTAAACTATTATTAACATCGCCTTTGTTGTCGTAAATTGTAACACTTGGGCTAAATGTGTAAGGGCCAGTGCCGAAATTGTTCTCGATATGAGATGTGTACTCCACCTCGGCACGAGCAGCGAATCTTGGAGATATATCTATAAGCGTGAGTGTGAATGTGCGAAGCATTTCCTCCGTCTCTGCATCACGAATCTCAAATGTATATTGTCCCTCGGCGCTTACTTTGGCAGTAAAGCCATCGACCACTACCCTATTATCTCCGCACCACATTGTGACCATGCTATTGTCTATCTCGTCTTTGCTAGTATGCACAGTGATAGATGGTGCGAAGTCGTACTGACCAAGCGTAAAGTCATGCTCTACTTCATCATCGTAGACAATATCAATGTCCTTGATAGTAATAGGAGTAGGCACATCCACCACCTCGATGGAGAATTCTTTAACCACTTTGTTAAATTCTAGGTCAATTATTTGGAAAGAATATGTGCCGGCTGCCATGAACTTGATGCGGTAGCCCTCGATGAATATCCTAGAATCTTGTGGATCAGTGCTGTGCATCTCAATTAAATCGTTATTGATAGTGCCTTGGCTAGTGTGAGTGGTGATCGTCACAGTAGTTGACACTGGTGTGGTCATATCGTGCTCTATGCGCTCCTCGTATGACACGTCCACTTCGGTCACATGCTCGACCCCTGCATCATACACTGTGATAGTCATAGTAGCCCAGACTTTCTTAGTAAGTGCGTGGACTATATCAAATGTATATGTGCCCGGTGACCAAATATCGGCTGTGCAATCTTCGGTATACACTGTGCAATTATCCATGCCAAGAGTGCACACCATAGTCATATTGGAGTTATCGTCTAGACCTTTAACATCAGTGTGAGTAGCAATGGTTGGCGTGAAATGATAATGATCCTGCAAGAAGAAGTCTATTGTAGCCTCATGCTCGTACTCTACTTTCATCTCTTGCTGGACTAATTCCTGCACCTCAATCTTTGCGTGGAAGACCTTCCCTGCAATATTGATCTCCACCATATATGTGCCAACTACACGTGACTCAAAGATGATGATATAGTGGTTGCTCACACTATCTTCATAGTCATTATATATGAATGTGACATTCTCAATAGTAGGCACATCGACTGTAAACCTAATTGGCACGCCATCACTGGTGGTGTCAAATTCTATCTGACCCTGCACAGTTGGCTTCACCGCATAGGTATCTTTTAGTACAATGTCATCAATTGGCGCGATACAGTGGACTGTAGCAACCTTCGTATTAGCTACAATAGGGTCACCGTATCCTACGCTAAACTCTAATTCGTCCTCGCCCTCGGATACGAAGTACAACATATTGCCTTCTTCCCTAAAATGGCCATATTTGCTAGACAAATTGTACTGTCTATATGAGGCATATTGTGGGTAAAGTGTGTAAGTAATTTTTGCAGTAGCACCTGGTGTGATAGTAAATTCTCCACCCGAAACTGTGCAACTCTTAAATATGGTGTTCTTTACATTAAACTCAACAGTCCTTGTAACATTGTCTAATGTGAATTTGACCTTAGCCCTTTCATCCTCATCACGCGTCTTGTGCAAAGCTTTTACATAATATGTGCCTGGCTCAATCTCGGTAAATTCGATGCAATCATCGGAATCTATTATCTCGTATGAGATTGTCCCATGAGGATGTGCTGGCAAGTTAAATACTAGTGTATACTGGTCGTACACTCCATCCGCTTTGGCGAGTTTTCGCATCTCATCCACGTTATTAGCTTCTTCATTGATTAAACGCAGTTTTATAGGTGCCTCATACTTTATTTGGTCTTCTTCATAGTCGTATAGATTAAATAGTAGTGATCCTACTTCGTCGAATATCTCAATATCCAGTGTACGCTCAATGTGTTCATTTGCACCATTGAATACTACAGATACCCTATAGTTGCCGCCTGCGTCAAAGTTGTAGCTAAATTCATAGGCTGAGTCGGTGACTGAGTAGTCGAAATTGGTAATTTGCGTCACGGTTTGCCCATATATTACAGATATAGTGATATCCTCGGTGTATTCGTAATTTGCCCCTATACGCAGTGTGTATGTGCCACAGTACTTCACTTCATCTGTACTATCTATGGTGATATTGCCTATAATTGGTCTTGGCTGCACCACAAGGCTAGCAGTCTTGGTGAGCACACTATCCCTGCCACTCTTTATCTTGGCAGTAATATTAAATGTGCCAGTAGCAGCAGGTGTCACACTATATATGTAATGTCCACTTGCCTCGCTGATCTTAGAAATTGACAAATTCTCCACTTCATCAATAGTTGGTGTCACATCGCAATTGTCGAAATACACGTGCAATTTTGTCGTGCCGCCCTCATATATTGTTGCATTCTCCAGTGTCAAATTTAGCGTGGTAGATAACTTGATGTAGTCAATGTTTAGGTCAAACTTTGCCTCTGTTACAAGTTTGGTCCCCACATAATATCTAGCGATGACTGAAACTGTCATATCCGCGGATATCTTATCACAATCTATATGTATGTCGCCAGTAGTTTTGTCATAGGATAGATACTCACAAGTGCTCTTTAGAGCACTGCCCTCTTTAAAGAGAATGGATACATTTCCTACAATTGCACCCATAGTAGTGCCTGTAGCAAGTAGAGGATTGGACAAAGTCATATCACTATCACTGCTATATATCGTGCAAGACACAGTGTTATCCTGGAAATTCATCGCAATTCCCTCGGTCTGCACCACATTTATCGTGCACTGACAGGTCTTGGTCGTGCCCTCGGCCGTCACCTTGGCAGTTAGTGTCGTGCTATCCACACGCACGGCGTGCAAAATGTTCCCCGATAGATCCACAATGTTGTTATCCGCTATCTCATATACTATCCGCACATCTAAGTTACTTGGAGAATATGTCACCGGATTGACATCAAATATATTGACGCTATCGCCAAGCTCCATAGTAATCTCTGGGTAGGTGAAACTACAATCTGTGAACCCACCGGATTTTGCATCCACATTGTTTGGTGCTCCACACGCAAATAATACTAGCGTGGACAGTACTAGTAGCATCATGCTACAGAAATATTTAATTCTTTTCATTTTATCTTTCGTAAAATTGGATTAACCAATTGTCCCCAAAATCATTTTTGACTAATTTTCAAACAAGCAAAATGTAATTTTGCCCGAAAATAAGCAAAAAATGCAGACGATGTCTGCATTAATTCGCTATATTAATTGTATTAATACTACTTCGGCATTATCACCCTTTCTGGTCTTGCCTAAGTTTAAAATGCGGGTATATCCACCGCCAAGTCCTAGTTCGTTAGCACGATTGTCGTACTTTGGAGCATAGACGTTGAAGATCTTCTCAACTAATGGATGTTTGATACCCTTGGTGCGTGCCACAAAGTCGCTCTTTGACTCCTTTGGCTCGCGAACCTCTTGTTTGTCATATACATATGACATGATAGCACGGCGTGCGGCAAGTTTCTTTGCCCCATCGACTATTACTTCTTTCTCTGCACTGACGCCCTTGTCATCGGTCACAGTCTTTGTCACCTTGTTAACATCTTTGTATGTACGGATTGCCTTGCTCAAAAGTTTCTCAGCTTGCCTTTGAACTTCCTTTGCCTTGTCCTTTGTAGTTTCAATTTGTCCGTACCACAAAAGGTCAGTTACGAGTCCACGAATAAGTGCTATTCTCTTGTCAGTTGCCCTTTTTAGTTTTCTCATAATCACTCCTTAATTATTCTTCGTCATTTCTCAAACTAAGACCGTATGTGGCAAGTTTTGAGATAACTTCGGCGAGCGAAGTTTTTCCTAAATTCTTTACTTTTGCTAAGTCATTCTCAGACTTCTTGATCAAGTCTTCGATAGTAAATATACCTGCTCTCTTCAAGCAATTGTATGACCTGACAGATAGATCCATATCGTCAATGGTCATCTCCAGTACCTTGGTCTGCTTGTCTTCCTCGCGGCTAACGAGCAGATCCATCTTGCTCATATTCTCCACTAGCTCTACAAATAGTCCCATATGGTCTTGGACGAGCTTTGCAGATAGACTGATCACTTCACGGCTAGATAATGTGCCATTGGTGTCAACCTCGATGGTCAATTTGTCATAATCTATATTCTGACCGACACGAGTATTCTCGACGAAGTAATTAGCTTTCTTCACAGGTGTGAATATGCTATCCACTGCGATGTATCCGATAGGCTCATCACCTTTCTTATTAGCATCGGCTGGCACATAACCACGTCCTCTGCCTACATATACTTCCATCTCAAAACTTGCATTTTCGTCCAAAGTGCAAATATGCAGATCTGGATTCATTATCTCAACTTGGTCATTTGGCTCGAAATCACCTGCGGTGACTTCCCCTGCACCATATTTGTTGATATGTAGCACAGTCTTAAAGTCTAGTGAGGTATCTAGAGTCTTGATAGCAAGGTCCTTGATATTTAGGACAATGTCGACTACATCCTCAACTACTCCCTTTATAGTGCTAAATTCGTGTTGTACACCCTTGATCTTGATGCCCACTGCAGCAGCGCCTGGGAGTGCGGATAATAACACACGCCTAAGTGCATTGCCAATAGTGAGACCAAACCCTCTATCAAGTGGTTCTACAACAAATCTTGCAAAACAACCATTATTCGCTTCTTCGCAAGTAATCCTTGGCTTTTCGATTTTCATCATACCAAATTCCCTTCCTTATATTTTGGATTTTATTTTGAATACAACTCAATGATGAGGTGCTCTTGAATATTCATGTCAATATCATCTCTCTTTGGTAGTGCATTTATCTTGCCAGTGAGAGTGTTTGCATTGAATTCTAGCCACTTTGGCATGACGACCTTGACATCTTTTAGATCCTTAAACATAGGTTTCTCACGCTTTGATTCCTTGATTGCGATGACGTCACCCACTTTTACGCTAAAAGATGGAATATTTACTACTTTACCATTGACAGTAATGTGGCCATGATTGACCATTTGGCGTGCCTCAGCACGGGATGAACCAATACCCATGCGGAATACTACGTTGTCTAGTCTACGCTCGACTAGGGATAGTAAGTTCTCACCGGTATTGCCCTTCATGCGGACGGCTTCCTCATAGTAATTGTGGAATTGTTTCTCCGAAATATTGCCATATGCTCTACGTACCTTTTGCTTCTCACGTAGCTGTTGGCCATATTCAGAATTCTTATGTCGTGCAGCCCCATGTACGCCTGGCGCAGTAGCGCGACGCTCCAAAGGACACTTCTTAGTTAGGCATCTTTCACCTTTTAGGAATAGTTTGCAGCCTTCCCTACGACATAGTTTACAATCTGCCCCTGTATACTTTGACATATATCATTTCTCTCCTTATATTAAATTCTTCTTCTCTTTGGTGGACGACATCCATTGTGTGGGATTGGTGATACATCACTAATCATCGTCACCTGCAAACCTACGGCTTGTAATGCACGGATAGCAGATTCCCTGCCATTGCCCGGGCCCTTTACATACACGTCTACACTCTTTAGTCCTTGGTCTACAGCCTTCTTGCCAGCAATCTCTGCTGCTTGTTGTGCTGCATATGGAGTGCTCTTCCTAGAACCGCTCAGTCCAAGTGAACCTGCACTTGACCAAGAAACAACGTTGCCACCATCATCAGCAATTGTCACAATAGTGTTATTAAAAGATGCGTGAATATGTGCTGACCCATGGTCTAGATTACGAGTAGACTTTCTCTTCTTTGTTATGACTTTCTTTGTTGTAGCCATTTCTTATCTCCTTAATAAATTTTACTTATTTGCATTTGCGTCTTTCTTAGACTTTGCAACGGTCTTCTTTGGACCTTTCCTAGTTCTAGCATTGCACTTGGTGTTTTGTCCACGGACTGGCAAATTCTTCCTATGACGAATACCTCTATAGCATCCAATCTCTTGGAGTCTCTTGATATTCAAGGATACTTCTCTTTGCAAGTCTCCCTCGGTGACACAATTCTTCTGAATATATGTGGTGAGTGCACCAATCTCTTCTTCAGTGAGATCTTTCACACGAGTATCTGGATTTATCTTAGTAGCAGCTAAAATCTTGTTAGCAGTCTGCCTGCCAATACCATAGATATAAGTGAGTCCTATTTCCACTCTCTTTTCTCTTGGTAGATCAATTCCCGCAATACGAGCCATTATTTTCCTCCATTAAAAATTTTAAATAATGTAAAATATATTTACGCGCGTGCTAGTATGTATAGATACATAAGCCGCCTAGCCGCACGATTATTTTTGAATTTATATTCTTAGCCTTGTCTTTGCTTGTGCTTTGGATATTTCGAGCAAATGACCATGACACGGCCATTACGCTTGACTATCTTGCAATTATCGCACATTTTCTTTACTGATGGTCTTACTTTCATAATTTCCTCTCCTACGATTTATACACGCCAATATATTCGGCCTTTTGTTAAGTCATAAGGTGACATCTCGATTAGCACTTTGTCTCCCACTAGTATCTTTATATTATTCATATAGAGTTTACCTGAGATATACGCAGTGATGATGTAGCCATTAGGAAGTTTCACCTTGAAATTCGCATTCCTTAGCACTTCCACGACCTCACCCTCTGTCTTAATGATATCTTGCTTCGACACTAATTTTGCCTCCCTAAGCAGTCATAATTAAGCCCATTGGCATATATGACATTTACATAATCCTCGCCAAAATTTTCACTACACATGATATTGTACTACAATAAACGAAATTTTGCAATATTTATATCAATATCTAGCATAATTTGGGCGGTTTAGCATCAATTTATGTTAAAATCTCCACTCCATCGTCACGAATGAGTATGGTATTTTCATAATGTGATGCTGGTAATCCGTCTTTTGTAACACATGTCCAGCCATCGTCTAGGAAGACTACATCACGCCTGCCCATATTCACCATAGGCTCCACGCATATTGTCATGCCCGATACGAGTTTTTCTCCCCCACCGGCGTGTCCAAAATTTGGCACCTCGGGAGGCTCGTGCATCGAGTGTCCTATACCATGACCTTCTAGTTCACGTACTACGGAATATCCGTGTTTTTCTACATAGGTTTGGACGGCACTTGAAATGTCCCCTACATATGAACCACTCTTGATATCCTTGATACCTTCAAAGAAACTTTGCTCCGTTACCTCGACTAATTTTCTTACTGCTGGGTCAACATTCCCAACTAGGAATGTCCTAGCACTATCTCCGCAGAATCCGTCTAGTTTTACCACCAAGTCGATTGTTATGATATCTCCATCCTTTAGTTTCCTATAATCCTTTGGGATACCATGGACGATCTCATCATTGATGCTAGCACAGATACTGGCAGGGAATCCATTATATCCAAGGCAAGCAGGTTTGCCGCCATGCGCCTTGATATACCTATATGCAACCTCATCTAATTCCTTAGTAGACACACCAACTCGGATGTGCTTTCCAACTTCCTTTATCGTGTCGGCTGTGAGTCTACACGCACGCTTGATCTTTTCGATCTCGTCTTCGCTCTTTACTAACCTCATTCCTGCACTCCTAATTTACTCAAAATGCTCTTTGTCACATCATCTCGTGTCTGGTACGCATCTACGGTAATGAGTTTGCCTTGCCTTTTGTAATAATCATGCAATGGATAAGTGATACGAGTGAATGTATCTAGCCTACTATTTAGTGTGTCCTCGTTGTCGTCAGCGCGCCTATACAGTGCCCCACCACATACTGGACAAGTAGTGCTAGCAGAATTCGTCACCGCTCCACAATCCTTGCACGTAAAACGATTTAGTATCCTATCCTTTAATACTGATAGGTCTATGTCAAAATATATACAGTAGTCTATATCTTGCATCTTGTCTAATGCTTTTGCTTGGGAAATATTCCTTGGGAAGCCATCGAGTATGTATCCATGCTCGCAGTCTTTCCTATTTAGTCTTTCCCTCACCAAATTGGTTGTAACTGTGTCAGGGACAAGTGCTCCCTGGCTAATATATGTCTTTGCTAGTGTGCCAAGTTCTGTCCCAGCATCCATCGCGCTACGGAATATTTCACCCGTAGAGATGTGCGGGATACCAAGATATTTAGATAAAATCTGGGCTTGAGTACCCTTGCCACAACCTGGCGCACCTAACAATACAATTTTCATAAAAATCCTACTAATATTATATAATATTTCGCTAAATATCGCAATAATTTAGGCTATTTATTCAAGAATCCTTTGTGAGAACGCATGAGCATCTGACTCTGCAAACTCTTGTCTATCTCGATAGCAACGGACACCACGATGAGCAGTCCAGTTGTGGAGAATGCATTGATCAGTGTGTCGTCTGCACCAAAGCCCTTGAATAGCAAGCTTGGCACGATGAATATAATCGTTAGGAATATTGCTCCAAATAACGTCATACGATTTACAATTCGTCGGATGTAATCACTAGTAGCCTTACCTGCACGAAGTCCTGGGATGAATCCACCGTTTCTTTGGATATCCTTTGAGATTCGCTCAGGGTCAAACTGTGCTTGTGCCCAGAAATATGAGAACGCAAGGATTAACAGTGCGACCACTACTAGATATGGCCATGAACCTGCACCCATGTACGTGCCATACCATAGATATGCATCACGCCATGCCGGCACTAGACTCATGATCATTTGTGGGAAGGAGAGAAGTGTTGTAGCGAATATTATAGGCATAACACCGGTTGCATTGATCTTGACCGGAATATATGTGCTCTGTCCGCCATACATTTTCCTACCCTTAATTTGCTTTGCATATTGTACTGGAATCTTGCGCTCAGCAAGGTCAATCCATACAATGAATGCAAAGACGACTACTAGCACTGCTAGGAATACTAGCAAGTACCATAGGTCTTCTAGGTTGCCCTGGAAGATATTGATAATAGAATTCAAAATAGAATTTGTTGCTGTAGATAGAATACCCACGAATATTAGCAAGGACACGCCTTGGCCAACTCCGATCTCGGTTATCTTCTCACCGATCCAGTATGTAAACATGGATCCTGCGACTAACATTATGACAACGAACATTCCAATCACCCAAGTAGGTGCAGTGACACCAAACATATGGGCGTTGATAATACCATTAAATGACAACACAATTGCAATAGCCTGCACGGTAGCAAGTATTAGGGCTGCAATACGATTGTATAGACCAATCCTCTTCCTGCCCTCTTCTCCGCCTTCCCTTGCAAGTCTCTCCCAACTAGGGATTGCCATTGTGAGCAATTGCACAATAATTGTAGCCGAGATATATGGTGAGATACCAAGTGCAAGTATTGCACCATTTGCAAGTGCGCCACCTGACACTGCGGAAAGTAGTCCCATGAACCCTTCACTAGTAATAGTGTCAAATTCACTGACATTTAGTCCCGGACATGGTATCCAACATCCTATCCTATAGATGAGCAAAAGTCCAAGGGTGAGAAAAATTTTCTTCCTTAGATCTTTTATCTTGAATGCTTCAACTAGTGTCTTAAACATTATAACACCTCGACTTTTCCACCAGCCTCTTGGATCTTCTTAATAGCAGACTCAGAGAATTTATGAGCCTTGACTGTTAGAGTACGTTCTAGTTTACCATTGCCAAGCACTTTCACACCATATGGCGCGACCTTGGAGATGATATTCTTCTTTTGTAACAACTCTTCTGTCACAACAGTATTATTGTCAAATTTATTTAAGTCACTAACATTGATAATGCTATATTCTTTAGCAAAATTGTAATTATTGAATCCTCTCTTTGGTAGTCTCCTATCGAGTGGCATTTGACCACCCTCGAATCCTACACGGACACCGCCACCACTACGAGAGTTTTGGCCTTTTTGTCCCTTTCCTGAGGTCTTACCAAGTCCTGAGCCAATGCCACGTCCTAGTCTCTTTGGAGCGTGCTTGCTACCCTTGGATGGAGCCATTTCATGTAACTTCATAAAACTCTAACCTACCTTCTCCACTTTCACCAAATGTATGACCTTTTCGATCATTCCACGGGTGCACTCGTTATCTACTAACAAGTTTGTAGAATTCAATTTATTTAGACCAAGGGCGCGAACGACCTTTGCCTGTCTCTTGTCATAGCCGATTGGGCTCTTGACTAATGTAACCTTCAAAGTCTTCTTTGCCTTGCTTAGCACTTTTGCTTTCTTTGCCTTAGGTGCGGCTGCTTTTGGGGCTGCCTTGACCTCAAGTTTTGTAGCTTTCGCTTCCACCTTTACTGCGGTCTTAGGTGCAACTTTAGCTTCCACTTTTGCTGCAGGCTTTGCTGCCTTAGGAGCTGCCTTGACCTCTTTCTTAGGTGCTGTCTTTACTTCTTTCTTAGCTGCAGTCTTTGGAGCTGTTTTTGCAGCTGCCTTTGGAGCAGCTTTTACCTCTTTCTTAGGTGCTGCTGCCTTAGTAGCAGGCTTTGCTGCAGGCTTAGTTGCCTTTGCGGTTACTTTTGCGGTGCTAGGTTTAGCACTAGTTTTCTTTGCCGGTGTCTTTGCCGGAGTTTTCTTAGTTTCTGCCATAATGCACCTCTTATCTAATCTCGTCGACAGCCTTGCCACGGAGGCGTGCAACTGTCTCGACATTCCTTAATTTCGTTAATGCATCAAATGTAGCGCGGACGCAATTTATCTTGTTCTTCGAGCCATGGACCTTTGCTGTAACATCCTTGATACCACATAGTTCCACGACAGGACGAACAGCACCACCTGCGATGACACCATTACCTTCAGCACTTGGGAGCATGATAATCGTGCTCTTGCCGAAATGCCCTGTGACCTCATGTGGAATAGTTGTGCCTGCCAATGCTACACTGCACATCTTCTTCTTTGCAGCTTGTGTAGCCTTCTCAATTGCTTGAGGGACTTCGGCTGCCTTTCCTGTACCAAGACCGATCTTGCCATTCTTGTCACCAATGACAACTACGGCGCTAAATCTCATGGTCTTGCCACCTTTTACGACCTTTGTGACACGATTGACACAGATTAGTCGCTTGTCTAGCCCATCATCAACCTTTGGGCGTTTTTCAAATCTTGGCTTTCTCCCCTCAGGTTTCTTACTTTCAGTTTTCTGCATGATTCACCCCTTAAAATTTTAGACCTGCTTTCCTTGCGCCATCTGCTAGTGCTTGGACTCTACCGGTATATAGATAACCAGCGCGGTCAAAGACTATAGCGGACACGCCCTTCTTCTTTGCGAGTGCACCAATGGTCTCACCCACGATGAAAGCAGCATCCTTTTTATTTTTTCCATTCAACTTTGTTGCCAAATTCTTGTCAAGTGTTGATGCAGAAACAAGTGTAATACCCTTCTCGTCATCAATAATTTGAGCATAAATATTTGTCAAACTACGATGTACGCTAAGTCTTGGTCTAAGTGAAGTACCAAAGACTTTGTTGTGCTTCGTACTAGCACGTCTGCTTCGGACTTTGTTCTTATTTTCCTTATTAATCATACTTATACTCCTAATTTCTTACCTGACTTAATTTCCTTCTGCATTACGACTTCGTCTGCGTATCTGATACCATATAGGTGATATGGCTCGACAGGTTTGATATCCTTTACATTAGATGCAAATTTACCAACTAAATCCTTGTCAATACCTGATACTGTGATCTCAAAGTCACTATTTGGGGCGGTACTCTTGTCAACGGATAGTTTGATGCCATCAACTGCCTTTAGAATCACTGGATGTGAGAATCCAATGTTTAGCACGATGTCACTACCTTGCTGAGTGCCCTTGTAACCAATGCCATGAACTAATATTTTCTTACTAAATCCATCATGGACACCAATTATCATGTTGTTTATGAGTTGTCTATACAAGCCATGGAGTGCCTTGTATTCATCACTCTGCCTGGTCACATACACATGACCATCTTTTACTTCGCAGGAGATATGACTATCTACTACCTTCTTTAGCGTTCCGAGTTTGCCTGATACTGTGACTTCCTTGCCATTAACAGTAACTGTGACACCCTCAGGGATCGCGATAGGTTGTCTTCCGATTCTTGACATACTACCTTACCTCCTACCACACATAAGCAAGTACTTCCCCGCCCATACGAGCAGCACGCGCTTGCTTGTCTGTCATTATACCCTTGCTAGTGGATATGATAGCAATTCCTAGACCATTTAGCACCTTTGGCAAGTCATCACAACTTGCATAGATCCTAAGACCTGGCTTGCTAATTCTCTTTAGACCATTGATAACTCTTTCATTGTTCTCACCGAACTTGAATGTTACTACAATGTCTTTCTTTACGCCCTCACCGACTACCTCAAAATTCTCGATGTAGCCCTCTTCCTTTAGAAGATTGATGATAGCGATCTTCATCTTGGATGCAGGTATGGTAACACTGTCATGCTTTGCAGTCAAAGCATTTCTCATACGAGTGAGCATATCTGCGATTGGATCTGAAACTAACATTACTATACCTCCTTACCAACTTGACTTCTTCACGCCTGGGATTTCCCCTTTGTAGGCGAGTTCTCTAAAACAAATTCTGCAAATGCCGTATTTCCTGAGCACGCTGTGTGGTCGTCCACAAATTTTGCATCGAGTGTACTCGCGTGTGGAATACTTTTGCGGTTTTTGTTGCTTATTCTTTAATGCTAATCTTGCCATTCCTTACTCCTTATCTCTTGAAAGGGAATCCTAGCAAATCTAGCAAGGATCTTGCCTCTTCATCGGATTTTGCGGTTGTCACAATGATGACATCCATTCCACGAATTTTCTCAACTTTTTCATAAGAAATTTCTGGGAACATAATTTGCTCTTTTAGACCAAGTGCATAGTTGCCACGGCCGTCAAAAGACTTGGTGGATACGCCTTGGAAGTCACGTGTACGTGGGAGTGCGATGTTGATAAGTTTGTCCAAAAATTCGTACATAATCTGTCCACGCAATGTAACTTTTGCTCCGATCTTCTCATTCTCACGGAGTTTGAAATTTGCAATAGATTTCTTTGCCGAGGTCACATATGGCTTCTGACCAGTGATCAGAGCGAGTTCCTCAACTGCTTTATTAAATGATTGGGTATTACCCTTGCAATCACCTAGTCCACGGTTGACCACGATCTTTTCTAGACGTGGGACTTGGAGTTTGTTCTTATAGCCAAATTTCTTCATCATGGCAGGAACAACGTCACTGACGTAGCGTTGATATAGCCTATTATCTTTCTTAGCCATTAGTTGACACCCTCCTTGTAGACTTTGACACACTCTTGGTCTTTACTGCTCCGGTACTCTTCTTCGTAGTATCCTTTACAGCCTTTGTGACCTTGGTGTCTTGTTTAGTTTCTTTTACTTCTTTCTTTGCTTCTTTCGTAGCAGTAGATTTAGCGGACTTTGCAGGTTTTGCTGCCTTTGCTGTCTTCTTTGCCGAAGCAGTATCTAGCACTGCCCCACACTTCTTGCAGACGCGGACTTTCTTGTCCCCATCAGTCTTGTGTGCGACGCGGGTAGCTTTCTTGCATGATGGGCAAACTAATTGCACATTGCTTGCACTGATCTTGCCCTCAGCTTTCATGATGCCGCCCTTGTCCTGAGCATTCCTTGGCTTCTTGTGACGAGAAATGATATTCACTCCCTCGACAACAACGCGTCCTTCTTTTGGCAAAACGCTAAGCACTTTGCCTGTCTTTCCCTTGTCTGCACCAGCCAAAACTACTACGGTATCATTTTTCTTAATATGTAACTTTGTCATATTCTATCTCCTTATAATACCTCAGGTGCTAGGGAAATAATCTTTGTAAATCCTCTATCACGAAGTTCTCTTGCCACAGGTCCGAAAATACGTGTTCCCCTTGGCTGTTTCTGATTGTCAATGATGACAGCAGCATTCTCGTCGAATCTGAGTGTGGAGCCATCTGCACGGCTGACACCCTTTACGCTACGCACAATAACTGCCTTGACTACATCGCCCTTTTTCACAGTGCCACCTGGAGTAGCCGTCTTGACTGATGCCACAATGACATCTCCAATGTTACCGCTTCTTCTAAATGATCCGCCAAGCACTCTAATGCACATTATAGTCTTAGCACCACTGTTATCTGCGACTTTTAAAACTGATTGTGGTTGTATCATAACTTTTACTCCTTATTTTGCTCTCTCGATGATGCGCACTACTCTATAGTACTTGTCACGAGATAAGTGACGAGTCTCCATGAGCTCTACGGTATCACCTACATGGCATTCATTTTTCTCATCATGAGCCTTGTATTTAGTAGTGAATTTGTAGACCTTGCCATAGACAGGGTGACGGCGATTCTCCACGAGTGCTACGACAACAGTCTTATCCATCTTGTCGGACACAACTGTACCTATCAAAGTACGACGGCTATTTCTCTCGATCTTTTCCATAATTATGCCCTTCCTTCATTACTTTTTAATTTTCGCTCTGTAAGAATGGTCTGTACACGAGCAATGTCTTTCTTGCAGACGCGGATTTGCATTGGATTTGCAAGTTGTCCGGTCGCATTTGCAAAACGCAAATTTAGTAATTCTTGTTTTAGTGATTTTAGTTTTGATGCTAATTCTTCATTAGTCATTTCTTTGAATTCTTTTGCTTTCATTATTCGTTACCACCTTCCACAGATTTTTGTTCAGCCGAAGATATAACTTTTGTCTTGCAAGGGAGTTTGTGTGAAGCAAGTCTTAGGGCTTCCCTAGCATCTGCCTCTGGCACTCCTGCAATCTCAAATAAAACTCTGTCAGGCTTTACAACTGCAACCCAGTATTCAGGTGAACCCTTACCTTTACCCATACGGGTGCCGATAGGTTTCTTTGACACTGGTTTGTCTGGAAAGACATTTATCCACATCTTCCCACCTCTTTTTGTATAACGAGATATAGCAACACGCGCAGCCTCGATCTGGTTGCTGGTCATCCAGCAGCACTCGGTAGCAACTAGTGCAAAATCGCCGTATGCGATCTTGTTTCCCCTAGTAGCATGACCTTTCATACGACCGCGGAATTGCTTTCTCCTCTTTACTCTCTTTGGCATTAACATGATTAGTTATTACCTCCTTCGATAGGTGTGGTCTTCTTGCCAAGGATCTCGCCTTTGCAAATCCAAACTTTCACACCAATCACACCAAAAGTGGTACGAGCTTTGCATGCAGCATAGTCGATATCACTCCTTAGTGTCGTTAGTGGCAGACTACCATCATGATAGTGCTCACTACGTGCAATTTCTGCGCCATCAAGTCGGCCTGACACCATGATCTTGCAACCTTTTGCTCCGGCTTTCATCACCCTCTGCATAGCTTGCTTCATAGCGCGTTTGAAACTCATACGTTTCTCAAGTTGACTTGCGATACTCTGCGCAACAAGTTCAGCATCTAGATCAGGCTTCTTCACCTCTAGGATGTTGATGCTGATATTCTTCTTGTCAGTATATTTGCTGATTAACTTCTTGATATCCTCAATTCCTGCACCTTTTTGACCGATGAGTACACCTGGCCTGCTGGTGGAGATATTGACAATCAATCTAGTATTCGTCCTCTCGATAGTGATGAGAGATATACTGCAAGCATTGTATTTCTTATTTAGTGCTTCACGGATCTTGTGATCCTCTACTAAGTACTTTGAGGTATCCTTCTTGTTAGCGATCCAAGAGGAACTCCATTCCTTATTAACACCTACTCTAAGTCCATGTGGACTAACTTTCTGTCCCATCCAATACTCCTTTATTTGGCCACATCAAGTATAATTGTGATGTGACAAGTCCTCTTTATTATAGTATCTACTCCACCTTTTGCGCGGAATAATGCACGCTTAAATGATGGACCTTGATTTGCATAACACTCAGCGACATATAGATTGTCTTTGTTTAGACCTTGATTGTGCTCAGCATTTGCTGCTGCACTGTCTAATACCTTGAGTATTGCATCTGCGTTAGCACTTGTGCTATGAGTTACAAGTGCGCGAGCTTCGCTATAACTCTTGCCGCGGATCGTGTCAAGGACACGCTTTGCCTTACTAGCACCCATACGGACATACTTGGAGCAAGCATATGGACGGGTATCTTTGTTTTGCTGTCTTTTCTCAGACTTTACTTTCATTCTAGTTGCCATCTAAATCCCCTCCTATTTACCTTTTGCTACTCGGTCGCCCGAATGTCCCTTAAATGTCCTGGTAGGTGCAAACTCACCTAATTTGTGGCCAATCATATCGGTTGTGCAATATACTGGGATGTGTTTGATGCCATTGTGCACAGCAATCGTGTGACCGACAAACTCTGGATATATAGTAGATGAACGTGACCAAGTCTTGATGACTTGCTTCTTGCCACTTTCATTCATCTTCTTTACTCTATCAAATAACCTTTGCTCTACATAAGGTTTTTTCTTCAATGATCTACTCATAGTCTACTCCTACTTCTTCGCACGAGTAACAATCATTTTGTTACTATGCTTCTTGTGTTTTCTGGTCTTCATGCCAAGAGCAGGTTTGCCCCATGGAGTGAGTGGAGACTTGTGTCCCACAGGGTTCTTACCTTCACCACCACCATGTGGATGGTCAATTGGGTTCATGACAGCACCACGAACGGTTGGTCGTGTACCCATATGACGCTTGCGGCCTGCCTTGCCCAGAGTCATTAGCTCATGCTCAGCATTGCCTACCTGTCCAATAGTAGCACGACAAGTGCCTAGCACCATTCTCATCTCGCCACTTGGCATCTTGATGGTTGCATACTTGCCTTCTTTTGCCATTAGTCTTGCTTCCATTCCAGCAGCGCGGACTAATTGTCCGCCCTTGCCAGGATTTAGCTCTAGATTGTGGATAACTATTCCCACTGGCATCTGGGATAATGGCAAGCAGTTGCCCACCTTTATCTCAATATTTTCGTTACCGCTCATCACTTCGTCGCCTTCGTTTAGACCGATTGGAGCGAGTATGTATCTCTTCTCCCCATCAGCGTATTGAAGTAGCGCGATGTTTGCAGTACGATTTGGATCGTATTCAATTCCAATTACTTTTGCAGGGATATTGTCTTTGTTGCGTCTAAAATCAATTACCCTATACTTAACTCTATTTCCACCACCGATATGACGCACAGTGATCTTTCCTTGGTTATTCCTACCACCACTATGATTCTTTGATACTAAGAGGGACTTCTCTGGAGTCTTCTTGGTAACTTCATCATTCTTAATTGTGGTGTAGAAACGACGGGATGGTGTGGTTGGATTATAATTCTTAATAGCCATTATATATCTCCTTACTCCTATGCTAGACTCTCGAAGAACTCGATTGCCTTGCTGTCGCTTGTCAGTGTAACTATGGCCTTCTTATAATCCGAAGTATAACCACTTGTTGCACCATGTCTTCTAAACTTGCCGCCTACGCGTGCGATATTTACTTTACTTACTTTTACGCCAAATACTTGCTCTACTGCAATCTTGACATCTATCTTCGTTGCATCAGGATGCACGATGAAAGTATATCTCTTGTTTGCAATGTCCTTGTATGTCTTCTCGGACAAAAGCGGGCGAATGATAACATCTGTGTAATTCATTATGCCTTATATGCCTCCTCGATAGATTTTGCTACATCCTTGGTTAGCACCAATTTGTTGCAAGCAACAAGGTCATATACGCTAAGTAGGTCACTTGTCTCGATATCAGCATTTGGGATATTGCCCACTGCCCTTAGAGCATTTTCGTTGACACCATTTGTGACGAATAGCGCAGTCTTATCTAACTTTAATGCTTCCATAACTTGCGCCATTGCCTTGGTCTTTGCCTCGATATCAAGTCCGTCGATCACGATTAGGTCGCCTTCATTCAATTTCGCACTAATTGCTGAACGGAATGCCACTCTGCGTGCTTCCTTGTTAACTTTCTTTGAGAAATCTCTTGGCTTTGGAGCGAATGCTACTCCGCCGCCCTTCCACTGTGGAGCCTTGGTCGAACCATGACGTGCTCTACCGGTATGCTTTTGTCTCCAAGGTTTCTTGGAATGTCCACGCACTTCGGATCTAGTAAGTGTACTCTTAGTACCCTGCCTTGCATTAGCAAGTTGTGCTACGACTACTTCGTGGATCAAGCCTTCGTTGTACTCAGCGCCGAACACTTCATCACTAAGCTTCATGCTGCCCACTGCTTTGCCTTGCAGACTATAAACTTTTACTGTTGCCATAAATTATGTCTTCCTCCTATGCCTTCACTGCATCTTTGATACATACGAGTGAACCTTTTGCCCCTGGGATTGCTCCTTTCACGAGGATAAGATTGCGCTCAGCATCAACTCTGATTACTTTTAGATTTTGCATAGTGACGGTCTCATTGCCCCATCTGCCATATTGCTTCTTGCCTTTGAAGACTTTTGCGACTCCGGTGTTACTACCACTGGAACCGATGTGACGATGATTTGGACCATTACCATGTGTCATACGATGACGATGGAAATTCCATTTCTTGATACCACCGCTTGTGCCGTGGCCCTTTGATGTACCTGTGACATCAACTAATTCTCCCTCAGTGAATACTGCACATGTGACTGTGTCACCGACATGCATATTCTCTGCGCCTTCTAGTCTAAATTCCTTTAGATATCTAGTAGGATCAAGACCTGCTTTCTTGTACAAACCAAGTTCAGCTTTGTTCTTTAATGATTGACGGACCTTGTCAAATGCTAGTTGCACTGCGCTGTAGCCGTCCTTCTCTACTGTCTTTACTTGTGATACATAGCATGGACCTGCCTCCACCACAGTAACAGGGACGACTAGTCCTTCACTGGTGAAGACTTGGGTCATACCAAGTTTCTTACCTAATATTGCCTTTTTCATTTCTCTTCCTTCTCCCTATTACAATTTGATATTGATATTCACGCCTGCTGGAAGTTCCAGCTTGGTCAAAGCATCGACTGCCTTGCCACTTGGGCTATAAATATCGATGAGCCTCTTGTGTGTCCTTTGCTCGAATTGCTCACGGCTATCCTTGTCCTTGTGGACAGCGCGCAAGATGGTGACCACTTCTTTGTCTGTTGGAAGTGGAACTGGTCCACTTACTTTTGCGCCAAACTTAATTGCCGTGTCAACTATTCTCTTGCTAGCCTGGTCAATCAAGTTGTGGTCATACGCAGTTAGTTTTACTCTAATTTTTTGTGTTGCCATAGTTTCTCCTTTTTCTATAAAACTTTCCCCAAAATATATTATTACATATTCATAAAGTACACTCTCCCGGGTGTTTCGTGCTGTAACTCAAAAAAAATATGTAATTTTTGGTCGCAGATGCTCGCTGGCATCCACACTTGTCAAGGCAAATTCCCCTTGATTTTTGGCATAATCAAGGCAACTTCGCCTATCTATCCCATATTACAGCAATCATAGTTTAACCAAAATACGGCCTCTTGTCAATACTTTTGCAACACAATTTTTACAAAATTTTTTTCGTGTAAATTGCACCCTTCTATGTATATAGAGAATATGGCTAATTAGTAACTCATTACACCTAAAGCATTGCCTACGCGTACGCGAATAATATATGTCCGCGTGTGCGTGCGCGCGCGAATAAAAAATGTCACAATATGTGACAAATTTTATTACTTATTCAGTTCATTTAGTTTCTTTAGCATCAGATCTAGATCAATGCCGTGGATGATGCTAGCCTCTTCAATGCTCTCCATCTGGCTCATTGGGCAAGAGAAGCAGTGCATCCCAAAGCCCATAAATACCTTGTCAGCACCTGGATAATTCTCCAGCACCTCTCCTAAGGTCATGGTCTTTGTTATCTTCTTATAATTCTTGTTATTAGTTAATTTTACTTCCTTTTTCGTTACTTTGCTTTTCATAATTCTACTCCTGTTTAAAGCCACAATATGGGCAATATTTGTACTCTACTCCTATCATTTTATCACAATATCTGCATTGACGCAAATTTTCTTTCATATCCGAGAATGCGCCCTCGACATCGACCTTTTGCATAGTGACGTTGTTGTCAGCCGATACATTTGGCGCACTACCCCGCCTCCTAAGAATCACATCAGCACCAGTATCCTTGTTTTCTTCCTCAAAAGATGGAGCTTTCTCCACCTCGCTTGCTGTGTAATCGCTAAGCTGAGACGCGATATTCTCATCTAGATTCTCCACTTTGTCAGGCGTCTCGGGAAGAGTGATATCCATCCTCTGCTTCTCAATATTACTTCGCCTATATTCAGATAGATACTGATTGACAAGCATCTGCTCTTTCTTCTTCAAATTGATGGATGTGACGGATAGTGATAGTATCTCAATGCCACATTCCTCAAGGCGTGGCGCGACATAATCCTTTAGCGTTGTAGATAGTGTGTAGTTATCCGTAAGCATTGTAGTAAATGGAATGGTTGCGTCAGCTATATAGTCATTCACTGTCTGGCCGATGAGATCTGCTATGACGTTAGCAGCAAGATGGGACCTAATGAATGGATAGTCCATGAGTATTATACGCAATAATCCGCTCGTGTCAAGCACCCTATATGTCGCAGTTCCCTCAAAATATCCCTTTATCTTGCCAAATTGCTCGGTCTTTAACTTAAACCTACTAGGGCTCTTCCAATACATATCGGTCATCTTGCCCATATTGACGAAGTAGATATCGACATAGAAAAACTTCTTCGCACGGCCGTTGTTTGGCACTTTGTCCATCTTATTCTTCCTAAAAGTATTTGGGATGGAATTGAAGTTTAGCACATACTCCCCTGGTTCTAGCAAGTCGCAGACACGATCATTGATGACGAATGCTGCTAAATAGTCCATCGGGACGGAAATTTTCTTATTAACCTTGTATTTGGCACGTTTTAGCGAATATGGACTCACTAGGTCGTCACTTGCGTCATTTGGAAGTGATATAGTGGATGAAAATAATCGTTTTACCTTAGAAAAGAATCCCATGTTTTCTCCTATATTGCAGTATAGCACACCGAGAAATTTTTATGCAAACGCAATTGTGCATCATTCTATCCAAAAATTTAAAAATAAATCCCGAAATCCGCTAGTGTATATTCCAAAAATATCCCACAAGACTACAATATCTTACATTTACTTTTACAAAATTTATCTAAAAGATAGACTATTCAAAAATTTTTTCTCATATAAATAAACATAGACGGAGGGCAAGAATGATGAATTTATCCGACATCATAGGCAAAAAGGTGGTGTCAATGTATGACCTAAAATGTTGTGGGACAGTGACAAATATCCTGCTTGACAGCAAATCTAAGCGCGCAAAATACGCCATCATAGTGGAAGAAGACGACAACGAGAATATCACCTGGGTGCTAAATATGAGGGATATATTCAATATTTTTGAAGATGTCAGCATCAAGAATATCTCCACCCTTAGGCTAAAGAGCGAGATGGACCTAGAACTACTTGGCTATCACAACCCTTTGTGCAACGAAGCCTATGACACACTGGGAAGACATATGGGTGTAGTCACTGACCTAGTGCTCGATGAATCGCACAAAGTGACGACATTCTCTACGAGTGTAGGTAATTTTACTGCCCAAGACGTGGTGTGCTTCAACTCAAATATCCTGCTTATAAAAAACGAGGCAAAAAAGTACTCCTCTTTTGCTCCTAGGAAGTCTCTGCCTACAAAAACTATTGATACACCCGAAGTAGTTACTATTCAGCCGGTCTTGCCAAGTATCTTAGCCCCAAATACTTATCCAAATAGATATGTGGACAAATCTACCCTGCTCGGTCGCACAGTGACCCGCGTTGTCGCTGACTCAAGTGGCTTTGTCATAGCAAGACCAAATCAAATGGTCAATGACACGATCATAGAAAATGCTAGGCTCGCCGGCAAACTCCGCACACTACAAGAGTGCAGCATTAGAGTGTAAAATGTAGCATATAACTAGATAAATACAGAAATTTTAACAACCTTTTGATATATAATATCACATAAAAAAGAGTGTCATAAGACACCCTTTTTATTTTGATTATTTCTTAGACTTCTTTGTAGTAGTGGTCGTTGTTTTCTTCGTGCCATTGCGCTTTACTGTAGTCTTCCTCTTAGTAGTAGTGACAGTCTCAGTCTCTGCTGGAGCTTTCTTTGCACGAGTACTCACGCGCGCTTTGTTTGTAATAGTCTTAGTGGAATTATTCTTTGCCTTATCCACCGAACTCTTTAGTCTAGATAGAGATTTCTTCAAGGAATCGACTTCCTTGTACGCATTCTCCACATTCTCGTCAATTGCGGTGTTGGATTCGTTTTCCTTTAGCTTCTTCCTAGCAGCGTTTAGCTCAGCTAATTTTGCCTGTCCATCAGCAAGTGCATCGATAGTGTCGGACAGGGATTGTGACAAGCTCTCATACTCAGCCTGCAATCTATCGTTCTCAGCCTGCAAATCATTCTTTGCATCGGTGAGTGCGTCGATATTGACTGTGAGCTCTTGGCTCTTATTCTCGAGTTTCTCGTTAACAATATTTAGGTTATTATTAGCGGACTTTAACTTCTCATTTTCCACCATGAGGTCTTCATGCTTTTGCATTGCATTTAGAATATCAGCATTTTGCTCAGCTGAGATGCCATTACTCTTATTGAATTTCTGACCAGACATATACTCAGCAAAATCTGCTGATGTGAAGTATTCCTTGACATTCTGGAGGCCTTGGATCTCAGATAATTTCTTCTGATACTCGCCCTCTAGCTCGTCCACCCTATTTTGTAATTGCTCACTAGTAGTGGTCTTTTCCTCAATGTTGCTCTCAAGCTTGTTGACAGATTCCTGGAGCTCCAATTGTTTGTCCTCTAGGTCCTTCACCACAGGCTCGGTCTGATGAATTACAGCGTCAGTCACCTGGCTATACACCTTGTTAACATACGTCTGGCACTCAGCAATCATAGCCTCTTCAGCTTGAGTTTTACGTTTCTCAATCTCAGCTTGGAATTTGTCAATCTCAGCCTGGAATGCGTCTTGGTCTTTCTTGAATGCAGATTGTGCCATCTCGTAGTCTTTGTTTAACTGTTGTAGTTTTGCACGCTCTTTATCTAATCTATTGCCTAGATAACTTGCCTCGATCTTAACTGATGTAGCACGAATTTGCTCGGACAATTGATTGAGGCTCTCTTTGCTGACCTGAGATTTCTTCTCATAATCACGAGTGACCTCGTCAAATTGCTTTTGGTGATTTTCCATCTCAATCTGCTTTGCCTTGATCCTCTCGGATAGGTTTCTCTTCACATTGATGTATTTCTCACTCTCGAGCATTGCCCTATCAATAAGTAGGGAATTGTCAACACCCAGTTTCTCAAAGTCGTATTTCTCGAATGGAACGTTATTGATAGCTTCATTCTCTTTTGCTTGCTTCTCAAGCAGGTCACGTTTCTCCAAATATTCCTGCACGACAGGGAGACCTTGTTGGATCTCTTTCTTGGTGAATAACACCTCATAGTCGATGAAGAATGTGAGTGTGGAGCACGCTTTATTGATATTCCTCTCAAAGTCGTGATAGCTGTAGTACAAGTCAGATGTAAGTGCACTATATCTTGTCTCCATGAAGGTGACAAATAGTAGTCCAAATATTAGCACAAGCAGTGGAATAGCAGCAGCTGTGATGAATATATCTGCCACTGAAATTGTCGCACTCTTGAATGCAACATATCCGAAACTAAGTAGGAATAGCGCAAGGGAAGTAATGAGTGTAAATGACTTTAGGTGCTTCGTCGTATTCTTGTAATTAGCAAGCATAGATGGCTTGTCAATCACCTGCTCTGCTCCCATGTATTCACTAGGGAGTTTGTCACGATTCAGCAAATATTCATACCAACAATACCTTAGCGTATTTGGCACTTTCCTCATCATGTTATTGAATTGCACCAAATTTTCCTTCGTGATATTAGGATTCTTCACGAAGAATTTGTTTAGCTTGTTGATAGATTTTAACAATCTCACCTCATATGATCTATTCGACCTAATGATGCTAAAGACTAGTAGTAATACGAGGACGCCAAGGCCTATGTACAATTGATACTGCCAAGTCACATTGCCGATGTTCTTCAAAAATGAGATAAGCGATTCGATGATATTCATTATGTTTCTCCTTTTTATTTACCTAGAAGCATTTTACCTATGCTACAAGTAGTATAACACAAAAGATTTTCTTGTACTAACAATTTTAAGCAATATTTTATACTTCCACCCAAGCGTTAGAATATGTGGAATAGATGAGTTTCTTTACCGGCACTCCATATCTTAGCTCTAGAGCCTTAGCGTATATGCCTAGCTGCACGGCGTACATATCAGCAATGCTATCAAGGTCACGCCTATTTGTCTTGTAGTCGACAAGTGTAATCTCCCCTGCTCCAAATATCACAAGGTCGCACACTCCTTGCACAAGAATTTTTGACTCAGTGCCACTGCCCGATATGATATCCTTGTGTGGTACTTTCATCATAAATTGTGCTTCACACACATATTTCCTATTTGCAATTTTTGATAAGATATCACGCTTGGAATGCTCTATATTGTCAATATCTAGCATATTTCTGACATCAAGTGATATTTTGTTGTCTTTTAGTAACATATCAAGAACGGTTGCTATATCGACATCAGGATGCGTTAGTGCATATTCTAGCACTCTGTGATAAGCTGTGCCGTACTCATTTGCACTAGCCCCATGTGCCATATCCGATGTGTGGAGCTTCCTTGGAGCATCGGTTAGCATCGTGTAGTCATCGGATTCCTTAAGTATGCTAGTCACAGTATTTTTTATCGCAATATCTGTGTCGTCCATATATGGGTAAGTGAAGTTCTGATAAGTCCTAATCTTATCCATCATGTCTTCACTCACACTGATATCAGCCTTAGCACTCTCCTCTTCTTCTTTAAACTTAGGTTCTTGGACTGATATGTCAAATTGGTATCCGCCGAATAACTTGACCGATGCTGACCCTGTCACTTTTAGACTAGTGTATTCCTTGGAATCTTTGATACAACCTAGTATCATGGATAGATAGTTGTCATATTCATCCTCTAGAGGACTTAGCTGCCTATCAATCTTTGACATATCCATGCAACCTATCATGTATAGATGATTTTTTGCTCGAGTCAGTGCCACATACAGTAGTCTGATCCTCTCGGCATATTCTTCCTCAAATTTTGCAAGTTTCGTCGCATTAAAGAATATTGATCTTTGCAGTCTCCTGCTATCTATATCTCTATAATTGATCCCAACGCCAAAGTCGTCCTGCACGATGATGGATTCCATTTGATCTTCTTTTGGCTTAACCTCTAGGAACGGGATGATGACGACTGGCCACTCTAGCCCTTTTGATTTGTGCATAGTCATGATGGTGACTGCATTGCTATCATCGGATAGCGTGACATCCACGCCGTCACCTGATTGTAGCAATTCTATTAGCGCCAGTGTCCTATAAATATTGCTATTGTCACTACTATTTAGGATGCTTAGGAATTTTTTCACATTAGTTATCCTACTGCCGTCCTTGTCACTAGCACGCAGGATGTTCTCTAGGTCGTAGCGATCTATCATGTAGTTTAGCATATTCACTACATTTCCCTCTTGCAATTTCTGCCTAAGGTCACGGAGGATGCTATAGGCATTTGCTATCTTCGCCTCTATATCTTTATCGCCAGTGTAATTGGTAACACGCGTGTAGAAATTATCTCCCTCACTCCCCTGCTTTATCATCGCAAGTTCATTGCTTGAAAATTTGCACAGCGGCCCTGCAAGGAAGCTAGTAAGCGCTATATCGTCCTTGTCATTTGCCACACATTTTAGGATATCTACTAGCATCTGCACTTCGTAGCAGGCAAATAAGTCTATCTTAAAGTCAATCTTCACAGGTATCCCAGATTTCTTTAGCGTGTAGTAGATATTTAGCGCGTTAGTCCTATTCCTAAGGAGTATTGCTATATCGCGATAATCAATCTTTTTATTCGTCCTAGTCTTGTAATCTAGCCTATCTGTGCCAAGGATGCCGCGAATGTATTCCACGATCTTTCCCGACTGCAAATCTACATTTGGAAAATCCCGTGATGCCTTATTGAATATATCGAGCTTAATCGGCGCGTGGTTATCATTTTGCACACCATCGGGGTCACAGATAAGGTCACAATTTGAGGCATATTCTATCCCACAATTGTCCTTATTCATTACTCGGTCGAAGATGAAGTTTACAAACTCCAATATATTTGTGCCGCTCCTGTAATTGAGGTTCAGATTATTGCACACACCACCGTTATTGAAGCTATAATCACTCTCTTTCTTTAGGAATATCTGTGGGGTGCAATTCCTAAATCCATAGATGCTCTGTTTCACATCCCCTATCATGAATAGGTTCTTGCCATTTGAAATGCGTGTCACGATGTATTCCTGGCACTCGGTGAAATCCTGATACTCGTCAACAAATATGTACTTGTAATTATCCGCTATGTCGTCACGTATCTCACTAATAGTGAGTAATTTTGCCGTATATTGCTCTATATCCACGAAGTCCACAAGGCCTCTTGTCTCCTTAGATTTTGCATATCTATCGCGGATCTTGGATACTACTTCAAATAATTTCTTCACTATATCCACATACAGTGGCTGATAATTGTCATAATCGCGCTTAGTCTCAATGAGCGCAGCATATTTAGCGAGTTTGTCTGCAAAGACTGTGGCATATTGCTCGACCACGCCGTGCAATTCTTGGTCAGTCTCATAGTCATCGTCACTCACTTGAGGGATGACAGCATCAAATACTCCACTCGCCATATCGGCCATACTTTTACAATTAGCAATGCCCTCACACACCTCAATCATTGCACCACAAAGAGCACTATCTTTTAGCATACCTTTATCAATGCACGACCTTTGCACACGCTCTATCCTTTCTGCAAAAGTACTGAATTTTTCCTTAATACACTCATAGACAAAGGCAACGTACTCACTCTTGTCATATGGCTGCAATATTCGCTCAAGTAAGCGTGCCTCATACTGCTCAGGGTCGACCTTGGTATTTAGGAAGTCATTCAATTTCACAATAGCGTCGACTAAGTTGCTACTGCTGCGTTTTTTCTCGAAATATTCATACAGTTTCACATAATCTGGATCATCGCCACGATTGTACTCATCAAGCACGCGCTCAATAGCGTTGTAGTACAAATATTGTTGTTCACTCGGGTCGACTATAGTTGTGCCCTGCCTAAGGCCTAGAGCATAGAAGTATTTGCTGACTAATTTATTGCCAATGCTATCGATTGTGCCGATATCAGACGCACCTACTCTATCTATCTCGTCACTACTTGCTCCTCGGTCAAGCAACTCTGCCACCAAACGTTGTTTCATCTCCCCTGCTGCATTTTTGGTGAACGTGACCACCATGATGTTATTGATATCCGCATGGATATCAGGGTCAGTGGAGGATAATATGTACATCAATTTTTGTATCATTGTGTAGGTCTTGCCACTGCCTGCGGAGGCTGATAACAATATGTTTGTCCCAAATGTTTTTATGAACTGATCTTGTTGTGTATTATTGCTCACTATCTACCCTCCCCAAGATATCATCTACGCTACTTGCACGAGGATACACTTTTGGCAAAACTTTCTTACATATTCCTCTATACTTACAATAAGCGCACATAGATTTGTCATTTTCCTTGTCCCCTAGTGGGGTATGATCACATATGCCACTAAGGATATCGCTAGACTCCTCCTCTAATTTCTTCATACTAAAATCTAACAGGGCCTCTATCTCGTCCGCATCAATCAATTTATTTTTCATATATTTGCCGTTGAAAGATTCGCCTTTGCCCTTTAGCCTTGCGCCGATGTACCTGCCTTTGTCCGTCACGTTAATTGTGTCATCCTGCAACCTTGCCACATCCACATCATTTAGCATGAACCCATCTAGCGTGCCACGCACACTGCCCTTGCCATCATCGGCATAGTCGTCCTTGATAGGCATATAAAATGCACCTGCAGGAAGTAGTCCTGACAAGTTCGCATATGCTCTAAGATACACCAGTAGTTGCAATTTCTTGCCCGATAGAACGTCGGAGTAACTAAAGCTGTCACTGCCGGTCTTGTAGTCAATGATTCTAAAATATTTGTCCCATGTATCCACACGGTCTATCACACCCTCTAGGCTCACGACCCGATCCGGTATATTAATCTTGATATCTGTGCCAATTTTACTGCTAAATCTATACTCCAAAGTCTTTGCCGTTGGTCTAAAGCCCGTGTGAGATAACTGCTCAAGTAGTAGCCTTGCAAGGGATATCACCTCGCGTTTTAACGATAACAATTGCACCTTGTTTGACGGGCTATCCACGAATGTTGCATAATCAGTTTTCTTTAGGATACTATCTAGGATATTTGTCGCATACACCGACACATCTAGGTCATCTATGTGGTCATATTTTACGACCAGTCCCACCCATTTTTGCACAAACTCGTGGATGATAGTACCGATGATTCGCGAATCAATCTTGGACACCTTCCTCTCACGAAGTCTTAGTCCATAATTTAGGAAATGCAAATATGGGCATCTAGCGAATGTCTCATACTCACTCACACTGCTATGGGTGACAAAATATATATCCTTGGCATTTTGGATGCTATCTGACACATCACTCTTTGCCTCATCTACTAGCATCTGGCCTTGGGCACCAAGCAAGTTGCCTAACATATCCTGGTATGCGCTGCCACCCGCATTTGTGCTAAGGTTAGTGGCAAAATTATTCTCCATCTTCTTTTTGGATAAATTAGCCGAGATGACGCCATCGGCACTTGCCAAGTCATACAGATCCTTTGAGATATTGTATGGCGTGATATCGAATATTCTATTTAATATTTTTAGCATGGAACTAGGCTCAACACTGCCCGAAACTGAGCTTGTGTGATACGTTAGTTCCAAATTCTGCCCTAGAGCAAAAGTGGACAGGGCGCGGAACTTAGATCGTTTGTTTAGCATAGCAATGCTTGGAGTAATCCTACTGCCAAAAGGAAGTCTATCTATATCCACATCGGAGATTATTCCCATATCCATCTGATATTTTGGCAAATTGCCTTCGTTCGCGCCAAGTATAAATAGATTCTTTGCACCCAGTATATAACTAGTGGATATATCCCCCACAAACACGCTGTCTATCACGGTAGGAGGCAGGGATATACTAAGCGTTTCTATCACACTCCTTGCCACATCGATGAATGACTCAAGGGATGTCTGCCTATCCCCTAATACTTTCACTAGTTCATCGAGCGCAGTCATAATCTTGGAGTAAACTTGTCCTAACACGCGCGCGGACTCATAATCTTGCACAGTAATGTATCTAGCCGATTCACTATTGATCGTTCCCTCATAATCGAGATTGAGCAGGATATTTCTTAGTGCCTCGCAATATACGCTGTATGTACTTTGTTTTGTATCAACTAACTCCTTGATAGGTGCTAAAGCGTTCAAAAATTCGGGATAATCCGCCAAAATTTTCGAATCCGTTATATTGTACTTTAGTCCAAACTCCACGCATTTGTTGTCGATATCGTGCAGCAAATTTTGGTCAAAATGCATGTATGGGCTAGCCAGTAGTCTCATCACTTCTATATAATTTAGCCCTTGACTGAGACAATCCAGGATGGAGCTGATGAAATTTATCGCGCTGATATTATTCACATCAATGTGATTATCTAGGAAGTATGGGATCTCGTATGTATCAAAAATTTTCTTTATATCATCCTTGTACTCACTAAGTCCGCAACAAAGTATAGTAAAATCTAGATACCTCTTGCCGGATAATACTTGCTTCCTTATCGTGCGCGCTACATACTCTATCTCGTCTACACTATTTATGGCATAGGATATCTTGATAGGGCCAGCGACCGGCTTGGTCTCTTTATCCTCAAAGTGATCTAGCATGTATGTTGCAGTAGCGCTTAGCCTATTTTTGCACCCTATTCGCTCAATTTTCTCCCCAAAAATTCGTGCGAAATACTCCAAATTGCCGTAGACAAAATTTGGACAATAACTTCTCTTTGGGTCATACACGCAGGATACTGATACACTGCTTGCATACTTTGCAAGTGCGAATATTATCTCAAAGTTTAGGCTAGTAAAATCCTCAAACCCCACGAAGTAAAACTTGGTGTGGGACAAGTCCAGTCTATTTATCGACTTAGCAAATAAATGTAGTCTATTGAAACTATCTGTGAAGTCGTGGGATAAATACTCCTCGTACTTAGTGTAAATCAATTTTAGGTCAGCTAATTTTTGCGACAAAATGGCACTAGATACTTCTGTATCTAGATCCTTTGGAGTTATATTACAACTCTTTAGCTGCGCGATGGTGTCATATATAGTCTGTGCGCTAGATCTGCTGTGAGCGAATGAGGCAAGATTGGCCTCCTCATCTTCCATAATGGATGACACTATAGCCACTGCACCCGTTTTGCTTAGCACCATATGGTCTAGACCCATATCCGCTAAATTGCGATTGACATACCTAGATAGCGTCGTCACATCCACGTCGAATAACACCTGTGTGCCAAGGATGTCGAATATCACGTTTTGGATATTCTGATTTACCCTGTCAGGTGTGATCACTATGTGAGTCGTAGTATCGTCACGCCTGATCGATGCTAAGCACTCATACAGCGCATTATAGTGGTGTCTGTCACAAAAAACTTTTAGCATAAAATTATCCTTTTAGTTATTGTAACACACTTTACTTCAAATTAGGAAATATTTACCGTCCTATTTGGCTTTTTATTGTACGAATTTCACTTCTTAGGTCGTCTATAATATGCTTATATTTTGCCTCGACTTTTCGCCTTGTGTCAGATATGACAAGATTGATAAGTCCCATAAATAAATCCCGCAAATCTGCTGTGGATAACGCATTCTGTCCAAATTCTAGCACCTGTGGTCCGCTAGTACTATCTCTATTTTGCTCGCTTGCCTTTTCATCACCTTTAATCTCTTCACTTCCTTCCATCTAATGTCCCCCGATAGAGCAATTATTGACAAGCAGTGTGGTCTATAATCCCGCAATTTTACATATACTTCCTATATAGAGGGTTATATGAAAAAATTTTTACACATTACGTCCAAAATCGACACTATTGCCTATATCGATGGGCAGTATGCGGGAGTGATCACGTGCGACCATCCACTCGATATCATCTCGGATAGGAAACTATATATGACACTAAATTCGCAAGGCTATCTGCCCCAAGCAATTACTCTAGACTGTGCATGCGATGATATTATAGATAGTGACTGCATGGAGTGTATCCCGTATCTCAATCACCACTATGACTGCAATTACACGCCTATCCCTATGATTTGCCCAAACTACTTTAATGTGATATTCTCCATTATCCTATCAAAATATTATCTGTGTGTGCTGGGTGGAGGAAAATCACCTATCTGCAACATCCAGTTATTCGATAACAACAAACTGAAATTCTCAGGCACATTAGAGCAATTTGATGACATAGACTGCACACTTTTTGGCAATAATATAATTGTAATTACCAAGAAGGACAATACCTATGCATTCATGCGCATAGATACATCAGAGTGCAAATTAGCTGAATATTACCCGTGTTCCAAGGTCTCTATCACCAAAGATAGTATCACCACATTAAGATACCTAGACGACCCTGTGGGCCAAGGAGTAGTATCAGTGTACACTACGAGTAGTAGTGCCCCTGAAGTGTATCCTGTGTACCGCACTGACCACGCCTATCCTATAGATATAGATAGGCTGATACCTTATGGCCTGCTCTCCTGTGTGGAGGTGAAAAATTTCGTCCACGCGAAGAAGTATTTATCCGACAACCTTGCTACTTGCAAGGATTCATCACTTGAGAAATATTTCTCAGATATCCAGTCTATCTGGCCTGACCCATACACATATTCAGATAATAGATACTACTACACAGTGAAGTCTAGCGAGGGATACCGGAAGTATATATTCGAGATATGTGATCACAAAATCGTAGATATTGACGAAGTGAAATAAAAAATGCTTTGATCCTAGCGTTTTGTCCTATATAATATATATAGGTGAAGAATAATGTTAAATCTTATATTTATCATCGCAGTTGTGCTACTCGCACTCGTCTTCATTGTCCTAACCTCAAGGTCAAAGATATTTAGGGTGTATGAGAAATACTCTACTGTCCGAAATACTTGTGGTATGGACGGCGAGGAGTTGTCCAATTATTATATGAATAAGTACAAGCTGTACGACATGGAGTTTGCCAGGACGTCTAGGTCTATTGCCGATTGCTACGTGCCGTCACAAAAGATGTTAGTATTATCCGACGAGACAGTCGATCACGATAGCATCGCTACCCTTGCCATTGTCTCACACGAATTCGGACATGCTCTACAACACAATGAGCGCTACCCACTATTCATTGTGACCAATGCCCTACAGCGCATCACTCGTCTTACAAATGCCCTGATCCTGCCACTATTTATAGCAGGAATTATCATGTACTGGTGCAATTTTCACACATACTCTATAGATATGACCTGCCTTATTATGAGCGCTGTGCTATTAGGATTCAATATTTTGCTAAAAATAATGACTATCCCTCTAGAGGTGAATGCCTCGAATAGAGCAAGGCATATGTTAGTAGATGGGGAGCTTGTGACGAAGAAAGAGATGCGTGCAATTCGCTCTCTGCTATCCGCTGCTGCTATGACTTATCTAGCAGGATTACTCGATGGCATTATAATCACGCCAAACAAAATCCGTGGATGGTTCCAAAAATTTAAGGAGATGTAAATGGGATATTTTCAGTATTACATGATGGGAATAATCATACTCCCTGCCCTACTTGTAGCCATATACGCCCAGAGCCGTGTATCCTACACATACGATAAATATCGCAACTTGCGACCAAAAAACATGATCACGGCCGCACAAATGGCTCGTGCAGTGCTAGATGCAGCAGGACTAAATGATGTATCTATCCGCATGATTCCGGGCAGACTCACCGACAACTACAACCCTGCCACTCGCACGCTATCTCTATCCCAAGCAGTATACGAGGGATGTGATGTAGCATCCATCGGCATAGCCTGTCACGAAGTGGGCCACGCCATACAATTCGCACGTGGTTATGTGCCGGCTAGAGTCCGCCAAGTGGTGATCCCTATATGCAACTTTGCCTCTGCCTTCCTTTGGCCACTAGTGATGTTGGGTCTAATGTTCAATTTCGCAGCTATGCCAGGCAGCATTGTGGGAGATATACTCCTCTGGTCGGGAATCGGACTATTTGGTGCGAGCGTGTTAGTCAATCTTCTCACACTATTTAGTGAATTTAACGCCTCACATCGCGCGCTAAAGATATTGTCAAATGGCTACCTCGAGGGCGAAGAACTAGCCGGTGCAAAATCTGTGCTCAGTGCAGCAGCTCTCACTTATGTGGCAGCACTACTTGTATCCGTGCTAGAATTAGTTAGATTCCTACTTGTAATATTCATGGGCAGTAGACGTGAATAAAAATAAAACTTGGATCACTCCAAGTTTTTTTATGCTAATTATTGAGTATTGTTGTTATCAATCAAAAAATATTTATTTCTTGCTAAATATCAGGTGTTTCTAATTATTGAATAATTCTTTCCATTAGTTTTTTAATCTAAAATTTGTTGTATTTGTATCAAAACTATATTTTTTGATTATATCCCCTACTTGTCTATCACGGTGATACAGGCAGCGCCGGTTTCTTTATTTTGGATAGTTATGCCGTTTGCCACACACTTGCCGTTTTCGTTGAATAAACATTTTGCATGGCAGTCTATATCCACGCGCTTATTGTGCCTATATGGGTGCACCTCGGGCGCTACTTCAAACATATCTCGGCTCGCGTCCTGCAAAGTCGATGTATCGCGAGTCTCGTCGTGGGTGTAAGACTTGCAATTAGTCCGACTATCCACCGCTATACCTTTTTTCACACAAGCAAAGTCTTTATTGTACTTGCAACCAAGTTTCCTACATTTTAGATCCATAAGATAACCTCTACACATATTTTTGACAAAAAAGACATAGTCTATCCCGAATGATTGACAAAAATATCCGCGTTATTTATACTAACAAAAAAGGAAGTGTGTATGAAAGTAGTTTTACTAAAAGATATAAAAGGCACGGGTAAGGCAGGTCAAGTGGTCGAAGTATCCAATGGCTATGCGCAAAATTATTTGCTCCCAAACAAACTCGCTCGCATTGGGGATAACTCTGCTCTAAATGAGGCAAAGAACGCCCAAGTGGCAAAGGATTATCATGAGGAGCAATTGCGACTGGCTGCAGTCGACACTGCTCAGAAACTTAAGGGTTACACCGCAACAATTGCTGTAAAATGTGGCAGTGAAGGAAGACTCTTTGGCGCTGTGACCAATGCCGAAGTAGCTAGGGCTATATCTCGTGACATGGGAATAGATATAGATAAGAAGAAAATATCCATCGAGCAAGTCAAGGTGCTAGGCAATTATACTGCAAAACTAAAGCTCCACCCTACAGTGAGCCTAAATATCGCCGTGCGAGTAATTGCTAGCAATTAAATTCTCTCTAATAACTAAAAAATTGAGTACTTTTGTACTCAATTTTTTATTCTCTATAGATTGTTAAGCTCTCTCATCCTCTCTTGGAGTTTGGATGAAGTCAGAATATTTTTGATCTCCACGAAGCTCGATATCATATAGATATTCATCACCGAGTGATACTAGCTCCCAATGTATGCCATCTGCTGCACGCCTCATACCGTATGTCTGCACTTGTCTATCATTTGCTGGGAAGAAGAACTGTAAATGTGATAGGTTATCTGGATCTTTCATAACATATCCATTGTTTATTCCAAGATCCCCATAATCATGATCAGTTAAATTAAGTGTCTCACCTGAAGCAGATTTCAACACTAATCCATTTACATTATACAATTTGTTGATATTTCCTCGGAAATCATTAGCATTCACAAAGAATAATCCGAATAAATCTCTATTAAATGAATCTCCTGCACTGCCGAAAACTTCATCTACTTCTTGACTTAGAGCTTCTTGTTGTTCCTCTGTGAGAAGCTTTCCAAATTTTCCATATGTATCGTATCTATAATTATCACGATAATTTTTTACATCTTTTTGACCAGTGATAAAGTACATATCATTGTTAAATATCAAAGCACATCCAACACTACTAGGTGAGATCTCCCAGACTGATTGTCCATCAACATTATATACAGCTGAAAGACTATTTGTTTCTTCAATACCTTGAGATGGTCTCAATGTAAAATTACCAGTTTGCATTTGACCATTAAGATATGCCGATTTGATTATGCGTTCGCCATTGTTTTTCAAGTTTATAGCGAAATATTGAAGTTCTACTGTATTACCTGATGGATAAGAATTTATATCCATGTCTGCAATCCATTTGTCGTCAATATTATAGTCAATGTCTGACATATCATCAGTACCCATATCAGTCATAAAGCCCTCAATTAAAGAATTCTTAGCTTTTATCAATTCTTGATACCAATTTTGACTTACTTCATAATTCTCAATATAATTTAGTACTTTCTGTTTCTTTTCTTCTGTAGAATAATCACCAAGTTTTGCTGCAACGAGAGCAACATCATTTGTTCTGATATGAGAACTCATATTAAAATTTGCCATTATTGTTGCACATGATGCTTTAGATCTGTCAATATTTCCTATCTTTGCAATATGTCTAAAAGTTTCACGAACCATATCCATGTATGTAAGATATAATTGATCATCTTCATAATACTTTGCCATATGCAAATCTAGATGAGAATTTTTAATATCATGAGAAATTTGACTATCAAGATATATATTCACATCATATTTGCTGGAGCTTTCATACTCTTTGCCGAAATTTAATTTGATACTAAGATCTGGTCGACCGATGCCGACTAGTATGTCATTGACATCATTGACTGCAATCTGGTAGACCTCCTTTTGCTCATCTGTCACATCGTGGCAAACATTGAAATTGATCACTCCATCCTCTGGGAATGCGTCTCTGCCATATGGATCGACGAAAGTATATTGAGCCTCACCCTCTTTGTAGTTGATATTTAGATAACTATCATCAGCACCTGCTGCGTCAATGAATCCTGCAACCTCATTTGCTGGCATGAATTCATATGCTTTCCTATTATCCACTACCTCACTTGTAGTTGGGGTCTCGCTGGTAGTAGGGGTCTCACTCGAAGTGGTGTTAGCAGATGTCGTGCTACTATTCTGTGTGATGGTGTTATCTGAAGATGGTTTAACCTGGTTATCTTCTACTGGTGCGCAGCCGGATGCTAGAGCTGCAGCTGTTGCAATCATTATGCCTATTTTCTTTGACTTTTTCATAATTTTCTCCTTTTGATAATTTTTAATAAATTTTCAGTGCTCTATTTAAAAGCCCTATTGTTATTAAAATTATACACCCCCCCCCCGGAAAAAGTCAATATGTAATTTTGATATTTTTTCGTCACAGCGGATTTTTTTTAAAATTTTGTTTTCCACCGAAATATTAAGGGTAAATTTGGCCGTGTCATTTTACATTTTTGGGCAGCAGTGTTGGTACATGAGATGGATATAAGAGCCCGCGTTAGTCCCTCAGGTGGCTTACGCATCCAGCCCCCTTTACTAAGGGCGGCCTGATTATAAGGTGTTTAGGAAGACAATCCCCTCAAGCGGAAGTTTCCGCCAGCTCCCCCTACTACGGGGCGCCTAATAGGTCATTCAACACAAAAGAAGAGTGCAACTTTGCACTCTTCTAATTTTACATTCGTTATTACAATATCACTTAATATAATAATATTACTTATTTATAAACTATCTATATTATTACTTCCATTTCAGCAATCCTTGGACAAAGGATACGACTGCAGTAATAAATAAAAATATTATCACAAATATTAAGTGCCTAATTTCCTTATATAGTTCATAGGCTTCATTTTTGTTGTTATTATTACTACTCATATAATCCTTCCTCCTTTTTACTTTTTAAAAGTATCTAATTTTGCATTACTAGAATGGATTAGGTCCATCAGTTTTGCTAGCAAACATATAATTGTATTTACGAATAATAGAACCGCCTACGCCGTCAACGAATTCATCAACGATGGAAAGTGCTGAATTATTCTTATCAATCTGCTTAGCGCTTCCTGCAGCTGTTGGATCAATAAAATACTTTCGGATATAATGCTCGTTTAGAGTATCCTTGATAAATTTCCTTAAGAAATTCACATCCTTGCCGAGTTCTTGGAAATCAATATATGCGGCATAGCTGTCCTTCTTGCCACCAAAAACATCAACGCGGTTAAACAACAAAGCAGATGAGGTTGGGCTAACTAAATTTTCCAAATTCTTAATTGAGCTTCTCATATTTTGCTCACTTTCCAAATAATGAGCAATCTCTTTCTCTGCTACAAGAGCCAAGAATGGGAGAATATTGTCACCATTATTTAGATGCTCCTCAATAGCCTTCACAGTCCTTAATTTCTTATCCTTGAAATAATCATACTTATCTGGATAATAATTGATCTCAAAACGCACAGGTACATCCACATATAGATAAAATTTGTAGAGTTTCCCTGCTTTTGGATTATCATCCCTATTCTCTATCTTCGCAACTCCGATATATGGAGAATCTCCAATTGTTGTAACTTCTTCAAATTCTGAATCTGGATTGATAGACATTTCCTTCACTTCTTTTACTAGATCAGGATCTATACTCGTAGTAAGACCATGACCGCCTAATCTATCACCCTTATTCTTCACTTCTTCCATAACACACCTCCAATACATTAATATTATACTACATATTATCTATTTTGTCAAAATAAATATTATAGACCAAAAATCACCCGCAATTTTGGGCAAATTCACTAAAATTTGGTTATAATAAAATTTTGGTTATAGGCATAAAAAAAGTACCGTTAACGAAGGCGGTACTTTTCCTATCTTAATTGCAATTATATTGAATGACAGACTAATTTACCTATTCTATCTTACTGTA